>NZ_KB911781.1:0-474314 GCF_000383655.1 Streptomyces sp. 351MFTsu5.1 | reverse complement strand
AGGGCGCCCTGACGGGTTCGACGAAGGGTGGCAAGTACACGCCGTTCCAGCAGGGTTCGGGTCGTATCCAGGTCGACAAGGCCATCAAGCAGACCGTGATCGCCGAGCCCGTGTCGGTGAGCTTCGGCACCCAGCAGTGGCCGCACACCGACGACAAGCCGGTCACCAAGCAGCTGACCTACCGCAATCTCGGGACGAAGGACGTGACGCTGAAGCTGGCGTCGACGGCGACCGATCCGAAGGGGCAGGCGGCTCCGGCGGGCTTCTTCAAGCTGGCGGCGACCACGGTGACGGTTCCGGCGGGCGGCAAGGCCTCCGTCGACGTCACGGTGAACACCAAGCTGGGCGGCACGCTGGACGGTGCCTACTCGGCGTACGTGACGGCGACCGGCGCCGGTCAGACCGTCCGCACCGCGGCCGCGGTCCAGCGCGAGATCGAGTCGTACGACGTCACGATCAACCACATCGGCCGTGACGGAAAGCCGACCGCCGACTACAACACCATCCTCTACGGCTTCTCGGGTCTCGGCGAGGGCCGCGGCTACCAGGTCACCGTCTCGCCCTCCGGTACGACGACGATGCGCGTCCCCAAGGGCAGCTACCTGCTGGACGCCTGGATCGCCAAGGACTTCGTGAACTTCGAGGGCGGCGTGGACTGGCTGGTCCAGCCCAAGCTGGACGTCACCAAGAACGTCTCCGTGACGATCGACGCCCGCAAGACCAAGACGTCCGACATCACCGTCCCGGACGCGCAGGCCAAGCAGCAGCTCGGCGTGATCAGCTACAACTACGACGCGGCGGGCATCGGCTTCAGCGTCGGTCTGCAGTCCTTCGAGGGCGTCCGCGTGGCCCCGCTCGGCGGCGACGTCTCCGGTCTGCACCAGACCTGGAGCGGTCAGTGGACCAAGGGTGACCAGACCGAGTACGACGTGGCCACCACGGCCGACGTCAAGAAGCTCCAGGGCGACAAGGTCCGGCACTTCAAGGCGGGCGAGCTCGCCACCGTGAAGAACACCCTCGGTTCGGGTGCCTCCGGCAAGACCGGCGCGATGACCGTGATGGGCTTCTTCCCGACCGACTTCACCCTCGGCATGGCGTTCGAGCAGAAACTGCCGAGCACCCGCACGCTGTACCTGTCGACGGTGGACAAGATCAAGTGGTCGTTCGACCTCTCGCAGTACAAGGGCAAGGACGCGGACGGCTTCCCGATCACGGAGGCCTACTACAGCCTGGACGACGCGCAGACCTTCAAGGCGGGCCAGAAGTACTCGAAGACCTTCAACACGGCGGTCTTCGGCCCGCACCTGAACAAGTACTACGGGCTCTTCCGCTACGAGAACGCGATCTACGGCATTGTGCCGCTGTTCGCAGACGGGGCCGGCCACGCCGGTTCCTCCGACTTCACCGCGGTCAGCACCAGCCTGTACCGCAACGGCGTCAAGGTCGGCACGAACGACGACCCGCTGTTCGGCGGCAAGGAGTTCACGGTCCCGTCCGGCGAGGCCAAGTACAAGCTGACCACGTCGGTCAAGCGCAGCGTCAAGGTCGCGGCGGCCTCCACCCGCATCGACGCGAGCTGGGAGTTCAAGTCGAAGAAGCCGACCGGCGACGGGGCGGCCACCCTCCCGGCCTCCATGGTCCGCTTCAACGCGAAGACGGGTTCGGACAACCGGGTCGAGGCGGGCAAGACCGTCAAGATCCCGCTGACGGTCGAGGGCGCCGCCAAGGGCTCGAACCTGAAGTCCCTGTCGGTGTACGTGTCGTACGACTACGGCCAGACCTGGAAGAAGGTCACGGTCACGGGCGGCAAGATCACCGTGAAGAACCCGGCGAAGGGCAAGGCCATCTCCTTCCACGCCAAGATCGCCGACAAGAAGGGCAACAAGTCGACGATCTCGATCTACAACGCGTACTACGGGAAGTGACCTGTAGGCAGCGCTGACCAGGGCGCCCGCCGGAAGCACAGCTTCCGGCGGGCGTTCGTGTTTGAGTGGCCGTATGACCACAGAGACCGTCGAGTACATCCGCTACCGCATCCCGGAAGACCGCTCGGCGGAGTTCCTGTCCGCCTACACCCACGCCTCGGCCAAGCTGGCGGCGGCCCCGCAGTGCGTCGACTACGAACTGGCGCGCTGCGAGGAGGACTTCGAGCACTACGTGCTGCGCATCACCTGGACGTCGACCGAGGACCACCTGGAGGGCTTCCGCAAGTCGGAGCTGTTCCCGGACTTCCTCGCCGACATCCGGCCGTACATCGAGAACATCGAGGAGATGCGGCACTACAAGCCGACGGCGGTCCGTGGCCGGGGCGCCGCCGTCCCCACGCTGTTCGCCTGGGCGGGCGGCGCGGAGGCCTTCTCCCGGCTCACCACGGTCTTCTACGAGAAGGTCCTCGCCGACGACCTCCTGGCCCCGGTGTTCGAGGGCCTGGCCCCGGAGCACGCCGAGCACGTGGCGCTCTGGCTCACCGAGGTCTTCGGCGGACCGCCCGCCTACTCGGAGACGCAGGGCGGACACGGCCACATGGTCGCCAAGCACCTGGGGCGCGGGATCACCGAGCCGCAGCGCCGCCGCTGGGTGAACCTCATCCAGGACGCGGCCGACGAGGCCGGCCTGCCCACCGACCCGGAGTTCCGCTCGGCGTTCCTCGCGTACGTGGAGTGGGGCACCCGTCTCGCGGTCCACTTCTCGGGCCCGGACGCGAAGCCGCCGACGGAACAGCCGGTACCCGTGTGGACGTGGGGGGCGGCGCCGCCGTATCGGGGCTGAGACGGAAGAGGGGGAGGGTGGCGGGCTTGCTCAGGGCCGCGCCGACTCCCCCGCCCGGGTCGCGTCCGCGCCCCAGCTGGCCAGGAGACGCAGGGCTTCCGCCGAGGGGGAGCCCGGTTCCGCGTGGTAGGTGATCAGGGCCTGGTCGGTGCCGTCGGACAGGCGGAAGGACTCGAAGTTCAGGACCAGGTCGCCGACCAGCGGATGCCGGAGGCGCTTGACGCCGTAGCCCTTCTCCTTGACGTCGTGCGTGGCCCACAGCCGCCGGAACTCCTCGCTCTTCAGCGAGAGCTCACCGACCAGCGTCGACAGCAGCGGGTCGTCGGGGTGGCAGCCGGCGTCCATCCGCAGATAGCTGACCATGTCGTACGCCTTCTGGTCCCAGTCCACGAAGAGATCCCGGTACTCCGGCCTCAGGAACACCAGCCGGGCCCAGTTCCGCTCCGCCACCGGCAGCTCCGACCAGTCCCCGAAGACCGCCGCCGCCATCCGGTTCCAGGCGAGGATGTCCGACCGGCGCCCCGAGACGTACGCCGGGACCTCGATCGAGTCCAGCAGCTGGCGCAGCGGCCCGCGCACCTGCTCGGTCCGCGCGCCCGTCTTCTTCTTGTGCTGCTTCGGCTTCGCCAGATGCGTCAGGTGCGCCTGCTCGGCGTCGCTCAGCCGCAGCGCGCGGGCGATCGCGTTCAGGACCTCCGCCGAGACGTTGCGCCCGTTGCCCTGCTCAAGGCGGGTGTAGTACGCCACGGAGACGCCCGCCAGCTGCGCCAGCTCCTCGCGCCGCAGCCCGGGCACCCGGCGGTGCCGCCCGAACTCCGGCAGCCCCACGTCCTCCGGCTTCAGCCGGGCCCGCCGGGTGCGCAGAAACTCGCTGAGCTCGGCACGCCGGTCCAGTGAGCCGCCTCCGGTGCGTTCCTCGGCCATCTCGTCCATACGTCAAGTATTCACGGTCGTACGCACACGATCCTGTCCCCGCCAGTAGTAGGCACAGCGAACGTAGGCTGAGCGGTGACCTGGGTGGATGCCGGTTCTCCGGGCACGCTGTACATCGTGCCCGGACGGATGGAACACGACAGAAGGCAGCCGGGCGCGCACCCCCCTTCGAGGAGAACCACCCTCATGACCACTGTTGCCGCATACGCCGCCCCCGCCGCCAAGGCCCCCCTGGAGCGCACCACCATCGAGCGCCGGGCGGTCCGCGAGCACGACATCCTGATCGACATCAAGTTCGCCGGTATCTGCCACTCCGACATCCACCAGGCCCGCGAGGGCTGGGGCGAGGCCATCTTCCCGATGGTCCCGGGCCACGAGATCGCGGGCGTGGTCTCCGAGGTCGGCCCCGGTGTCACCAGGTTCAAGGTCGGCGACCGCGTGGGCGTCGGCTGTCTCGTCGACTCCTGCCGTGAGTGCGAGAACTGCAAGGCCGGCCTGGAGCAGCACTGCACCGGCGGCAACGTCGGCACATACAACGCCGTCGGCAAGGATGGCGAGCCCACCTACGGCGGCTACTCCGAGAAGGTCGTCGTCGACGAGAACTTCGTGGTCGGCATCCCCGAGGGCCTGGCTCTCGACGAGGCCGCTCCGCTGCTGTGCGCCGGCATCACCACGTACTCCCCGCTCAAGAAGTGGGGTGCAGGGCCTGGCAAGAAGGTCGCCGTGATCGGCCTGGGCGGCCTCGGCCACATGGGCGTCAAGATCGCGCACGCGCTGGGTGCCGAGGTCACCGTCCTGTCGCAGTCCCTGCGCAAGAAGGACGACGGCCTGAAGCTGGGCGCCGACCACTACTACGCGACCAGCGACGAGAATACCTTCAAGGAGCTGGCGGGCAGCTTCGACCTGATCCTCTCCACGGTGTCGGCCCCGCTGGACTTCGGCGCGTACCTCGGCCTGCTCAAGGCGGGCGGCGCCCTGGTGAACGTGGGCGCCCCCGAGGAGCCGGTCTCCCTGAACCTGTTCTCCCTCATCGGCGGCAGCAAGACCCTTGCCGGTTCGGCGATCGGCGGCATCGCCGAGACCCAGGAGATGCTGGACTTCTGTGCCTCGCACGGCATCGGCGCGGAGATCGAGCTGATCGCCGCGTCCGAGATCAACGAGGCGTACGAGCGGGTCGTCAACAGCGACGTGCGGTACCGGTTCGTGATCGACACGGCGACGATCTGACACCTACCGCTTGAGTGGAGGGCCCCGGCGAGCTGCCGGGGCCCTTCGGCGTACGGCGGCTTTCCTTTTTTGGGGGGCAGTGAGCCGCCCCCGATACTTGCTGCCCTTCTACGGGGTGCCGTTGGCCGGGAAGGTCCACACCGCGTGGCTGCCGGGTCCGACGGTGAGCGTCGAGTTGCCGATCTGCTCCACGTGCCGGTCCTTCACGGGCCGGTTGAGGGACAGGGTGACCCGCTGCAACCCGGCCTGCGCGCGCGGCACGGCGTCGAGCCGGATCGTGGTGCCGCCGCCCTCCGCGACCACGCCACCGCCGGCGACGGTCCGCACGCTGAACCCGCCGGCCCGCAGCAGCGGCACGGTGTCGGCGAGGTCGCCCTCGGTGACGGCGAGGTGGACCGAGGTGATGTCACGCATCAGGTGGTTGCGGTAGTCGTCGGAGAGATAGCGCTCCCTGCCGACATCGCCGGGAAAGCTCGCCGGCTCGGTGTTGCTGCGGGGATCGGCGAAGTACTCCGGCCGGTACTCCATCGCCCAGGCCTGGAAGGCGTCGTACTCGGTGGCGGTGAGCAGCGCGTCGAACCACGGCACGGGCACCCCGTCACCGAAGTCCCGGGTCTGGAGGAACTCGACGGGGGTGGCGCCCTCGCTCTTCATGCGCTCGGCGACGGTGGCCAGGTCGCCGTCCCGTTCGGTCGACACGCCCAGTCCGGCGGCGCCGAGCGTGCCGTCCGGGCCGGGGAGGTCACCGACCCCGAACAGCTCCAGGTAGGTCTCGCGCCCCCGCAGATAGCGGCCGGTCCAGGTCTGCCCGCCGGAACCGGTCGTGGTGCGGACCTCGAAGCTCGCGAAGTCCTTCAGGTAGTCGGAGTGCTCGATGGCATCGGCGGTCTCCCGGTCGAGCACACCGTAGGAGTGGTTGTAGAACAGCAACTGCCGGTCGTAAGTGGATCCGCTTCCGCTTCCTTCGGCCTGGGCCGTGCCCACACCGCCCCCGACCGCTCCGACGAGGGTTACGGCGAGTACGACGATCATCCGTAATGTCCGACGAATCAGCATGCGGGGATCGTAGGACAGGGTGTCCGCGGCCAGGGCTCCTTTTCGGCGGAGGCCGAATGACGGACAGGCGGCGTTTGGGATGCATGGGATGCCGTACGGCGGCACAGGGAGGCGGAATCCGCGGGACCCTTCCCGCGTTGAGCACAGTGGGCGTGGACTGCCGGTGAGAGGTGGGCCGAGCGCCTCGAGTGACCGAGCGGACTGATATGGGAGGAGCGGCAATGGCTGCGCAGACGCAGAGGGCCGTGCTGGCGGGCGGATGCTTCTGGGGGATGGAGGAGCTGATCCGCCGTCTTCCCGGTGTGACGGCGACCCGGGTCGGATACACCGGGGGCGACGTGCCGAACGCGACGTACCGCAACCACGGCACCCACGCGGAGGCCATCGAGATCCTCTACGACCCCGAGCGGACCGACTACCGGGCCCTCCTGGAGTTCTTCTTCCAGATCCACGACCCGAGCACCAAGAACCGCCAGGGCAACGACATCGGCCTCAGCTACCGCTCGGCGATCTACTACGTCGACGACGAGCAGAAGCGGATCGCCGAGGACACGATCGCGGACGTGGACGCGTCCGGCCTGTGGCCCGGCAAGGTCGTCACCGAGGTCGAGCCGGTCGGCCCCTTCTGGGAGGCCGAACCGGAGCACCAGGACTACCTCCAGCGCTACCCCGACGGCTACACCTGCCACTTCCCCCGCCCGGGCTGGAAGCTGCCGGAGCGGGCGAAGGACTGACGCGCGGGAGAGCCGGCCGGTCCTCCTACTGTTCTCGCTGTTCTCGCTGTTCTCGCTGTTCTCGCTGTTTCCGCACCCGCGCCTGCTCCAGGTTGGAGCGGTGGGGGACGGCCAGCCATTCCGCGGCCGCGAGGCGGGCGTCGGCCGGTTCCTCTCCCCGCCGCAGGGCGGCGATGTAGGCGCGGTCGGCGGTGAGGCGGGCCGTCACCTCGCTGCCTCCGGCGAGAGCGCCGTGGCCGGGGACGACGACGTCGGCGTGGGCCGCGGCCTCCTCGAGAAGGTCCAGCGCTGACTCGTAGGCGCTGAGCTGATCGTCCTGACGGATGTCGAGGAGCGGGATCAGCACGTCGGAGAGCATGTCGCCGACGAGCAGGACACCGCGGTCCGAGAGCAGGAGCGCGGCGTGGCCGATGGCGTGCGCTCGATGCTCGATGACCTCGCCCGGCAGCGGACTGCCGTCCGCAGGCAGCGGGGTCAGGAGCGCGACCAGGTCGAGAGGAACGCCGGCCGCGCTCTGCGCCGCCATTGCCTGCGCCCGTTCCCGGGCCTGTTCGGCGAGGTGGGCGCAGGCGGGCGTGGCGTAGCGCGGCACGTCACCGAACCGGGGGTGCCAGAGCAGGTGGTCCCAGTGGGGATGGGTGGAGAACCCGGCGACCACCGGCACACCGAGCTCGGCCACGTCGTCGGCGAGCCGGTCCAGCTCGGCGCCGTGGATGCCGGGATCGACCAGGACCAGCCCCTCGTCCCCGCGCACCACGACCGAGTTGGACCAGACCCACCCGCTCTGCCGCACCCAGACCCCGTCCGCCACCTGCATCAGCTCACCCATGCCCGCTCCCTTTCGCTCGTTCACAGAGCTGGGACTGCGGGCGGCCACCGAACTCATCGTTGTGGTTTCGTTCGGTTTCTCCGGTCGCGCTGAGCGGCAAGGTTCTTGAAGGGTCTTGAGAGGAAGTCGGGGGCCCGTGTCCAGGAGTGACATGATCGCAGCGACCACGCCATCCTCCGCACGATCCCTGTGGAAGGACCCGTATGCCGCGCTGGACCCGCGCAACAGGACTCAGTCTCCTGTGTGCTGCGATGATCGTTCCCGCCGCCGCATGCACAACAGATCATCCGGACGCCGCCAGGCAGGCCGCTCAGCCTCGGCATTCCTCCCCGGCCGTGCCGGCGACGGCGACCTCCGCGCCCAGCACCGCACAACCCCCCGTGCAGACCCCGCCGGAGCTGGACGTCAGTGAGACTCTTGCCGGTCGCCAGGAAATGATCAGCGGGGGTGCCAGTCTCGCCTTCAGCAAGGGCAGGAAGGGCCAGACCCTCATCATCGCGGTGCGCTGTCAGGGCGAAGGGAAGATCAAGGTCGCCGTACGGTCCGTCCACGTCTCCTTCTCGCAGCCATGTGTGGCCGACGAGAGCAGCACCGTCCAGAACGAGGTGGCCCTGCCAGGGGCGGACCGCGGCGGCGTCGTCTCGGTCGAAGCACCCTCAGCCGTGCGCTGGTCCATGACCATCGGCCACGGCGCACCGGTGCAGGAAGAGCCGCCCGAGCAAGGCTGAGCCTCACGGCCGGGCGGCCGGGTCGCGGGGACTGGAGAACAGGGTGTTGCAGCGGTGCCCGGGGGACTGCCGTAGCCACGCAGCGGACAGCCGCGAGACATGGGTTCAGAGACCAGCCCGTCATCCGCGCAGTGGGGCGAGGACCTCGTCCTCGACGGGGTAAGGCCGTTCCTGCGGCAGCAGCCGGGCGGCGGAGCCCAGGTCGCCGCTGCCGACCAGGGCGTGGATCTCGTGGGCGAGCGGGGTCACGTCGCGTATGGAGACCGTCCACTCGTCGGCGTAGCGTCGTGCGGCCTCGCCGGAGAGACCCAGTTGCAGGGACCGGTACGGCAGGGGTTGCAGGAGCAGATCCCGCTCGGGATCCCACTGCACGCGCGCGGGAGCACGCTTCAACTGACGTTGCCAGGCGACCCGGTCTGGGTGCACATCACGGGCGTAGCTGGACAGACACGCGTTGCGCAGCGCCCAGTCGAAGCCCTCCCGACTGATCTCCACAGCGAGGACGATCTCCTGCCCCTCCTTGGCACCCCAGCCGCAGCGGTACATCATCCACAGGAACGACGGCTTGATCCACGTCATCCTGTCCCGCTTCCACGCGGCGGGAAAACGACCGTCGCGGGCAGCCGGCAGGCCGATTTCGCGTGAGTACGCCTGGTAGACGGTGACCGTGGAGTCCGAGTGGACCGCGCGGATCCTGCGTGATGGTTCTTCCATGGCGTACAGCGTGAGGTGAGCCGGTGGGGGCGGCCACTGATTTTCGGCGAAGGGCCGTTTTTCGTACGCTCCGAAACCCACCCGCGCCCACCCGCGCCCACCCGCGCCCACCCGAGCCCGCCCAGCGACGTCAGCCTTCGGCCTTGCCGATGCTCATCGCTCGATGTGGCGGGGGTCCGGCCACGCTGAGACCGGCTCGTCCGCGACCGAGTAGATCTCCAGGAGCGACAGATAACCGTCCTCGGTGCAGACCAATACACCGGCCGAGTGCGGATCGGCGTACCCCGCCTCGACGGCCGGGTTGTCATGCGGTGGAGCGGGAGCCACCGCCGTGCGGTCCACCTCCAAGTCGACCGTTGCGCAACCGCAGCCACACCTGCCCACCACCCGCGTGTGGGGAACTTGGGCCGACAGGGCGCCGCTCACCGGGTCTGAGCCGGCCAGCAGGGAACGCAGTGTCGCTGCCACGTCCGGCGGCAGAGGTTCAGCCATCCGTCATCGCCACGCCGATCGGGCAAGAGACACCCGTCCCGTCCAACCCGCAGTACCCGCCCGGGTTTTTGCTGCCCGAGAGGTACTGCTGGTGGTAGCTCTCCGCCGGATAGAAGGGGCGGGTCTCGGCCGGGAGGATCTCCGCGGTGATGGTGCGGTGGCCCGAATACGTGAGGACCCGCTGGTAGGCGGTCCGGGAGGACTCGGCCAGTGCTGCCTGCTCGGGGGTGTGGGTGTGGATCGCCGAGCGGTACTGGGTGCCCACGTCGTTGCCATGGCGGAAGCCCTGCGTCGGGTTGTGGGACTCCCAGAAGGTCTTCAGGAGGCGCTCGTACGAGATGAGGGCGGGGTCGTACACCACCCGGACCACCTCGGCGTGACCCGTGAGGCCCGAGCAGACCTCCTCGTAGGTGGGGTTCTCGGTGTGGCCGCCCTGGTAGCCGACCAGCGTTGTCCAGATGCCCACCGGGAGCTTCCAGAATGTGCGTTCCGCGCCCCAGAAGCAGCCCATGCCGAAGTCGGCCGTCCCGTAGCCCTCGGGGTAGGGGCCCAGGAGCGGAGTGCCGAGGACCGTGTGCCGGTCCGGGACCCTGAACACCGGCTCCGGGCGGCCCTGCAACGCCTGCTCGGGCGTGGGCAGGACGGGCGTACGGCCGAACAGCATGCGGGCTCCTTCGTGAGCGGCTGGGGAGACGGAAGTGAGGACACGGGGAGCGGGAGATGAGCGGCGGCACCGTGCACCGTGTGTCGGCCGGAACGCGTGGCCGTGGCCCGTCACGTCAACGCGTCCGTCCCGACCCGCATTCCGGCCGTCCGCCCAAGTCGCCGCCCACCCCCGACCGGCCCTCTCAGCCAGAAATCCCCTCGCCCTCGCCCCCGTTCAGATTCCCCACGCTGAGGTCCCGCATCCGGCAGAACGCCGCCGCCGGATCCGCCCGGTATCGCCACGGCAGCGCTTCCACATAGCCGTCGACCAGCCGGAACTGCTCCACCGCGGCCTCGTCCCGGTCCTGGAGGGACAGGTAGTACGCCAGCAGGTGCCGTGCCTCGGCCAGCCGCGGATGGGCCGGGTCCGCCGCTGCCACGTCCGCGAGCAGCGCGTCGACCAGGGCCCGCATCCGCGGCGTACGGTCGGCGTCCGTCGTGTCCGACTCGTCGTGCTCGAAGTGCGCGATCAGCGGGAAGACCGACATCAGGCTGCCCGGCGGAGCCTTCTCCGCGGCCTCGGCCGCGAAGTCCCGGGCCAGCTTCTCCGAACCGCGCCACTTCGCGCACCAGTACTGGAGGGCTATGTAGTGCGCCTCGTAGTGGTGCGGGTCGCGTGCGGTGATCTCCTTCCAGATGCGTTCCATCTCGAGGTGCGGGTCACCGAGCCCCAGCGCGGTCGAGATCCGCCCGATGTACGGCACCGGGTCGCCCTCGACAGCGAGTTTTGCCGCCCGCGCGTGGTGCTCGCGGGACTGCTCCATGAGCCGACGGAAACCGGCGAACTGCTCGGCGGTGGTGTACTTCGCCTGCTTCGCCCCACGGATCTTCCCCGCCAGCGCCACCGTGCTGCGCGCCCTCACCAGGGCGGCGCCCGGGTCGTCGGGGCGGGCGTTCTCCCAGGCCAGCAGCCAGGTGTCGTCATCAGCGGCCAGGTCCGCGAGCCACCAGCTGTGGAAGGACCGGTTCTCCCAGTCCTGCCCGGCGGCCGTCGCGTCCAGCAGGTCCGCGGCCGGCTGCCAGTCGCCCCGCTTGGCGGCCGCGACGGCGGAAGTCAGCACCGCCGGGACCGGCGCCGCGGAGCCCCTGTTCTGCTCCTCGGGCGGCAGCATCCCCAGCGCGGCGGCCGCGGCCGGCAGCTCGTACGGCTGGTCGGCGCCCTCCTCGGAGCCGTCGTCCGCCCCTCGCCAGCCCTCCATCGCGCCCTGCACGATCGCCTTCAGGAAGTACAGGCCCAGGGCGAGCAACGGCACCCCGATGACGCCCAGAACGATCCAGAGGATGATCACATCGCACCTCGCGGCGTTCCCTGGGGCTCGGGCTCCCGCGCGAGCAGTGCCCGCAGGGCCGTCGTGTCCGGCGCGTCGGTGACCACCGGGGCGACCACCTCGTCGAGATCCGTCTCGTTCCCGTCCGCGTCCCGCGGCGGACGCGGGATGGCGGACCGCTCCCAGGAGAACTCCCAGCGCAGCAGCCCACGCTCGTTCAGCTCGGCCAGCGCCATGCTCTTCAACGAGCCGTGCAGGGTCGGCCGTACGAACTCACGGAACACCCGTCCCTGAGCCGCGGCCGCCTCCTCGGACAGCGGCAGCCGCTTCGCCAGCTCCCACAGCCGGCCGTCCTCGATCAGGGCGAGCAGCGCGCGCAGTGTCGGCTGCTCGCCGGTGTACTCGGCGTACGCCCGGTGCAGCGGCGTCGATCCGGCCCGGAACGACTTCGCCATCACCTCGTCGAGCAGTTCCTGCCAGTCGGCGCTACGCCGGAAGCCTCGCACCGCCTCCGTCAGTACCGCGTCCTCCAGCTCCGTCAGCGTCCGGTGCGGGTCGGTGAGGAGGTCGAGGGCGGCGCCCCGGTCCTCGTCCGCGCGTCCGTCGTCGGGCAGTTCCTCGATCCGGCGCACCCGGTCGGCGATCGGCGGATGAGAGTCGTACGGCGATGTCGGCCCCGTCGGCAGATCGCCGCGCATCTCGACCAGCTCCAGACGGCGGCCGTTCAGCATCCGGCCGAAGCCACCGAACATCTCACCGCGCGGCGGCAGCAGCTCCTGGCCGGTGCCGAGGGTGGCGTAGCAGTTCATGTAGAAGTCGAACGAGCCGCTCAGCACCGGGATCTCGCGCAGCGCCGACGCGGTGGCGTCCCGGCCTGCGATGCGGGCGGCCGCGGTGTCGGCGGCGTACTCCTGGCGGCGGGAGACGGAGAGCGTGGCGCGGAAGTACAGCTTGGCGTAGCCGATGTAGATCTTCGCCATGGCGCGGTAGGTGATGCCCGCGTGGCCGGTGTCGACCTCCTTGGCCTGCTTGCCCTTCGCCTCGGCCTTGGCGTTCTTCTTCTCCTGCCGGGCCTGCTCGCGCGCGGCCGTGTTGTCCGCGCGCTGCTCGAAGTGCCTGATGGTGCGCAGGACTTGGGCGCGGCCGCGCACGGTCAGGGCGGCGAGCCGGGTGTCGGAGTTGGAGTAGTGGCCCAGCTCATGGGCGAGGACCGCCCGCAACTGCGCCTGCGACAGCCCTTGCAGCAGCGGTACGCCGAGGTAGAGACGGCGCGGTCCCGGGCGCAGCCCCAGCAGCCGGGCGTCCTCGGAGACGGCGGCGTTGACGTCGGCGGTCAGCACGATCCGGGACGGGGCGGCGGTGCCGACCTCGTTCGCCAACTCCCTCACGGTCCGCCACAGTTCGGGCTCGTCGGACTCGGTGACGGGCGAGCCCGCCATGTCCTCCTCACGCGGGGTGCGGAGCATGAACAGGCCCTGCACCAGCGGGATCGCCAGCAGTACGGAGACGATGATCAACTTCCCCGCGAGGCTGGTCGGGGCATGTAGCAACAGCAGATAGTCGGCGCCGGCCAGGACGGCCAGCAGCAGGACGCCGAGCAGATAGAAGCCGGCGAGCAGCAGAAGAGCGCGCAGCGCACGCAGAGTCGTGCCCATTGGGCAGAAGTCCCCCCACAGGACGGATCGGTCCCCCCACGGGACGGATCGAATGATCACTGATCCACCTGCCGGTCAGCGGGCACTTGCGGCGTGCCCATGACCAACAGAGTGTGAGCGCGGAGTATGGCCGACCGGCCCGCCATCAGGCAAGACAGGCCCACGGGAGGGCGCGTGGCCCTCCCGGGAGGGCGCCTACGGCGTCACTGCGCGAGCGTCGCCGGACTGCCGCCGTTGGCCTCGTACCCCGCCACCGCCAGGGCCCGGTATATCGCGAACTCGGCGGCCGGGTCCGCGGACAGGGTCCAGGGCAGCGCGCCGACATGGCCGTCGATGTGCACGAGCTGACTCATCGCCTCCGCCCAGCGCTCACCGCGCACCAGGAAGAACAGCAGCAGATGCCGCACATGAGCCAGCATCGGGTCGTCCGCGCGGGCCGAGTGCACCGCGTGCAGCGCGCCGTGGATCGCCTTGGTGACGACCTCGCTCTGATAGAAGCCGCTGACCAGGTTCACCTCCGGCAGGTGCTCGAAGACCGCGAACAGCGGCATCGCGGCCAGCAACGAACCCCGCGGGGCACGGGCTGCCGCCGCCTCCGCGAAGCCGTACGCCTGCTCCCGCGAGCCGTGCCACTTCTCGCACCAGTAGTGCAGCGCGGCCAGATGCGCTCCCATGTGGGTCGGCGCCCGGTCCAGGATCTTCAGCCACAGCTGTTCGAACTCCGCCTGGGAGTAGGCCAGTCCGCGTGCGACGGACAGCTCCACGATGTACGGCACCGGATCGCCGGGAGCCAGGAGCGCCGCCGCACCGCAGGCCGCCTTCGCCTCCTCCATGATGATCCGGAAGTCGTCGGTGCCCGGCGTCGACGTGCGCCACGCCTGCTGCACCAGGAACTCCGCGTGCACGGCCGCGCCGCCCGCGTCCTTGGGCTGCTCGGCCCGCCACACCCGCAGCCACTGGCCGCCCGGCGCCTCGCTCACCCCGCCCGGCCGCTGCTGCAACTCCAGCGAGGCGGCACCGGCGAAGGCCTGCACCCGCTGCCAGCGCTGCTCGCCCTCCCGCTCGGTGCCGGCCAGCAGCTGGGAGGCCGCCTTGTAGTCCTGGGTGCGCTGCACCAGGTCCAGGACGTCCAGCAGGTCCTGGTCGGGGCCGGGCATGCGGACGTCCAGCTCCTCCTGCAGCACGAAGCCGTAGTCCGCCGGGTCCGCGGCGTCCGGGTGGCCCGCCGGGACCTGCTCGATGCCGCCTCGCCTGCGCCGCAGGAACGGGAGCAGCACGAAGCCCAGCAGGACCACCGCCATCAGGACCCAGAGAATTTCCATGCCTCAAGGGTTCCAGACGCCACCGACAATTGCCCAACCCGGTCGGCGGCCTGTGGAAAACTCCCGCACCGGCACCCGCACCCTGGGGAAAACCGCCCCGAACAGCCCGAACACCCCACCGTGCAGCACCGGCCCGGAGCCCATACGCCCGGGGACCCGCACACCCCGCGGCCCGAACGCCCCGCGGCCGCACATCCCGCCGTGCAACACCGCACGCCCGCTCGGGAATCCCTCCGCCCCGACGCCGGGGGAAAACCCTGCCGTACGACCGCCCCGACCTCGGTGTCCGTCATCCGCCTCGCGAGCGGACTACCCTCGGAGCCCATGAGCGACACGCACATCAGTCAGCACTTCGAGACCCTCGCCATTCACGCGGGCAACACCGCGGACCCCCTCACCGGCGCGGTGGTCCCTCCGATCTACCAGGTCTCGACCTACAAGCAGGACGGCGTCGGCGGTCTGCGTGGTGGCTACGAGTACAGCCGTAGC
Source organism: Streptomyces sp. 351MFTsu5.1 (assembly GCF_000383655.1). Taxonomy (NCBI): domain Bacteria; kingdom Bacillati; phylum Actinomycetota; class Actinomycetes; order Kitasatosporales; family Streptomycetaceae; genus Streptomyces; species Streptomyces sp. 351MFTsu5.1. Next base: position 459,393 of record NZ_KB911781.1, on the reverse strand, counting down.
GCCAACCCGACGCGCACCGCCCTGGAGGAGAACCTCGCCGCCCTCGAGGGCGGCCGCCGGGGCCTCGCGTTCGCGTCCGGACTGGCTGCCGAGGACTGCCTGCTGCGTACGCTGCTCAGCCCCGGCGACCACGTGGTCATCCCCAACGACGCGTACGGCGGCACCTTCCGGCTGTTCGCCAAGGTCGTCGCCCGGTGGGGTGTCGAGTGGTCGGTCGCCGACACCAGCGACCCGGCCGCCGTACGGGCCGCGATCACCCCGAAGACCAAGGCCGTGTGGGTGGAGACCCCCTCCAACCCGCTGCTCGGCATCACCGACATCGCCGCCGTCGCCCAGGTCTCCCGGGACGCGGGCGCGAAGCTCGTCGTCGACAACACCTTCGCCACGCCCTACCTCCAGCAGCCGCTGTCGCTGGGCGCCGACGTCGTCGTGCACTCCCTGACCAAGTACATGGGCGGCCACTCCGACGTCGTCGGCGGTGCGCTCGTCACCGCCGACGAGACGCTCGGCGAGGAACTGGCGTACCACCAGAACGCGATGGGCGCGGTCGCCGGGCCCTTCGACTCCTGGCTGGTGCTGCGCGGCGCCAAGACGCTGTCGGTGCGCATGGACCGGCACAGCGAGAACGCCACCAAGGTCGCCGACATGCTCACCCGGCACGCGCGCGTGACGCAGGTCCTCTACCCGGGCCTGGAGGACCACCCCGGCCACGAGGTCGCCGCCAAGCAGATGCGTTCCTTCGGCGGCATGGTCTCCTTCCGGGTGGAGGGCGGCGAGGAGGCGGCCGTCGAGGTCTGCAACCGCGCGAAGATCTTCACCCTGGGCGAGTCCCTGGGCGGCGTCGAGTCGCTGATCGAGCACCCGGGCCGGATGACGCACGCGTCCGTGGCGGGCTCGGCCCTGGAGGTGCCCGCCGACCTGGTGCGCCTGTCCGTGGGCATCGAGAACGTCGACGACCTGCTGGAGGACCTCCAGCAGGCGCTGACCAAGTAGGAACAGCAGCGGCCCGGGCTCACCAGCCCGTCATCGGTGGAGTCGTCGTGGACGGCGGCTCCACCCACGGGCGCGCGGTCAGCGCCCACACCGTGAACGCCACACCTGCAGCGAACAGCGCCAGCCACATGAGCCGGCGCGCCACGACCCTGCGCCGCAGCATGCGCGTCCCACGCCGTACGGCGTCCCCGTGGAGGTCCGGCGGCACCTGTGGCGTCGCCCGCTCCATGAGCTGCCGCACGGCGGCCTCCCGCTGGCCCCGGTTCACGCGCGCCTCCCCGGGCGTTCCGGGTGTGCAAGGAGCGGGTGTGCGGGGAGCGCGTTTGTCGGGAGCGCGTGCCCCAGGAGCCCGTGTCTCATGACGCCGCCACCTTCGCCTTCGCGCCCACCACCGTCGGCGCGGCCTCGCGCGGGGGATGCAGAAGGGTCGCCGTCGCCCGGTCGCAGATCGTGCTGACGCGTTCCGTGGGCAGACCCAGCAGCGCCGCAGCCTGCTCCTCGGCCACGCCCTCGTAGAGCCGCAGCACCACGATCAGACGTTCCTGGGGGGCCAGCCCGGCCAGCGGGCTGGAGGGGTGGGTACGGCCGCGGAGCAGCAGTCCGTGGCGACGCCAGGCGCCGTGCGCGTAGCGCAGCGCGAGGTCCTGGCGGGTCCGGTCGTAGGGGTCCTCGCCGCGCAGCCGGTCCCAGCACGCGTACGTGTGGGCGAGCGCCAGGGTCAGCAGCCGTCGCGCGCGCGGGTTGTCGTCCGGGGCCTCCGCCGTCAGAAGGGTGGCCGTGTGCAGCAGCCGTCCGGACGCGCCCGCGACGAACGCCTCGAACTCTTTGGCCCGACGCGTGCCCTGGACCACCTGCCGTTGCCGCACCGCACCTCCCGCCGCCGCGGACGGTCGTACGACGGCTTCGCACGACCACGAGAACCCGGTCTCGAAGGCCCCCCGGTCTCATATGAGGCCCGGCACGGCCGTCCGGTCAAGAGGTGGGGCCGCACACGCGTGTGCGGGGGGCTAGGACGACTGGGCCTCCGGTGCCGGGACGTCCTGGGCGGCCATCCGGGAGGAGAGCGCCGTGTTGAAGCGCGTGAGGAGCGTGCAGAACGCCTCGCGCTCCTCCGGTGCCCAGTCGTGTGTCAGCTCGGCCATCAACTGACGCCGCGAGGAGCGCACTTCCTCCAGCCGGGACTGTCCGCGCGGGGACAGCTGAAGGACCACCGCGCGTCCGTCCTCGGGGTGCGAGGTGCGCTTGACCAGCCCGGTGTCGACGAGCGGGGCCACCTGCCGGGTGACGGTCGACGAGTCGATCCCCATGCTCGCCGCGAGGGCCTTGACGCCCATCGGGCCTTCCTTGTCGAGCCGGTTGAGCAGCAGGTATGCGGCCCGGTCCATGGAGTTGCGCACCTGCCCCACCCCGCCGAGCCGGGTCTGTTCGGCACGACGGGCGAAGAGCGCCACCTCGTGCTGGAGCGTGTCGAGGAGACCGGTGTCACCGACGGTCGTCATGTCCATCGACATTTCAGGTGTTGTGGGCATGGCCGGAGGCTCACTTCATGAAGGGGGAGCTGGATTGGGGGACAGAGTACGCGGCTCGGAGGCAAGCCGTACCAGCGCTGCGCAAACCCGTCTCGGACGTTGGTCACAGCGCGAGTCCGCACGTGTGAACTGCGAGACTTGAGTCATGAACTACCGCAAGGCCCGCTCCGTGCCGCCGGTGACACTCGACGACGTGCGAGGCGCGCAGAAGATGTTGTCGGGCGTGGCGCGGACGACCGCCATGGAGGGCAGCCGCCATCTGAGCCAGCTGGTGGGCGCGCCGGTGCACTTCAAGTGCGAGAACCTCCAGCGCACGGGGTCGTTCAAACTCCGCGGCGCCTACGTGCGGATCGCCGGGCTGCTGCCCGAGGAGCGGGCCGCGGGTGTCGTGGCCGCGAGCGCCGGGAACCACGCGCAGGGCGTCGCGCTGGCCTCCGCGCTGCTCGGCGTGCGCTCCACGGTGTTCATGCCGAAGGGCGCCCCGCTGCCTAAGGTCAGCGCGACCAGGGACTACGGCGCCGAGGTGCGGCTGCACGGCCAGGTGGTCGACGAGACGCTGACCGCCGCCCAGGAGTACGCGGCCGAGACGGGCGCGGTGTTCATCCACCCCTTCGACCACCCTGACGTCATCGCGGGCCAGGGCACGGTCGGCCTGGAGATCCTGGAGCAGTGCCCCGAGGTGCGCACGATCGTCCTCGGTATCGGCGGCGGCGGACTCGCGGCCGGGGTGGCGATCGCCGTGAAGGCCCTGAGGCCCGATGTGCGGATCGTGGGCGTGCAGGCGGCGGGCGCGGCCGCGTATCCGCCCTCGCTGGCGGCCGGGCGCCCGGTGGCGATCGAGAATCCGGCGACGATGGCGGACGGCATGAAGGTCGGACGGCCCGGTGACGTGCCGTTCGGGATCGTGGACGCGCTGGTGGACGAGGTCCGCACGGTGTCGGAGGACGAGCTGTCCGCCGCGCTGCTGCTGTGTCTGGAGCGGGCCAAGCTGGTCGTCGAGCCGGCCGGGGCGAGCCCGGTCGCGGCCCTGCTGAGCGACCCCGGCGCCTTCGAGGGACCGGTTGTCGCGGTGCTGTCCGGCGGCAATGTCGACCCCGTCCTGCTCCAGCGCGTCCTGCGCCACGGCATGGCCGCGCAGGGCCGCTACCTGGCCGTGCGGCTCCGCCTCACCGACCGGCCGGGTGCCCTCGCGACGCTGCTCGGGGTGCTGTCGGCGGTCGACGCCAACGTCCTCGACGTGAGCCACGTCCGGACCGATCCACGGCTCGGACTCGCGGAGGCGGAGGTCGAGCTGCACCTGGAGACCAAGGGGCCGGAGCACTGCGTCGAGGTCGGACGCGCCCTGCGCGAGGCGGGCTACCTCGTCATCGACTGAGGTCACCGGCCAGGTTCCCGGCCAGGTCACCGACCAGGTCCTGGGCCAGGTCCCCGGCGTCGGGGTTCACTCGTTCGGGAAAGTCCATTGAGAGACGCGATACATCGCGTTATGGTGTGTGCGAAAAGGAAAGGCGGACGCAGTCGCGCCTCCCTAGGCTTTCCCCAGATTCCCCGACGACGTGGAGACTCATATGCCTGGCGCCATCTACGCCGAAGGCCTGGTCAAGACCTTCGGTGACGTAAAGGCTCTGGACGGCGTCGACCTCGATGTCCCGGAGGGCACCGTCCTGGGCCTCCTCGGACCGAACGGCGCCGGCAAGACGACGACCGTCCGCTGTCTGACCACCCTGCTCAAACCCGACAGCGGCCGCGCGGTCGTCGCGGGCCTCGACGTGCAGCAGCAACCCGACGCCGTCCGCCGCTCCATCGGCCTCTCCGGCCAGTTCGCGGCGGTCGACGAATACCTCACCGGCCGCGAGAACCTCCAGATGGTCGGCCAGCTCTACCAGATGAAGGCCAAGGCGGCGAAGGCACGCGCGACCGAGCTGCTGGAACAGTTCGACCTCGCCGACGCGGCCGACCGCCCCACCAAGACCTACTCCGGCGGCATGCGCCGCCGGCTCGACCTCGCCGCCGCCCTGGTCGTCTCGCCGCCCGTGATGTTCATGGACGAGCCCACGACCGGCCTCGACCCGCGCAACCGACAAATGCTGTGGGAGGTCATCAAGCAGCTGGTCTCCGGCGGTACGACCCTCCTGCTGACCACCCAGTACCTGGAAGAGGCCGACCACCTCGCCCATGACGTCGCCGTGGTGGACCACGGCCGGGTCATCGCCCAGGGCACCTCCGACGAGCTCAAGGCCCGCACCGGCGGAGAGCGCGTCGAGGTCGTGGTGCACGAACGCGAGCACATCCAGTCCGCCGCGGAGATCCTGCGCGGCTTCGGCAAGGGGGAGACCACCGTCGAGGACCACATGCGCAAGCTCACCGTCCCGGTGACCGGCGGCGCCAAACTGCTCGCCGAGGTCATCCGTGAGCTCGACGCCCGCGGTATCGAGATCGACGACATCGGACTGCGCCGGCCCACCCTCGACGACGTGTTCCTGTCCCTGACGGGACACGTGGCCGAGGCCAAGGGCGAGGAGAGCGACAAGAAGGAGAGCGCCAAGTGAGCGCCGTGAGCGATTCCCTGGTGATCACCCGCAGAAATCTGATCCGCATGAGCCGGATCCCCGAGATGATCATCTTCGGCCTGATCCAGCCGATCATGTTCGTGGTGCTGTTCACCTACGTCTTCGGCGGCTCGATCCAGGTCGGCTCGTCCACCTCCACCCAGGCCTACCGCGAGTTCCTGATGGCCGGCATCTTCGCCCAGACCGTCACCTTCGCCACGGCGGGCGCGGGCGCGGGCATCGCCGACGACATGCACAAGGGCCTCATCGACCGGTTCCGCTCCCTGCCCATGACCCGGGGCGCGGTACTCACCGGCCGGACCATCGCCGACCTCGCCCAGACGGCGCTCACCCTCGTCGTCCTCGCGCTCGTCGCCCTGCTCGTCGGCTGGCGCACCCACGAGAACTTCGGCAAGGTCCTCGCCGGATTCGCTCTGCTCCTGCTGCTCGGATACGCCTTCTCCTGGATCGGCGCGCTCATCGGCCTCTCCGTGCGCACCCCCGAGGCCGCGACCTCAGGCGGTCTGATCTGGCTGTTCCCGCTGACGTTCATCTCGAACGCCTTCGTGGACGCCAACCAGATGCCGACGTTCCTGAGACACATCGCGGAGTGGAACCCGTTCAGCGCCACCGTGCAGGCCTGCCGCGAGCTGTTCGGCAACCTCCCGCCGGGCTTCCAGGCCTCCGACGCCTGGCCCATGCAGCACCCCGTGTGGGCCTCGCTGATCTGGTCGGTCGTGATCATCCTGGTCTTCCGCACGCTGGCGGTCCGCAAGTACCGCCGGGCGCACGGCTGAGCCCATGACACGGCCCCCGGCGCCGTAAGGGCGCCGGGGGCCGGTCAAGGGCGGTGGGGCGGCCGGGTCAGCCGCTGTAGGGCTCGGCCTTCAGGATGGTGACGGAAGCCTTCTTGCCGTTCGGCAGCTCGTACTCCGCGTCCTCACCGACCCGATGGCCGATCACACCGGAGCCGAGCGGGGACTGCGGCGAGTAGGTCTCGACGTCCGCGCTCGCGTACTCACGGGAGGCGAGCAGGAAGGTCATGGTGTCGTCCTCGTCACCGTCGAAGGCGATGGTCACGACCATGCCGGGCGCCACGGTGCCGTCCGCGGACGCCGGAGCCTCGCCGACCTTGGCCTTCTCCAGGAGCTGGGTCAGCTGGCGGATGCGGAGCTCCTGCTTGCCCTGCTCTTCCTTGGCCGCGTGGTACCCGCCGTTCTCGCGCAGGTCGCCCTCCTCGCGCGCGGCCGCGATCTTCGCGGTCACTTCCTCGCGCGCGGGACCAGACAGGTACGCCAGCTCTTCCTTGAGCTTGGTGTACGCCTCCTGCGTAAGCCAGGTGACGTCTTCGCTGGTCTGGGTCACAGGTGCTCCTCGTAGGTACTGGGAATACAAAGCATCGCCCTACCCAGAAGAATGTTCCTTCACGGATGGGCGAAACCACGAGCCTAACAATTCAGGGGCCGAAGGGGGAGGACATAAGCCCACAGAAATACGTCGACGCAGCTCAGGGGCGAGTACGGGGAGCGACGTCAGTCGGCGTGACAGCCCAGCAGCTCGGCCGTGGTGCCGGGTGCCGTCGTACGGAGTGTGACGAGCCGGTCGATGCGGGTGGCGTCACCGCTGAAGCGGAAGTCGGCCCGGCCCACCTCGGAGCCGTCGGCCGCCTGGGAGCGGACCGTACAGTACCCGGAGGCGCCGGAGTCCTTGCGGACCTCCAGATGCACCTGGACCGCGGTCTTCTTCGCGTCGAAGGCGATCACCTCGCCGCTGATCTTGTTCTGGCCCACGTAGTGATACGCGAAGTAACCGATCAGGACGAGAACGAGGGTGCCGAGCACGGCACCGGCGATCCTGAGCTTGTGGTCGGCGCGCTCGTCCGAGGAGCGGCCGTAGCGGCCCTCGGGCAGCTGAGTGCTCGCCGTGCTCATGATCGTCTCCTGGTAAACCGAGACCGTGGAATGAAACGCCCCCCGATTCGGTCACTATAGAAGCCGCCGTTCGCACCCGAAGACACCGGGGGCGCCGACTACGAGGATTGAGTCTTGACTGACCAGCTGCGACTGATGGCCGTGCACGCCCACCCCGACGACGAGTCGAGCAAGGGCGCGGCCACCATGGCGAAGTACGTGTCCGAGGGGGTGGACGTGCTGGTCGTGACCTGCACGGGCGGGGAGCGCGGCTCCATCCTCAACCCCAAGCTCCAGGGCGACAAGTACATCGAGGAGCACATCCACGAGGTACGCAAGAAGGAGATGGACGAGGCCCGCGAGATCCTCGGCGTCCAGCAGGAGTGGCTCGGCTTCGTCGACTCCGGCCTGCCCGAGGGCGACCCGCTGCCGCCGCTGCCCGAGGGCTGCTTCGCCCTGGAGGACGTCGACCGGGCGGCCGGCGAGCTGGTGAAGCAGATCCGCTCCTTCCGTCCCCAGGTGATCACCACCTACGACGAGAACGGCGGCTACCCGCACCCCGACCACATCATGACCCACAAGATCTCGATGGTGGCGTTCGAGGGTGCGGCGGACACCGAGAAGTACCCGGAGGCCGAGTTCGGCCCGGCCTACCAGCCGCAGAAGCTGTACTACAACCAGGGCTTCAACCGCCCCCGCACCGAGGCCCTGCACAACGCCCTGCTGGAGCGCGGGCTGGAGTCGCCGTACGGGGACTGGCTCAAGCGCTGGGAGGACTCGCCGATGCGGGACCGGACGCTGACCACGCACATCCCGTGCGCGGAGTTCTTCGAGATCCGCGACAAGGCCCTGATCGCGCACGCCACCCAGATCGACCCCGACGGCGGCTGGTTCAGGGTGCCGCTGGACCTCCAGAAGGAGGTCTGGCCGACGGAGGAGTACGAGCTGGCGAAGTCCCTCGTCGATACCTCCCTCCCCGAGGACGACCTCTTTGCGGGCATCCGCGACAATGCCTGACATGAGCGCAAGCGCAAGCCTGGCAATGACGCACGTCCTGACCTTCGCCAAGGAGGTCGACGAGGACAAGGTCACCCCTGGCGTCCTCGGCTTCATCGTCTTCGCGGCGATGGCCCTGGCGGTGTGGGCCCTGATGAAGTCCATGAGCAAGCACATGAACAAGGTCAAGTTCGAGGAATCGGCGGATGCCGAGGTCGGCGCCACGACCAGCAGTAACTCGAGCTCGGAGGCTCGTGGCCAGGATTCCCGGAAGGGTGACTAGGTACTGATACCTGGAGATCTCGGCCCTGGACGGGCCGTCGGCCAACCCTTCGGGCCCTTGGTCGACCGGCCCCAGGGCTGTAGGTGCTTGCCAACTCCACGAGGGTGAGCACCAACGTGAGCGGCACGGCGGGCGTGGGCACGACCAGGGCCCAGCCCGCCTCCCCGGGTGAGGGCGACTCACCCATGGCACGATGCCCCCTCAGTCACACCACCATGGGGGAACCTTGCGCACCACTGCCACGCTCGGGGTCATCGCCGCCGCGCTCCTCGCGCTCGCCGCCTGCTCGTCCAGCAGCGACGACAGCGATGACAGCGCCGATCCGAGTCCGCGTGCCTCCGCCACCGTCTCCGTGCCGACCGACACCGCTGAGTCGCTGGCCAACATCGAGGAGGACCTGGCGCGCGTCGCGAGCACGTACACGTCTCTGTACTTCGCAGGTGAGGGCGAGCCCGCGTACGTCTTCCTGTCGAAGCGCTGCAAGGCCAAGGCGGACCCGGCCTCGTTCGAGGCGACGGCGGAGCAGTCCGCGAAGGACTACGGGCCCGACCACCCGGCGACGGACGTGCGCGCGACCGTCTCCGGGGACATGGGCCGGGTCTCGTACAAGGTGCAGGGGCTGCCGAAGTTCGACCAGCAGGCACAGCCGTGGACACGTGAGGGCGGCGACTGGAAGTACGACGCCTGCTGACCTGCGCGTCCGGCCCGTCCTCCGGTGCGACCAGCGGAGCAGCGAGGGGCTGCCGGCCGGCACCTCGCCGCACCTCTGGCCACCTGTCGCTGGGCGGCGCACAGACCCGCGGGTGCCGGTCGCAGGCGAGGCGCTCCGGCCGCCCCCGTGTCCCGTCCGGGCTCGCACGCCCCCAGCCTCGCCCGCCCAACCCGGACGCCCCCGCACCCCACCCCCGCACCCTTTCGCGAAGCGGCCGTCACTGCGGCGCAGCCGTCGTCGCCACCCCCATCACTTCCCGGGCATGCCGGTTCGGGACCATTCCCAGGCGCCAGGCCTGCCAGCCCGTCTCCAGGTTCACGCCTCGTTCCAGCAACAGGGAATAAGCCTCGACGTACTCGTCCAGCTTGCCGTCGCGGGTGGGGTGGCCGTCGCGGGCGAGGGTCGCGAGTTCCTCCGCCGCCACCGCCGAGCCCACCTCCACCCCGCCCGGCGCCGCATACGGCAGCAGCGTGCAGCGCAGGAAGCGGGCCCAGTCCTCGCCGCGCCGGTCGCCGTACGAGGTGAAGAGCGCCGTGGCCTCCTCGCACAGGGCCAGGGCCTGTGGCGTACGGCCGTTGCCCGCGTCGACGACCGCGAGTTCCAGGCAGGTCCACGCCTCGCCGTGGGCGACACCGATGCGCTGGAAGTCGGCGCGGGCGTCGACCAGGAGCTGGCGGGCGAAGCCCGAGTTGCGCAACGAGCCGGTCTGGGCGGCGCGCTGGTCACGGGTGGCACGGGCCGAGTGGTGGCGGGCGCAGGCCAGGCCGTAGACGTCCCGGATGCGCGAGAACATCGTGCGGGAACGTTCCAGTTCCCGGACCGCGAGGTCCAGGTTGCCCGTCTCCTCCAGCGCCTGCCCCAGGTAGTACACGGTCCACGCCTCCCCGCGCGCGTCCTCGTTGTCGCGGTGCCGGGAGGCCGCCTGGCGCAGACCGTCCACCGCCGCCGAGGGGTCACCGGCCACCAGCCGGGCCCGGGCCAGCTGGGTCAGCGCCCACGCCTCGCCGCGGCCGTCGCGGGTACGGCCGTACAGGTCGAGGGCGGTCCGCAGTTCCGACTCCGCGCGCGGTACGTCGCCCATCCGCAGGCTCAGCTGGCCGAGCTGGAAGTGCGCCCACGCCTCGCCGTGGACGGACTCGCCGGCGCGGTGCAGGACCAGGGAGCGGGTGAGCAGGTCCAGGGACTCGGCGACCCGGCCGCGGTCCCGTTCCACCGCCGCCAGGGCGTGCATCGTCCAGGCCCGGTCGGTGGCCAGCTCCGGGACGGACTGGAGCCGCAGGGCCTCCTCCAGCCTCGCCGCCGCCTCCGTCAACTGGCCCTGGTGGTGCAGCGTGATGCCCAGCGAGCACAGGGCCCGCGCGGCACCCGCGTCGTGATGGGCCTCCATGTACAGATCGACCACCGAGGTCAGCGTGGTGCGGGCCTTGTCCAGTTCGCCCAGCTGACGGGCGGCGATACCGGTGCGCCACTGCACCGAACGGACCAGCAGACCCTGGTCCACCGCCTGCGCCAACTCGCTGATCTCACCCAGTCGGTAGAGGTCACCGCGCAGCAGGCAGTAGTCGCACAGCGCGCCCAGGAGGTTCAGGACCGCCCCCTGGTTCACGCCCTCCGCGTGCCGCAGCGCCGCCGTGATGAAGCTCGACTCGTCGTCCAGCCAGCGCAGCGCCTCGTCGAGGGAGGTGAAGCCGTGCGGGCTGAAACGGTCCGAGCGGGTCGACATGTTGCCGTCCACCAGGCGCAGCACGGAGTCGGCGAGGTCGGCGTAGTTGACGATGAGACGTTCCTGTGCGGCCGTGCGCTCGGCCGCCTCCTCCTCGTCCAGGAGCCTGGCCTGGGCGAACGCCCGCACCACGTCGTGGACGCGGTACCGGCTGCCGCGCACGTTGTCGATCAGGCCCGCGCGGGCCAGCGCGACCAGATGCCGGGTCGCCTCCGTCTCGTCGGTGGCCAGCAGCGCGGCCGCCGCAGCGGCGCCGAGGGAGGCCCGTCCGGCGAGCGCGAGCCGGCGCAGCAGCCGACGGGCCGGCTCCGACTGGTCGGTGTAACGCAGCCACAGGACCCGTTCGATCGGTTCGACCGGGCCGTACGCGCCGAGATCCGTGGCCAGTTGGCGGGGCGAGCGCGGACCGAGCGAGGACCCCGCGATACGCAGCGCCAACGGCAGACCGCCGCACAACTCCCTGATCAGATCAGCCGACTGGGCATCGTACGGGCCGGTCTCGGACTGTGCCGCCGCGCCCAGGAGCTCCTCGGCGCCCGCCGCGTCCAGGGCGGCCACCGGCAGCTGGTGCACCTGCGCGGCGAGGGACTCCGGCAGGTCGAGCGGCCCGCGCGCGGTGACCAGGACCAGGCTGTCGGAACGCTCCGGGACCAGCACACGGACCTGCTCGGGGTCCGAGGCGTCGTCCAGCACGATCGTCACCGCCAGCCCGGTCAGATGCTGGTGGTACAGCTCGCTCAACCGCTTGACCTGCTGGTCAGGCGAGGAACGCTCACGGAACAGCAGTTGCTCACGCGGCGCGCCGAGCCGGTTCAGCAGGTGCAGCAGCGCGTCCCGGGTCGACAGCGGGGACTCCTCGGAGCTGTCGCCGCGCAGGTCCACGACACACGCGCCACGGAAGTAGTCCTTCAGGTCGTGTGCCGCGCGGACCGCGAGTGCCGTACGGCCGCTGCCGGGCGGCCCGTGCAGCACGACCACCGTCGGCCGGGTCTCGGTGGCCGCACGCGAGGCCTGCACCCACTGCCGGATCCGCCCCATCTCGGTACGGCGGTCCGCGAACTCGGACATCCGCTCCGGGAGTTGGCCGAAGGACTGCTCCAGCACACTCCGGCCGCGGGCCGCCGCGCTCTTGTCCGCGCCGCGCAGTCGCGGACCGCCCGCCTTCTTCGGGCCGGTGGACGCGCTCAGCACCCGCTGCTGGTCGAGGAAGGGCCGGATGCCCCGCACCTCCAGGGCGGTCAGCCACTGGAGCCGCAACTGCTCGGGGCCGCCCGGCTGGCCGAACGCGCCCGCCCGGTGGTGGGCGGCCGGCAGATGCGAGCCGGCCACCTTCACCACGGTCGCCGCCGCGCCCACGACCCCCACGACCACACCCGCGCCCAGCGCGGTGCCCGCGCCGGTGCCGAGCGCGAGGTCGGCGACGGCTGCGGCGACGGCGGCAACCGCCGCCACCAGCAGGGGAGTTCCTGACGCCTCCTTCGCGTACCGCTGCCCGAAGGTGAGCTGCCCCGCCTGCGCCTCGTCCAGCGCGCGCGTGTACGCCTCGTACTCCTCCGCGGCCGACTGGGCCATCCCGTCCAGCGATCCGCGGGCCCGCGACAGCAGCACGACCCCGTCGACCCGCCCGCCCGAACGCCGCACCTCCTCCTCGACGGCCCGCACCAACAGCCGTTCGGCTTCCGCCCGATGGGCGTCCCGCATGTCACTTCCCCCTCCGGCGGCAACGGCTTTCTTGGTCAAGTGTGCTGCGGACGGCCCATCGGGGCGAGAGGGCGGGGGTGCCGGGTCCCGGTGAGCGGGTCGGTGAAGTCGCTGCGCGACGCGGCGGGCCGGGTGGTTCCCCCGGCAGGTGAAGGCCCGACGTCACCCTCCGGGGCCCGCCTGACGGCACACCGCCGGGGTACTGCGGCAGGATGGACCCCATGCCGAACCGACTGGCCCACGAGACGTCCCCCTACCTGCTCCAGCACGCCGACAACCCCGTCGACTGGTGGCCGTGGTCGGCCGAGGCCTTCGAGGAGGCCCGGAAGACGAACAAGCCCGTCCTGCTGAGCGTGGGGTACTCGAGCTGCCACTGGTGCCATGTCATGGCTCACGAGTCCTTCGAGGACCAGGCCACCGCGGACTACCTCAACGAGCACTTCGTGAGCGTCAAGGTCGACCGCGAGGAACGCCCCGACGTGGACGCCGTCTACATGGAGGCCGTCCAGGCCGCCACCGGGCAGGGTGGGTGGCCCATGACCGTGTTTCTCACCGCGGACGCCGAGCCGTTCTACTTCGGTACCTACTTCCCGCCCGCTCCCCGGCACGGAATGCCCTCCTTCCGGCAGGTGCTGGAGGGGGTGCGGGCCGCCTGGACCGACCGGCGGGACGAGGTCGGTGAGGTGGCGCGGAAGATCGTGCGGGATCTCGCCGGGCGGGAGATCTCCTACGGCGACTCGAAGGCACCCGGTGAGGAGCAGCTCGCCGCGGCTCTGCTGGGGCTGACGCGGGAGTACGACGCGCAGCGCGGCGGGTTCGGCGGGGCGCCGAAGTTCCCGCCGTCCATGGTCGTGGAGTTCCTGCTGCGGCATCACGCCCGCACCGGCGCCGAGGGTGCGTTGCAGATGGCGCAGGACACCTGTGAGCGCATGGCGCGCGGGGGCATCCACGACCAGCTCGGCGGTGGCTTCGCCCGGTACTCGGTCGACCGGGACTGGGTGGTGCCGCATTTCGAGAAGATGCTCTATGACAACGCGCTGCTGTGCCGCGTCTACGCCCACCTCTGGCGTGCCACCGGCTCCGAGCTCGCCCGTCGGGTCGCTCTCGACACCGCCGACTTCATGGTCCGTGAACTGCGCACCGCCGAGGGCGGGTTCGCCTCGGCGCTCGATGCCGACAGTGACGACGGGACCGGGAAGCACGTTGAGGGCGCGTACTACGTGTGGACGCCGGAGCAGTTGCGGGAGGTGCTGGGGGAGGAGGACGGCGAGCTTGCCGTCCAGTACTTCGGGGTCACCGAGGAGGGCACCTTCGAGCACGGGCAGTCGGTGCTGCAACTGCCCCAGCAGGACACCGTGTTCGACGCCGAGAAGGTCGAGTCCGTCCGGCGGCGGCTGCTCGACGCGCGGGCGCTGCGGCCTGCCCCCGGCCGGGACGACAAGGTCGTCGCCGCGTGGAACGGTCTCGCCGTCGCCGCGCTCGCCGAGACCGGTGCCTACTTCGACCGTCCCGACCTGGTCGAGGCCGCGCTCGGCGCCGCGGACCTTCTCGTACGGGTCCATCTCGACGAGCAGGCACGACTCTCCCGTACCAGCAAGGACGGTCAAGTCGGCCCCAACGCCGGGGTGCTGGAGGACTACGCCGATGTCGCCGAGGGCTTCCTCGCGCTCGCGTCGGTCACCGGTGAGGGCGTCTGGCTCGACTTCGCCGGGTTCCTGCTCGACCATGTGCTGAGCCGGTTCACGGGGGAGGACGGGGGGCTCTTCGACACCGCCTCCGACGCCGAGCGGCTGATCCGCAGGCCGCAGGATCCGACGGACAACGCGGTGCCGTCCGGATGGACCGCCGCTGCCGGGGCGTTGCTGTCCTATGCGGCGCAGACCGGTGCCGAGCCCCATCGGGCCGCCGCCGAGAAGGCGCTCGGGGTGGTCAAGGCGCTCGGGCCCCGGGTGCCGCGGTTCATCGGGTGGGGGCTTGCGGTGGCCGAGGCGTTCCTGGACGGGCCGAGGGAGGTCGCGGTGGTCGGGCCCGCGCTGACCGACGACGCCACAAGGACCCTGCACCGTACGGCACTTCTCGGGACCGCGCCGGGTGCGGTCGTGGCCGTGGGGACACCGGACAGTGGTGAACTCCCGCTGCTCGCCGACCGGATCCTCGTGGGCGGTGAAGCCACGGCGTACGTGTGCCGGCACTTCACGTGTGACGCGCCGACGACGGACGCGGACGCCTTGCGGGTGACGCTGGGCGGCTAGGCGTCCGCGGCGCCCTTGAACTCGGCCAGGGCGCGCTCCACGATCGCCTCCAGCTGTTCGTGGTGGGCGCCCTTCCAGTACGCCCGGCCGCACTCCTGGCACTGTGCGAAGACGTCGTAGGAGTGTCGGGTGCCGCTCTCCAGCCGGTCCGCCACCTCCTCCCTGGTCGCCGCGCGCAGCAGGCCGTTGCAGGCGGTGCAGCGGGTCCAGGGGCGCAGGTCGGGGCGGAAGCGGTCCAGGACGTCGTGGAGCTGGTCGTCGGGGCGGGTGCTGTAGACGAAGGCGCCGGCCCAGAGCTCCCTGCGGTGCAGCAGGCCCCGGTCGCGGCTGAGCAGGACCCGTTTCTCGGTGGCCGAGCGGGTGGCGAGGGCCGGGTCGCCGATGTCCGTCGACTCGTAGGCCGTGTCCACGCCGAGCAGGCGCAGCCGGCGGGCGAGGGTGCCGAGGTGGACGTCGAGGAGGAAGCGCAGGGGGGCGCCGGGGACCTGCTGGGGGCGGGTGACGGGGTCGACCCGCACGGACTCGCCCGCTGCGGGGACGTGGGACCTCGGGACCTCGCGGCCGTCCACCCGCAGCGCCCCTACCTCGGTGAGCGGGACGCCGGTCGACTCGACGACGTGGCCGAGGGAGGAGACTCCGTCGGTGGTGAGCGGGGTGGGGCCGCCGCGGCGTCCGTCCGGGACGAAGAGGGCCAGTTCGGGGGCGAATTGGATGTGGATCTCCGGTGCGCTCACCCGGTCAGGATGTCATGCGGGGCGGGGCCGGTCTCAGGGGTTTTTCGTGGGCAGGCCGCGTTCGATGACCGTCAGGGCGCGCTCGAAGAGTTCGGCGAAGTCGTCCTGGAAGTCGTTCTCCGCCCAGTACAGGGAGACCTCGGTGAGGCCGCCGATGAGGGACATCGTGTAGACCCGGACCTCCAGGCTGTCCCCGGACCGGCCGCTGCGTTCGGCGACGGCCTCGCCGAGCATACGGCCGGTGACGGACATGCTCTCCAGCATCCGGGCGCGCACCGCGGGGACCTGGAGCATGAGGTGGGAGCGGATCCGGGTGGCCTCCGGGTCCTCCGCGAGGCCGACCGCGATGGCCTTGCGCAGCACGTGCCGCAGCGACTCCGTCCACGGCTCGTCGGCGGGCCGTTCGTGGAGTTCCCGCACCAGGATCGGGTCGTACTCGTCGGTGAGGACGATGTCCTCCTTGGTGGGGAAGTAGCGGAAGACCGTGGACGGTGACACCTCGGCACGCTCGGCGATCTGCTCGACCGTCGTGGCCTCGTAGCCCTGTTCCCGGATCAGGGCGTAGGTCGCGTCGCGGATCGCCGTGCGTGTCTTGATCTTCTTCCGCTCGCGAAGTCCCAGTTGGGGGCTGTCGGAGAGGGGGAAGGAGCGTGCGGGTGTCATGGGAGTCATTGTCGGGCATCGGCCTCCTCGGCAGCCATGTCCGGGGTTGTGGAGGTCTCGGTGGGGCGGGGTGCGGAGGGCAGGAAGGCCGCGGCGAGCAGGGCGGCTACGAGGGCCGCGATCCCGCAGACCAGCAGGACGACGCCCATGCCGTGGACGTACGCGCTGTTGGCGGAGGCCAGCAGGTCGGCCGAGCCGGTGCGCTGGGCGACGAGGTGCGCGGCGACCACCGACTCGCCGGCGGTGTCGGCGGCGCGCGGGGGCAGCCCGGTGACGTCGAGGCGGTCCTTGAAGCCGGCGGCGAGCAGGCTGCCGAGCAGGGCGATGCCGATCGCGCCGCCGACCTGGCGCATGGTCATCAGGAGTCCGGAGCCGCTGCCGGCGCGGTCGCGGGGCAGGGCGCTCAGGCCGCCGTTCATGGCGGGGATGAGGGAGAGGCCGAAGCCGAATCCGGTGAGGGAGAGCCACAGGGCGACGAAGCCGTAGCCGGACGCGATGGTCGTACGGCTGCCGAGGATCCCGGCGAAGGCGAGGACCACCAGGCCGGCGCTCACCGTGGCGCGGGCGCCGAAGCGGGCGACGGCTTTCGGGGCGAGGCGGGAGGCGATCAGGAGTCCGCCCATCATCGGCAGCAGGCGTACGCCGGTGCCGAGGGCGTCGTGGCCGAGGACGGCCTGGAGGAAGGGCGGGAGCACGAACAGCAGGCCGGAGAGGATGAAGTTCACCAGGGTCGCGGCGACGGTGTTGAGCAGGAAGCCGCGGTGGGTGAGCAGGGTCATGTCGAGCATGGGGCGGCGGACCCGGCGTTCGCGCACGACCAGGGCGGCGATCAGGAGGGCGGACGCCGCGAGCATGCCGAGGACCAGGGGGTCGCCCCAGCCGCGGGTGGGTGCCTCGATGATCGCGTAGACCAGGGCGCCGAGGCCGGTGACGGTGAGCGCGGCGGAGAGGGCGTCGACCTCGGGGGAGGAGGGGTCGCGGGTCTCGGGCAGCAGGAAGACGCAGGCGGCGATGCCGAGGGCGGCCATGGGGACGTTGACCAGGAAGACCGAGCCCCACCAGAAGTGGTTGAGCAGCCAGCCGCCGATGATCGGGCCGAGGGGCAGGCCGAGCGCGGAGGCGGCGGAGACGACGCCGACGGCCTTGGTGCGCTCGTCGGGGGCGAAGAGCGTGGGCAGCACGGACAGGGCGAGCGGGGTGACGAGGGCGCCGCCGACGCCCATGACGGCGCGGGCGGCGATCACCGCGTTCACGTCGCCGGCCAGGGCGCCGACCAGGGAGCCGGCGAGGAAGACACCGAGTCCGGTGATCAGCATGCGGCGTCGGCCGAAGCGGTCGCCGAGCAGGCCGGCGGGGAGCATCAGGGCCGCGAAGACGACGACGTAGGCGTCCGCCATCCACTGCTGGGCGCCGGTGCCGGCGTCGAGGTCGGCGGCCATCGTCGGCAGGGCCACGTTGAGGATCGTCAGGTCGAAGCCGAGCGTGAGCATGCTCGCGACGAGGGCGGCCAGGGCCCACCAGCGGCGGGGGTCCGGAGTGAGAGTGTCCATGAAATGAGAGTAACTCTCAAAAAGTAGTGAGTGTCAATCGGTTTCGGCATGCAAAAAGGGCCACGGCGGTAAGCCGTGGCCCTGGAGGTGCGGGAGGGGGGCTATCCGTGCTGGTAGGCCACCAGTGAGATGCCGACGTAGTGGACGACGAACGCGGCCAGCGTGAGGGAGTGGAACACCTCGTGGAAGCCGAACCAGCGCGGTGACGGGTTCGGCCGCTTGATGCCGTAGATCACGCCGCCCGCGCTGTAGAGCAGACCGCCGACGATCACCAGGACCAGCACCGCGATGCCGCCCGCGCGCATGAAGTCGGGCAGGAAGAACACGGCCGCCCAGCCCATCGCGATGTAGCAGGGCGTGTAGAGCCAGCGCGGGGCGCCGACCCAGAAGACCCGGAACAGGATGCCGGCCAGGGCTGCGCCCCAGATGCCCCACAGCAGCCACTGCCCCTTGCTGCCCGGCAGGAGCAGCATCGTCAGCGGGGTGTAGGTGCCGGCGATGATCAGGAAGATGTTGGCGTGATCCAGCCTGCGCAGGACGCCGTCCATGCGCGGGCTCCAGTTGCCCCGGTGGTACAGCGCACTGACGCCGAACAGCAGGCAGGCCGTCAGGACGTAGATGCTGCACGCGATGCGGCCTCTGGTGGAGTCCGCCAGGGCGGTCAGGACCAGGCCGGCGATCAGCACGGCCGGGAACATGCCCAGATGCAGCCAGCCGCGGAGCTTCGGCTTGATCGGCTCGGCCAGGTGCTGAGCGGTCTGCTTGATCTGGTGGGGCAGGGAGGCGGCGTCGGGGGCGGGCGGCGTCATGACCCGCATGGTACCGAGGCGGCCGTAGGTGCCGGGTGAGTGCGGACGGGTCGGCGGCCAGGAGTGGTCAGCGTCTCGCGGGAGTTGGCCTGTAAAGAAACGGTCATGACAACTCTACGTGCACGCAAATAAACGCGCTGTGCACAAGGAAAGCGTGGCGATCCTCACTCCGCTCACCTGTGATGCCCTCTGGACAGATGGGCGCTTCAGTCGGATGATCAAATGAGTGCGGTCGGCACCGGATGAGCGCCTAGGTCACCACCGAGAAGGCGCGAGAAGCATCCGGGCCGCAGCCCCCACGGGGCCTCCAAACAAAAAATCCCTCATCTAGGAGCAATCGTGGCGCGCGACATCGCGGCTCCCTCTGTCATCCCGACCCAGCACAAGGAACTGATCTCGTGGGTGAACGAGATCGCCGAACTGACCCAGCCGGACAGCGTGGTCTGGTGTGACGGATCCGAAGCGGAGTACGAGCGCCTGTGCGGGGAGCTCGTGGCGAAGGGCACGTTCAAGAAGCTCGACCCGATCAAGCGCCCCAACTCCTACTACGCCGCCTCCGACCCGACCGACGTCGCGCGCGTCGAGGACCGCACCTTCATCTGCTCCGAGAAGGAGGAGGACGCGGGCCCGACCAACCACTGGAAGGCCCCCGCCGAGATGCGGGACATCTTCCAGGGCGAGAAGGGCGTCTTCCGCGGCTCGATGAAGGGCCGGACGATGTACGTCGTCCCGTTCTGCATGGGCCCCCTCGGCTCGGACCTCTCCGCGATCGGCGTCGAGATCACCGACTCCGCCTACGTCGCGGTCTCCATGCGCACGATGACCCGCATGGGACAGCCGGTCCTCGACGAGCTCGGCTCCGACGGCTTCTTCGTCAAGGCCGTGCACACCCTGGGCGCCCCGCTCGCGGAGGGCGAGGCGGACGTCCCGTGGCCGTGCAACTCCACCAAGTACATCTCGCACTTCCCCGAGAGCCGCGAGATCTGGTCCTACGGCTCCGGCTACGGCGGCAACGCCCTGCTCGGCAAGAAGTGCTACGCGCTGCGGATCGCGTCGGTGATGGCCCGCGACGAGGGCTGGCTCGCCGAGCACATGCTGATCCTCAAGCTCACCCCGCCGACCGGTGAGTCCAAGTACGTCGCCGCCGCCTTCCCGTCCGCCTGCGGCAAGACCAACCTCGCCATGCTGGAGCCCACGATCTCCGGTTGGACCGTCGAGACCATCGGCGACGACATCGCCTGGATGCGGTTCGGCGAGGACGGCCGGCTCTACGCGATCAACCCCGAGGCCGGCTTCTTCGGCGTCGCGCCCGGCACCGGCGAGCACACCAACGCCAACGCGATGAAGACGCTGTGGGGCAACTCCGTCTTCACCAATGTGGCCCTCACCGACGACAACGACATCTGGTGGGAGGGGATGACGGAGGAGACCCCGGCGCACCTCACCGACTGGAAGGGCAACGACTGGACTCCGGCGTCCGCCCGCGAAGCAAATGGATACCGTCCGGCCGCGCACCCCAACGCCCGCTTCACCGTGCCCGCCTCGCAGTGCCCGATCATCGCGCCCGAGTGGGAGGACCCCAAGGGCGTGCCGATCTCCGCGATCCTCTTCGGCGGGCGCCGCGCCTCCGCCGTACCGCTGGTGACCGAGTCCTTCGACTGGAACCACGGTGTCTTCCTCGGCGCCAACGTGGCCTCCGAGAAGACCGCGGCCGCCGAGGGCAAGGTCGGTGAACTGCGCCGCGACCCCTTCGCCATGCTGCCGTTCTGCGGCTACAACATGGGCGACTACATGGGGCACTGGGTCGACGTGGCCAAGGACAAGGACCAGTCCAAGCTGCCGAAGATCTACTACGTCAACTGGTTCCGCAAGAACGACGACGGCAAGTTCGTGTGGCCCGGGTTCGGTGAGAACAGCCGGGTCCTGAAGTGGATCGTGGAGCGGCTGGAAGGCCGGGCGGAGGGCGTCGAGACGCCGATCGGTGTGCTGCCGACGCCTGCGGCGCTCGACACCAAGGGTCTCGAACTGGCCGACTCCGACCTGGAGTTCCTGCTCACCGTCGACAAGGAGGTGTGGCGGGAGGAGGCGTCCCTCGTCCCCGAGCACCTCAACACCTTCGGCGACCACACGCCGAAGGAACTGTGGGACGAGTACCACGCGCTGGTGAAGCGCCTGGGCTGACGTCCCCTCTCACACCCCCGCGGCCGGCCCCGATGGGAGCCCTGACCCGTGATCGTCACGGGCCGGCCGCGGGAGGCGGCACGAGGGCCGTCAGGCCCTGAGTCACGAACAGCCCCGCACAACGGCGTGGGGGGCGTGCCGTCTTGTGCGGGGTGCTTTTCGGCTTCCGGGACCGACACCCGCTCAGCTGCCCCTGACCCCGTGGTGCCCGCCCCGGTCCTCCAGGTACCGGGTGTGGGTCTCCTGGCGGCGGGCCTCCGTGTCCCGGAGGGCCGTCGCCAACCGCTGTGCGTCCTGCTTCATCAGACCGAGCTGCTGCTCCAGATGGAGCTCGGGCGACTCCGTGCCCGGTGTCATCCGCGTCCACCACCGGGTCCGTACGAAGCTGTCGACGGCCTCGGGCAGGTCGCGCCGCACGATCCGGGACAGCGAGTGCACCCCCTCCGGGTCGTGGGTCAGCAGCTCCTTGCTCCAGCCCTGGTCGAGCAACGCGGCCAGCAACTCGGTGAGTTCGCGCAGCCGGGCGGCCGCCGTGACCGACAGCTCGATGTCCGTCAGATACTCCCGCAGCTTCTCGAAGTCGCCGCGCAGCTCGTCCAGTTGGGCCGACGGGTCCGGGAAGTCCGGCAGGGCCGGCCGCTCCGGCGGGGCGATCAGGGCGCCCGCGCCGTAGAGCCCGGCCACCACCACGGGCCAGTACGGTCCCGCCACCCCCGTGAAGGTCAGCGTCAGGCCGGCCAGACCGCACGCGCTGCCCGCGATGTTCTTGCGGGACTCCAGGTATCTACTGATAGCCACGGATCTCCTCGAACGCGCCGTCCAGCGAGCCCTTCTGGGCGTCGAAGAGGCGGCCGCCGGTCAGGTCGGCGATGTGGGTCAGCTCGGAGCGGTCGGAGTCGCCGAACAGGATCGGGAAGACGGGGATGTCCCGCAGGCCCCCGCGGAGCCCGGCGTAGAAGGCGTCGAAGTCCTTCGCCTCGGCGCCCGCCGTGTTCTCCCCGTCCGTCATCAGCACGATCGACGTGAACGTGTCGCCTCCGGTGCCGAGATGGTCGTACGCCTTCTCCAGCGAGGTGTAGATCGCGGTGTCCCCGTCCGCGGAGAGCGCCGCCGTGTCCGCGCGGATCACGTCCAGGCCGGACCCCGGATCGGACGGCTCGACCACATGCGTGCGGACGTCCTTCACCCGCGACCCGAACGGCATCAGGGTGACCTCCTCGCGCTCGCGGAAGTCGCCGGTGAGGTCGGTGAGGGCCGACTTGAGGCGGTCCAGGCGCTCGCCCTCCATCGAGCCCGAGGTGTCCAGGACGTATACGGTCCGCGACGGGCGGCGCAGTTCGTTCTCGTAGGAGTCGAGCAGGCCGTCGGCGACGGAACGGGTTCCCGGGAAGGGCAGTTCGCGGCGGCGGGCGGTGTCGAGTCCTGCGGCCGGCGGCACGGAGGCGACGACCGGACGGCGATGGGTGCGTACGGTGATCTCCCGCTGGACCTTCTCGGTGCGCAGCTCCTCGGTCACCCGCCGGACGTCCTCGCGGGTCCGCGCGTTCGTGGACTTCAGCGAGGTGAGCGGATAGTCGGCGGTGATCACGCCGTCGCGGGGGCGGATCACGGTCAGGCCCGGGACGCCCTTGAGGACGGACTCGTAGTTGAGCAGGGCGTCCACGTCGTCGCGCCGGCCGTAGGCCGCGGCCAGCCAGCCCGAGGAGCCCGAGGTCAGCTTCTGGCCCGTGAAGAACTCCTTGAGCCGGGGCGTGGCCTTCGTGACGTCCGCGTCGGTGAGCGCCGACTGGGCGCCGGAGAGGGCGGAGGCCACCGAGACCAGCGTGGCGAAACCGGAGTTGGAGCGGGCCGGGTCCGTCATGCCGTACGTCAACCGGCCGTCCTGGACGGCCTGTTCGACCTGGGACCAGGTGACGTCCGCGGGCTTCCAGCCGAGCCGGGTGACGGTGGCGCTCCTGACGCCGATCGCGACCGGGCTCGACATGATCGGGGTCTCGGAGACCACCTTCCCCGCCGCTTCGGGGCGCAGTCGCAGGTAGTCGTTCGAGGACAGCCACAGCGCGTCGTAACGGCCGTCCACGGCCCCCTTCGCCAGCATGTTCACGGCGTCCAGGGTGCCGACGTACGTCGGCCGGACCGTGACGCCGGTGTCCTTCTCGACCTGGGCGAGGACCGGGCCCATGTCGCTGAGCTCGCTGGAGGCGAGGACCCGCAGGGTGCCCGGTTCGGCGGGGCCGGGGACACCGGGCGTCGGGACACCGCCGGTCCCGTCGCCCTGTGCCGTGCAGGCGGTGAGCAGGCCGAGCGCCGCGAGGCAGACGGCCAGTGCGTGTCGTCTCACCCGAGGCCCCCCTCCAGCGCGCCCTGCGACCGGCTGCGCTCCAAGTACCCGCTGGCCTGCTGGAGTTCGGCGGTCAGCGACTCCACGGTCGCCGCCATCGCCTCGGTCGCCCGGACCTCGTAGGTGTCGATCGCGTCGAGCGTCCGGTAGATCTGCTGGAAGGCGCCCCGCAGGGCCTCCGCGCCCACCGCGGGGTCGGCGGCGATGCGCTGGATCTCCCCGCTCTGGGTCGCCAGCATCTCGGCGTTGCCCCGGATCAGGTCCTCGGTCGTCCCGCGCAGCGCGTTGACCTGCTCGACGACCTTCTTCTGGTGGTCCAGCGCGGACGCCAGCATCACGGAGATCCTGAGCGCCGACACGGTGGTCGTGGCCGCCCGGTCGACGCCCTTGATCAGCTCCTCGTTGTTGCGCCGTACGACGTCCATCGCCAGGTATCCCTGCGCGCAGACGGCGAGTTGGGTGAGCAGGTCCTGGTGCTTCTGCCGGACCGGGAAGAGCACGTCGGCGCGGAGCGAGTCGGCCGCCTGCGGATCTCCCACGGCGGTGAGGTGCTGCTCGACGGCCGCGTCCAGGGCCTCCGTGAGCACGACGTACTCCTGGAGCTTGCCCATGGTCTCCCAGAGCCGGACCCGCTCGGTCTGCAATGCGGCGTTGTCACGCCGGAGTTCGTCCTGACCGCCGCGCAGCGAGCCCACGATCCGGTTCAACGTGCCCTGCGCGGAGGCGTACTTGGCGACGTGGTCGCGCAGCTTGTTGCCGCCGGGGAGCCGGGACAGGAACTTGCGGCCCTTGGAGGCGGACAGATCCCTCGGGTCCAGGTCCTCGACCACGCGCCGCAGTTCGACGAGCGATCCGGCCACCTGCGCCTGGGCGTCCCCGCCCTTGTCCGGCAGGCTGCGCACGGTCCGCTCCAGCATCCGGTTGGACTGCGCGGCCGCGGTACGCATCTCGCCGGCCCCGAGCCCGGTGATCTCGCCGACCTTGCCGGCGAACTCGGGGGAGCGGGCGTCGAGGACGGCGAGGCCTTCGACGTACGCGGAGGCCTTGCGGGCCATCTCGGTGCGCACCGAGTCGTCGACGGGGACGAGCCCGCCGGCCTTCTCCCGCGGTACGGCGGCCACCGGTTCGGGCGGTGTGAGCAGGAAGGTGTCGCCGTCGTTCATGGATGTCATAGGTGATGCCCCCCGTTATCCGCGCGCCCGTCGCGCCAGCTCGTGCAGCACCGCGGAGGTGGGCACGGGCGCCTGGCGGACGCCGGTCAGTTCCTGCTGGAGATAGCTGGTGTCCGAGGCGAACCCGGTCGCCTCGCCCTGCGGCCGGAACCCGTGCCGGACCTCCAGCTCGCGCAACCGGGGGTCGGTGGACAGGAGTTCGGCGAGCCCCTGACCGCCCTCGGTCAGGGGTACGACGGTGTGGTCGCTGTTGACCGTGGTGTCCGGGTAGAGCACGACCAGGTCGTCGGGGTGCTGCCCGTCCGCGAGGAGCGAGGCGACCTGGGACTCGTAGACGAGGACCAGCGGATTGCCGGCGCCGCTGACGAAGTCCCGGAAGGCCGCGTCCGTGCTGGACTGCTGGGCGCCCTGGACGCTGACCAGCTTGTGCAGCAGGGGAGCCGCCCTGCCGACCTCGGCCGCACTCGCGACGACCTTGCCGCCGTTCGCCACACAGGAGGCGGCGGCGAGGTAGAGGGCGCCCGAGCTGGAGGTCTCCGGATCGGTGCTGGACAGATAGAGGGTGCCGGTCAACTCCCCGTACTTTCCGGCACCCTTGAGCTGCTGCCAGGTACGGTCGGCGCGGGCCGCGTCGAGATAGGCGGCCATCTTGAGGATGCCGCGGTGTTCCTCGTCCAGGGTGGCCAGGCCGTTGCCCGCGAGGACCTCGGCGGCGCTCCTGTGCGCCACGACGACGAGGGGCGAGTAGAAGGGACGCGGGAGGGTCCCCCGCACCTTGTACTTCGCGGCGAGTTCGGCGGCCGGGGCCTGGCTGGACGGGAACGCGAAGTCGTACCCGCGCAGGTCCAGCCCCTCCATGGCCCAGGACCCCGAGGTCTCGGCCCTGACGGTGTAGCCCTTGGCGGCGAGGGCCTTCACCACGTCCGGGTCCTCGAAGAACTCCGCCTTCTCCGACCCGATCACTCCACGCACGGTCTTCGTTGCCGTGCCACTGTCCTCACTGCTGCGGCCCGCCACGACGGCAGCCACCACGCCACCGATCAGCAGTACCGCGAGGACGATTCCTACGATTCGTCTCACGCCGTGAAGAGTGCTCGCGGAACGGTAAGTTCCTGGGCAACCAGGGTGAACGGCAGGTGTAGTGCCGGTCCCGGATCAGAACGGGCGTCTGTTGAAGGGGCGCGGGGAACTGCGCGACCAGCCACGACGAACCCGCACCCGCCCGACAACCGGAACCCCTACGGCGAGAAGGCACCCCGGCCCAAGCCAACGCAGTGCATGGCTCCCGGTCCGCACGTCGCTGCGGGTACGCGCGGACCGGGGCCGTCAGAAGGAGCCGTAGGGCTCAGGGAGCCGTAGGGCTCAGCGTGCGGCGAGCTCGCGGGGCTCCAGGGCCGCCGTGTGGTGATCCATCCGCTCCGCCGCGAGGATCGCGGACGCCGTGTCCGCACGGGAGGCCGCGACGAGAAGGGCCCGTCCCGCCACCGCGTGGGCGCGGCGGTGCAGGTCGGTGATGTCGGGGGTGGCGGGGATCGCGGTCAGGGGCACGCGGGCCGGTGCGCCTCCGCCCCGCAGCCGGGCCACCTGGGCGGCGAGCCGCTCCGCCGCGGTGTCCAGGTCGGCGGACGGCTCCAGCGCGCGCAGTTCGTCGGTGACGGCGAGCAGCGCGGCGAGGTGGCCCGCCAGCTGGATGTCCAGCTCTTCCTCACGCGAACGGTGGGGGAAGTCGGTGGGGGCGTCGGCCATCGTGGAGTGGACCGACTTGGTGCGGATCGGCTCGTACATGGGATGGCCTCCTGTGCTGTCAGGAAACCATCCTAGCTTAGATTTCGTCTAAAGTTGAGCGAGCTGAAAAACCGGACCGAAAGATCTACGGCTGGCCGTACCCGTCCAGGAAGTTCCCGATCCGCCCCACCGCGTCCCGCAGGTCGCCGACCGTCGGCAGGGTCACCACCCGGAAGTGGTCGGGTTCGGGCCAGTTGAAGCCGGAGCCCTGGACGACCATGATCTTCTCCTGGCGCAGCAGGTCGAGGACCATCCGCCGGTCGTCCTTGATCTTGAAGACCTTGGGGTCCAGGCGCGGGAAGAGATACAGCGCGCCCTTCGGCTTCACGCAGCTCACGCCGGGGATCTGGGTCAGCAGCTCGTACGCCACGTCCCGCTGTTCGATGAGCCGGCCGCCCGGCAGGACGAGATCGTTGATCGACTGGCGGCCGCTGAGTGCGGCGACCACGCCGTGCTGTCCCGGCATGTTCGCGCACAGGCGCATGTTCGCGAGGACGGTCAGGCCCTCGATGTAGGAGTCGGCGTGCGCGCGCGGCCCGGAGATCGACATCCAGCCCACTCGGTACCCGGCCACCCGGTACGCCTTCGACATGCCGTTGAAGGTGAGGGTGAGCAGGTCCGGGGCGACCTTCGCGGTCGGGGTGTGCGTGGCGCCGTCGTAGAGGATCTTGTCGTAGATCTCGTCCGAGCAGACCAGCAGGTTGTGGCGGCGGGCGATGTCGGTCAGCCCCTTGAGCATGGTCTCGTCGTAGACCGCGCCCGTCGGGTTGTTCGGGTTGATGATGACGATCGCCTTGGTGCGGTCGGTGACCTTCCGCTCCACGTCCGCGAGGTCGGGCATCCAGTCGGACTGCTCGTCGCAGCGGTAGTGCACGGCCGTACCGCCCGACAGCGACACGGCGGCGGTCCACAGCGGGTAGTCGGGGGCGGGAACGAGGACCTCGTCACCGTCGTCGAGAAGGCCCTGCATGGCCATCACGATCAGCTCGGAGACGCCGTTGCCGATGAAGACGTGCTCGACGTCGGTCTCGATGCCGATGGTCTGGTTGTGCATGACGACGGCGCGGCGTGCGGCGAGCAGCCCCTTCGCATCGCCGTACCCGTGGGCGGTCGAGACGTTCCGCAGGACGTCCTCGAGGATCTCCGGGGGCGCCTCGAACCCGAACGCGGCGGGGTTGCCCGTGTTCAGCTTGAGGATGCGGTGCCCGGCCGCCTCCAGGCGCATCGCCTCCTCGAGAACCGGGCCCCGGATCTCGTAACAGACATTGGCGAGCTTGGTCGACTGGATCACCTGCATGTCTGGGAGCTTACGGCCCGGTAACGCTCCATGGTCCGTGTTTTCCGCCACTTGAGACGTGGTGGTTTGGTCCGTTATCGCCGGTAGCTGTCCCACCGGCCTCATCCGTCCCTACAATCCGTCGCCATGTCCAGGCCAGTCGAATACGAGTCCGGTGCGCCGAACGTCTATCAGCCGCAGCCCGGAGCGGCCCCGGCGTACGAGGAGTACACGGACCCCGCGGCCGCGCACGGCTGGCAGAACGCGTACGACGCCACGGCCGAGCTTCCCCTGATCGAGTCCGGTGCCCCGGGAGCGGGCGCCCCCGGGGGCGGCGGCCCGGAGTCCGGCGGCCGGGCCGCCCGGCGGCGGGCCGCCCGCGGCACGGGAGGCCGGCGCTCGCGCCGGGTCGTCACGGTCGTCGGGACCGTGGGGGCCGTGGGGGCGGCCGCGCTGATCGCGGGGCTGTCCCTGACGGATTCCTCCTCCGGGCCCGACCGGGGGCCCGGGACGGGTGCCGCCTCGGCCTCCGCGACGCCGGGCGAGGCCACCGGCCCGGCCGCCTCCGCCCGTCCGGAGCGCCCGGGCGCGACCGCCTCGGGAGGCTCGGGGGCCGGCGCCGCCGCATCCCCGGCCCCGGGCACCTCGGGCGCCGACGCCGCCGGTGCCTCCGCGGACGCGTCCGGGGGCCCGGCCTCCGGTGGTCCGTCCGTGCGGGCCTCCTCCGGTGCGTCGGCCACCCCTTCGGTCACGGGCACGGCCACCGCGGACGGTCCGGGGAACTCCGGCGGCAAAGGGCGCGGACAGGGCGGTTCGAAGAAGCCCAAGTAGCCCTGTGAATGGGTAAGTTGATCTCGCCGACGAGAAATGCCGGGTGCCTGGCGCCCCGGATGTGCAGGTTCGCCCGTCGAGAGGCGCGGTCTCGGCACAGCTTCTTGCCCAAGTGACCACCCTTCTTCACAATGTGCATGACAAACTCACGGGCGGCCGGAAGATTTCCGGCCGCCCAAGTCGCAAGAGGGGACCCCCACATGAGAAAGCCTCTCGTCGCCGTGCTCAGCGCCCTGGCCCTGGCCGGGATCGGCGCGGCACCCGCGGTCGCCGCCGAACCCACCGCCGCGGGCGTCGGCAAGAGCGTCGATACCGACACGGTCACCTCCGTGGTCCACGACACGCTCACCTCCGCCACGGCAGGCCTGTCCCAGCTGACGTCACCGTCGCCGTCGCTCAAGGCCGTCACCCTCGCCGGAACCGTCTCGCTCAGCAACTGCTCGGGCTCGGTGATCCGGTTCCCGAACTCCCTGGACAGTGACCCCGCGCTGGTCCTCAGCAACGGCCACTGCCTCACCACCGGCTTCCCCGAGCCGGGCGAGGTGCTCACCAACCAGGCGTCCACGCGGACCTTCGGGCTGCTCAACTCCGCCGGCACCCGCGTCGCCACCCTGCGCGCCAGCAAGCTCGCCTACGGCACGATGACCGACACGGACGTGTCGATCTACCAGCTCACCTCCACGTACGCGTCGATCAAGAGCTCGTACGGCATCTCCGCCCTCACCGTGCAGGACACCCACCCGACGGCCGGGACCGCCATCACCGTGGCCTCCGGCTACTGGAAGACCCTCTACAACTGCAACATCGACGGGTTCGCGTACCGGCTGAAGGAGGGCGACTGGACCTGGAAGGACTCGGTCCGCTACACCTCCGCCTGCCAGACCATCGGCGGCACGTCGGGCTCGCCCGTCATCGACCAGTCCACCGGCAAGGTCGTCGCCGTCAACAACACCGGCAACGAGGACGGGCAGCGCTGCACGGAGAACAACCCCTGCGAGGTGGACGCGAACGGCAACGTGACCGTCCGGGAGGGGATCAACTACGCGCAGGAGATCTACAACATCCCCGCCTGCTTCACCACGGGGAACCAGCTGAACCTGAACGCGAGCGCGTGCACGTTGCCGAAGCCGTAGCGCCCCTGGGGAGTTGAGCTGGGCGTTCCGTCACATGGGACTGTTACGGACCGCCCGCCCCGCCAGGACCTCTGTGCGTTTGCCGTCCTCGATCACGAACTTGCCGTCGATCAGGACGTGGGGGATGCCGATGGGCAGCCTGCGTGGGTCGGCGAAAGTGGAGCCCGGGGCCACCGTTTCCGGATCGAACAGCACCAGGTCCGCCCGGTAGCCCTCCTTGACCAGACCCCGGTCCGGCAGCCGGAGCCTGGACGCCGGGCGCGAGGTCAGATGGGCGACGCACTCCTCCAGGGACAGCACCCCCAACTCCCTCACATACGTGCCGAGATACCGCGGGAACGTGCCGTAGGCCCTCGGGTGCGGCTTCGCGCCCTGGAGGATGCCGTCCGAGCCGCCGGTGTGGGCCGGGTGCCGCATGATCGTGCGGACGTTCTCCTCGTGGCCGACGTGCTGGAGGATCGAAGGGGCCAGCCGGTCGGCGAGGAGCAGGTGGCGGGCGGTCGTCCAGCCGTCCAGGCGGCGGCCCACGTGCCGGGTCAGCTCCGGGTCCCCGACCCCCGAGATCTCGATCGTGTCCCAGTCCACCGGCACCCCGTGGCAGCCGTCCGCGCCGACGACCTCCAGGTCGTGGCGGATCCGCTCGGCCGTCCCGTCGTCCGCGAGCCTCTTCAGGGTCTCCTCGGGGCCGCCCTCGCTCGCCCAACTCGGCAGCAGCGCCGCGAGGGTGGTCGAGCCGGGGGTGTAGGGGTAGGTGTCGAGGGTGATGTCGGCGCCCGCCGCCAGCGCCTCGTCCAGGAGGGTCAGCAGCTCCGGCGCCCGGCCCTCGTTCACGCCGAAGTTCATGGTGGCGTGGGCGAGATGGAGGGAGCAGCCGGCCTCCCGGGCCAGCGTGACCATCTCCGCGTAGGCCTCCAGGGCCCCCGCTCCGTACGAGCGGTGGTGGGGGCAGTAGTAGCCGCCGTACCGCGCCACCACCCGGCACAGCTCGGTGAGTTCGGCGTCCTCGGCGTACATGCCGGGGGTGTAGGTCAGCCCGGACGACATCCCCACCGCGCCCTGTTCCATCCCCTCCGCGACCAACCGCCGCATACGGTCCAGCTCTTCGGGTGTCGCCGCCCGGTCCTCCCAGCCCACGGCGAGCGCGCGGACCGTGCCCTGCGGAATCAGATACGCCGCGTTGACGGCGATGCCCCGGTCCAGGCGGTCCAGGTACTCGCCGACCGTCCGCCAGTCGAAGTCGATGTCGTCGCCGGGGCCGTTCCAGCCGGTGACGGCCCGCCGGACCTCCGCCAGCGTGCGGTCGTCGACCGGGGCGTACGACAGCCCGTCCTGGCCCAGGACTTCGAGGGTGACCCCCTGCGCGGCCTTGGCGCTGTGGTCGGGGTCGCGCAGGAGGGCCAGGTCGCTGTGCGCGTGCATGTCGATGAAACCGGGGGAGAGGACGAGCCCCTCCGCGTCCAGCTCCCTGCGGGCCTTGGGGCGTTGGCAGCCCGCGTCGGCCGCCTCCTTGACGATCGCCACGATCCGGCCGCGGTCGACCACCACGTCGGCGCGGTACCACGGGCCGCCGCTGCCGTCGACGACGTCCGCGTCCCGGATGACGAGCTCCTCCATGCCGGACCTCCCGCGTCCTGAAGCTTCTAGAAGAAGGTGCGCACGTAGTCGACGACCGTGCCGTCCGCCTCGGCCACCGGGATCAGCTGCCACTTGTCGAAGGACGTGCACGGGTGCGAGAGACCGAAGCCGACCCAGTCGCCCACCTCCAGGTCCACCCCGGGGGCGGTGCGCAGCCACGCGTGCTGGTCGGAGAGGGCGGTCACCTCGATGCCGGTCGCGGGCCGCTCGGTGCCGTCGCGGCGGACCACCTGGGGGAGGGGGAGGTCGAGGTCGTGGGCCGCGTCCCGCTTGCCCGCGTTGGTGAAGGCCTGCTCGGGTGCGGGGCGGGAGACGACCTGCGACCAGAGCCGGAACGCGGGCTCCAGCGCGCCTTCCTCCGGGACCCGGTTGAAGGGGGTCAGCCTGCGGTAGTGGCCGTCGTCGTGCGAGACGTAGGCGCCGGAACGCAGCAACTTCAGGACCGGCAGGGAGAGTTCGGGGATCTCGGCGAAGACGTCGGCGACCGCGTCGAACCAGGCGCTGCCGCCGGCGCTGATCACGATCTCGTCGAGTCCCTGCGCCGCGAACCGCCCGGCCTTGTCGAAGTCGGCGGCCAGGGCCACGAGCCGGCGCAGCCAGGCGTGCACGCGCTCCGGGTCCGGCCGCGGGACCTCGCCCTCGTAGCCGGCGACCCCGACGAGCCGCAGGGTCCCGGCGGCCGCGACCGCGTCGGCGACCGCCGCGCACTCCGCCTCCGTACGGACACCGGTGCGGGCGCCCTCACCGGCGGCCAGTTCGACGACGACGTCCACCGGCCGGGACGCCCCGCGCAGCGCCTCGTCCATCAGCTCGACCCCGCGCACGGAGTCGACGTAGCAGACGAACCGGAAGTCCTCGTCGTGCGCGAGTTCCCCGGCGATCCAGCGCAGCGCCGCCGGGTCCACGAGTTCGTTGGCGAGGAAGACCCGCTGGACGCCGTACGCCCGCGCGACCCGGACCTGGTGGGGGACGGCCAGGGTGATGCCCCAGGCGCCGTGCTCGATCTGCCGCCGGAAGAGCTGGGGGGCCATGGTCGTCTTGCCGTGCGGCGCGAAGGCGAGGCCGTGGCGGGTGGCGTACGTCTCCATGAGCGCGAGGTTGTGCTCCAGGCGCTCGGCGGACAGGGCCAGTACAGGGGTGGTGAAGCCGTCGGTGAAGAGATTGCGGCGCTGGGCGGTCAGTTCGGCCACGGTCAGGCCGTCCGCGTCCGGGGGGAGGCCCTTGAAGCGGTGGTCGACGCGGTCCTCCGAGAGGCGGGCGAGCGCTTCGGTACCGGACACAGGGCCTCCCGATCAGTGTGTTGCAGTATGTGCAACGTCCATTGCGTGTACCGCTCAGTGCTGTCTAACATCCTGGCGAACGCCGGGTCAATGAAGGAGCCGCGACCATCGTGAACGCCCCCGACGCCGTGGACGTCGTCACGCTCGGCGAGTCCATGGTCACGTTCCTGCCCGGCCGGCCGGGGCGGCTCGCCGACGTGCCGTCCTTCGACCGGGGGATCGGGGGCGCGGAGTCGAACGTGGCGTGCGGGTTGGCTGCCGCCGGCCTCGCGGTGCGGTGGGTCAGCCGGGTCGGGGCCGACGGGTTCGGGGATCATCTGGTCGAGACGATCGGCGGACACGGGGTCGATGTCTCGGCGGTCGCCCGAGATCCGTCGCGGCCCACCGGGGTGTACTTCCGCACGGCTGGGGACCGGGGCTCGGACGGGCACGAGGTCGCGTACTACCGGGCGGGGTCGGCGGCTTCGGCGATGTCCGTCGAGAACGTGGATCTGTCGGTGGTGCGGGCGGGGCGGGTGCTGCACCTTTCGGGGATCACCGCCGCGTTGTCTCCCGAGTGCCTGGAGCTGGTGCGTGAGCTGACGGCCCCCGGGCCGCAACGGCCCCTCGTCTCCTTCGACGTCAACCATCGCCCCCGGCTGTGGCGGGACGCGGAGGGTCCGCGGGTGCTGCTGGAGCTGGCGCGGGGGGCCGACATCGTGTTCCTGGGGGAGGACGAGGCGGAGGAGGCGTGGGGGGTGACGGGGGGACCTTCGGAGATTCGGGCGGTGCTGCCTGAGCCTTCGGTGCTGGTGGTGAAGCAAGGGGGAAGGGGGGCCACCGCGTTCGTGTCAGCTGCGGCCGAGTGGGGGATTGTCGCGCCCCGCGGCGGAGCCGCATATCGATGCAGCCCCGCGCCCCTGGGTGGGTTCCGGTCGCAGTCAGTTGATGCGCCCCCCTCGAACACCTTCGCCCCCGCCCTCTCCGTCGACGTCGTCGCCACCACCGGTGCCGGTGACGCCTTCGCCGCCGGGTTCCTCTGCGCGACCTTGCGCGAACTGGCCCTCCGCGACCGGCTCCGGCACGGCCACCTCTGGGCCGCCGCCGCCCTCACCGTCCCCGGTGACCTGGCTCCACCCCCTTCCCGCGCACACGCCGACCGGCTCGCGGCCCTCGGGGACGACGCGTGGGGGACACTTCGACTCGGCCCCGGCTGGACGCGAGCCGAGACGGCCTCGGAGGAGGTACGCACGCCATGAGTCAGACCGTCGACCGAGCGCTCAGCATCCTGCCGTTGCTCGCCGAGGGGCCCGCCGATCTCGGCCAGGTCGCCGACCGGCTCGGTGTGCACAAGTCCACCGCGCTGCGGCTCCTGCGCACGCTGCACGAGCACGGCATGGTCTACCGCCAGTCCGACCAGCGCTACCGGCTCGGCGCCCGCCTCATCGCGCTCGCCCAGGAGGCGATGGAGAACCTCGACATCCGCGAGATCGCCCACCCCCATCTCGTACGGCTGAACGAGAGCTGCGGGCACACCGTCCACCTCGCCGTGTACGAGGACGACGAGGTGCTCTACATCGACAAGGTCGAGAGCCGCTACCCCGTGCGGATGTACTCGCGGATCGGCAAACCCGTCGCGCTCACCGTCGCCGCCGTCGCGAAACTGCTGCTCGCCGACCTCCCCGAGGCCGAGCGACGGGCCCTCGCCGGCTCGCTGCAATACCCCCTCTACACGGCCCGTTCGACACCCGACGCCCCTGCTTTCCTGGAGGAGTTGGCGCGGGTGCGCGAACAGGGCTGGGCCGTCGACCTCGGTGGCCACGAGGAGTCCATCAACTGCGTCGCGGCCCCGGTCCGCGGTGCCGACGGCAGGGTCGTCGCCGCGATGTCGGTCTCCGCGCCGAACGTCGTCGTGACCGCCGAGGAACTCCTCACCCTGCTCCCGCAGCTCCGCCGTACGGCCGAGGCCGTCAGCGGCGAGTACTCCGGCAGAACGACAGCGAAGGAACCCGCATGACGGACAAGACCGCGCTCACCCCGAGCACCCACACCACCCCGCCCGCGAAGTTCTCCCACGGGGTGCGCAAGGGCAACATCCTCCAGGTCGCCGGGCAGGTCGGGTTCCTCCCCGCCGAGGAGGGCAGGCCGCCCACGCCTGCCGGGCCGACCCTGCGCGAGCAGACCCTCCAGACCCTCGCCAACGTCAAGGCGATCCTGGAGGAGGGCGGTGCCTCCTGGGACGACGTGATGATGATCCGCGTCTACCTGACGGACGTGGACCACTTCGCCGAGATGAACGCGATCTACAACACCTACTTCGAGGAGCAGGGCCTCACCCAGCCGCCCGCCGCGCGCACGACGGTCTACGTCGGTCTGCCCGCGGGCCTCCTCGTCGAGATCGACGCGCTCGCGGTTCTGGGCTAGCGACGACGCACGTTCCCTGTCCACGCCGCCCCATGTCCACGCCCGCCCCCCGGTGTGCAACCGCCCCATGTAGGCGTCCGGTAACGATGTAGGGGCCGAGTGTGCCGGGCACAGGATCGTCGACCATACTGCCCGCTGTGGAGCAGCGCATAGGTTCGAGCAGCCAGCCCCTGGAAGGCGCCGGATTCGACCCGGCCTACATCCCCGGGCTCACCTCACCCGTGTCCGGCGAGGCGGAGTCCGCCCCGGAGAAGGCGGAGGTGACCGCGGAGGAGGTCGTCGAGGAGCCTGCCGAGGAGTCCACCGAGACCGAGGGCGAGCGCGCCGAGGAGCCCGCCGGGGAGCCTGCCGATGAGGAGGCTCCCGACGGGCCCGTCTTCGAGGCCGCCGACCGCCGTGCGAGGGTCGTCGCCGACCACCAGGGTGTACGACTCTCCCTCGACGACCAGGCCTGCGAGTTCCGCTGGGACGAGATCGGCGCGATCGAGACCGAGACGCCCCGCTTCGGCAAGCGCTACACCCTCACCGTGCACACTCCCGACCGCCGCTGGTACCCGATCGAGATCGAGGCGGGGTCACGGTCCGAATTCGCCGAGTGGGACCAGCAGTTGGACGCGGTGATGGACAAGTACTTCGAGGACGAGACGCCGGAGCCGGCCGAAGAGGAGTCCGAGGAGACTCCCTAGCAGTACTGCGCCTGCTTGCCGATCGACCGGTACATGCAGTCCGAGTTCTCCAGCAGTTGCAGCACCGCGTCCCGGTTGCGTGACGTCTCCCGCTCGATCACCTCGTCGGGCGGGTAGAACCCGCCCCCGGAGCTGGACGACGGGTACATCTCGAAGGTGTACGAGAAGATCTTGTGCGTGCCCCAGAGGTAGTCGTCGATCGACCCGTCGGTGATGTACAGGTCGCTCGCCTGCTCCGCCGTGTACCCGTTGCTCGCGGCCATCTTCTGCCCGACCGCCTTGAACGCGGCGTTGTCGTCGGCGGTCATGCCGGTCGCCGTGTCCGCGGAGGTGTACCCGTAGGGCCACAGCACCAGTTCGCTGTACGTGTGGAAGTCGATGTTGCTCTTGATCTGCTGGACCCCGCCGACGACCCGGCTGCGCACGAAGTTCGCGACCACCTTGACCTCGGGCGCCGACTCGGCGGACGGACCCCGGTAGGTCTCGGAGGACGTCGACCCGGAGGAACCGCCGCAGCAGCCCCAGCGGTAGGCCCAGTTGCGGTTGAGGTCCGTACCGACCGCGGAGGAACCGGAGTTGGGCTGCCGGTTCTTGCGCCACGAACGGTACGAGCCGGTGGCGATGTCGTACTCGCCGCCGTCCGGGTTGAGGTCGGGGATGATCCAGATCTCACGGTTGTTCACCATGTTGGTGACCCGGGAGTCGCTGCCGTAGCCCGCGCCGAGTTCGCGCAGCAGGTACAGCGCCATCTCGACGGTGAGGTGCTCACGGGCGTGCTGGTGGTGGGTGAACAGCACCTCCGGCTCGGCCTCGTCCGTCGCCACGTTGTCGCTGATCTTGATGGCCACGATGTCCCGGCCCTGGTACGACGTGCCGATGACCCGCTTGCTCATGATGCTCGGGTAGGCGGCGATCCGCTGGTCGATCTCGGCGGTCATCTCGGCATAGTTGTGGTAGCGCGAGTCGGCCGAGGGGAAGTCGAAGAGCCGGGCCTCGCCGGGGGCGACCCGGTCCGGCGCGGTGCCCAACGGCTCCACGTCGTAACCGAGTTGGCGAAGCCTCTTGATTTGCGAGGCCCGGCCGGAGACGACCACCGTCTCCTCGTCCGCCTCGTCGACCGTCACTCCGGTCTGCTGGATCGCCGTACGGGTCACGGGAGTCGTCTGCTGGTGGATCTCGTACTGGCGGACGTCCTCGGCGCTCGGGGCCGCCTTCGGGGCGCTGTCGGCGTTCGCGGAGAGCGGGGCCGCGAGGGCGAAGGTCATGAGGGAGGCGACGGCGGCGAAGGTGGCGTAGCGGGTGCCGCCGCGGGTGCCGGAACCGCGTATGCGAAGTCGCATGAATTCTCCTGTGTTCTCCAGGGATTCCGGGATCTCCGGAAGCGGGGAGTGGAGCGGGGGGTGGTTCAGCGACGTACAGGTGCGGGTGTGCCGCTCATCGTCCGTGTCTGACATGGTCAGGTCAAGAGAGTCAAGGGCTGACTTCCTTCACCGCACGCCCTCTTGCCGGTCCGGGATCTTTAGGGTTTCTTGACCTTCATGGCGGACACCACGGACAACACAGTGACCGGTGAGGCAGGTTCCGTACCCCGCAAGGCCAGTTGGCGGTACATCGGACCAGGGATCGTCGTCGCCGCGACCGGCGTCGGCGCCGGTGACCTGGTCGCCACCCTCATCGCGGGCAGCAACTTCGGCTACACGCTGCTGTGGGCGGCGGTCATCGGCTGCCTGGTGAAGATCTCCCTCGCGGAGGCGGCGGGCCGCTGGCACCTGTCCACCGGCCGCACCCTGTTCGACGGCTGGGCGAGCCTGGGCCGTTGGACCACCTGGTTCTTCGCCGTCTACGTGGTCGTCTGGGGCTTCGTGTACGGCGCGGCCGCGATGTCGTCGAGCGCGCTGCCGCTCCAGGCGCTCTTCCCGGACGTGATGGACCTCAAGTGGTGGGCCGTGGCCTGCGGGTTGGTCGGTCTGGTCTTCGTCTGGTTCAACAAGTACGCGGTCTTCGAGAAGGTCATGACGGTCCTGGTGGGCGTCATGTTCGTGGTGACGGTGTACCTGGCGATCAGGGTCACCCCGAACCTGGCGGACGCCTTCGCGGGCCTGTTGCCCGTCCTGCCCGACGAGAAGGACTCGATCCTCAACACCCTCGGCCTGATCGGCGGGGTAGGCGGCACCATCACGCTGGCCGCGTACGGCTACTGGGTCAACGCCAAGGGCTGGACCGACACGGGCTGGATGAAGGTGATGCGCCTGGACAACCGGGTCGCCTACCTCACCACCGGCATCTTCGTCGTCGCCATGCTGTTCGTGGGCGCGGAGCTGCTGCACTCCGCCAATGTGGCGATCGCGAGCGGCGACAAGGGGCTCATCCAGCTGAGCGACATCCTGGAGGACGAGTACGGCTCGGCCACGGCCAAGTTCTTCCTCATCGGCTTCTTCGCCACCTCCTTCACCTCGCTGATCGGCGTCTGGCACGGGGTGAGCCTGATGTTCGCGGACTTCGTGGCCCGCTTCCGGGGCCAGGGCGCGCAGAAGGGCGAGGAGGTGGCCTCCGGCGCCCGCGAACGCTCGTGGCCCTTCCGCGCGTACCTGCTGTGGCTGACCTTCCCGCCCATCGTCCTGCTCTTCCAGGGCCAGCCCTTCCGCCTGATCATCCTCTACGGCGTCCTGGGCGCGGCGTTCCTCCCCTTCCTGGCCGGCACCCTCATCTGGCTCCTCAACTCGGCCCGCACCCCGAGGGAATGGCGCAACGGCCCACTGAGCAACGGGATGCTGGCGATCGCGGGCCTGCTGTTCCTGACGCTGTGCGTGAAGCAGGTCTGGGATCAGCCGTGGGGGGATTTCTTCTGAGACGGGGGCGCCGACTGCCTTGCGGGGCGTGGGGGCGTGGGTGGCGCAGGAGACCGGGTGGTGGCGGTGAGGTGGGTGGGCAGGTGCGGCCGGGGCCGGCCCGCGTCGGCTGTCGGGAGGGCCGGATATCCTCGGCCGACGGGAACCACACCACCGACGAGGGCCGACGCAGATGACCACCCCACCGCCTCCCTCCGGACCGACCCCACCGGCCCGCACCCCGAACGCGGACCCACAGGCCCCTGCCCCGGACACCCCGACCGCCGCCGCTCCGGTATGGCCGTCCGCCGATCCGCAGGTCTCCGCCCAGGTGTGGCCCTCCGCCGATCCGCAGCCGCCCGCTCCGGCCCCGCCGTCCGCCGACTCGCAGACCCACGGTCCGGTCTCGCCGGCGGCCACCGCACCCCCCGCGGCGTCCTCGCCTGAAGCGGACTGGCTCATCGCCCCGCCCGTCGCTGCTCCGGTAGGGCCGCCCACCGATCCGCAGCCCGCGGCTCCGGTGTCGTCAGCGGCCACCGCACACCCCGAGGCGCCCCCTTCGGAAGCGGACTGGTTCATCGCCCCGCCCGCCCCCTCGGCGCAGGCGGCCACCTCGGCGGACAGCGCTTCGCCGACCCACGTCGAGCCGCCGACCGCCTCCCCGCAGGCGCAGATCGAGCCGCCCCCGGGCTCGCACGTCCCGGTCGAACCACCCCCGGCTTCGGCGGCCCCCGTCGAACAGCCCCCCGCGCCGCCGCCCCTTCCCGCGCCCCACCCCGGCTTCGGTCCGCCGGCTCCCGTGACGCCCGGCTTCGGCCCACCGGCGTCGCCCGTGCCGCCCCCTCCGTACGGCCACCCCGCCCCGCCCCCGTACGGCCACCCCGTCGCCCCGCCGTTGTACCCGCACCCCGTGCCTCCGCCGTACCCCCAACAACCCCAACCGCCCTCCGAGGGGCCGGAGTTCATGGCGGTCGACCGGCGCAATTCCATCGTCGTGGACTCCGCCGGTGTCGCCTTCGAGGATCACGGGCGGTCCGCCGAGTTCCCCTGGCACGAGATCCGCAGTGTCCACTACAAGGCCGGCCCCAACGGCAAGACGCTGATGATGGCCGTCATCCACCTCGACGGACGCTTCTACGAGTGCGTCGTGGACGCGAAGGGCCGGGACCTGCTGGGTCAATGGTTCGCCCAACTGGCCCCGGTCCTCGGGTACTACCGCCCGCTGGGGTGACAGGGGAGACGCCACGGAGGCGACGCCGGTCGTGCGCCGCCTCCGCGACCACCCTGATCACCGCCTACGGCAGCCCGTGCACATGCGGTCCCACCGCGTTGGACCACGCGTTCCCCGCCGTCGCGTCCCAGTTCGTCGACCAGGTCATGGCGCCGCGGAGGTCGGGGTAGGTCTTCGCGGGCTTGAAGGAGCCGCACCCCGTGCCCTTCGTCAGGCAGTCCAGCGCGTTGTTCACCACGGTCGGGGAGACATAGCCGCTGCCCGCCCCGCTGGTGGAGGCCGGCAGGCCGAGGCCCACCTGGGACGGGGACAGGCCGCCCTCGAGCTGGATGCAGGCCAGCGCGGTCAGGAAGTCGACCGAGCCCTGGGAGTACACCTTGCCGTCGCAGCCGAGCATCGAACCGCTGTTGTAGTACTGCATGTTGACGACCGTGAGGATGTCCTTCACGTTCAGCGCGGTCTGGAAGTACGCGTTCGACGTCGACTGCATGTCGATCGTCTGCGGCGCCATCGTCAGGACCAGCGACGGCCCCGCCTTCGCCGACAGCGACCGCAACGCCTGTGACATGTAGGTCGCGTTGAGCCCGTTCTCCAGATCGATGTCGACGCCGTCGAAGCCGTACGTCTGCATCAGCGCGTACACCGAGTTCGCGAAGTTCGCCGCCGACGTCGGGTCGCTCACCGACACCGTGCCGTTCTGGCCGCCGACCGAGACGACGACCTTCTTGCCCGCGGCCTGCTTCGCCCTGATGTCCGCCTTGAACTGGTCGACGGTGTACCCGCCGAGCCCGGCCGAGTCCAGGGTGAAGGTCACGGCCCCCGGAGTCGTCGTTGCGTCCGCGAACGCCACCGCGATGATGTCGTACTGCGCCTGCACGGCCGACAGCTTCTGGACCGTCGCCCCGTTGTTGAAGTTCTGCCAGTACCCGGTGACCGCGTGCTTCGGCACCGTGCCCCCGCCGCTGCCGGTGGCCGAGGTCCGGCCCGTCACGGTCGCGGACCTCGCCGACTCGCCCGCCGCGTTGGTCGCGGTGACCTGGAAGCCGTACGACGTCGACGCCGCGAGCCCGGTCACGGTCGCCGAGGTCCCCGTCACCGCCGTGACCCTGGTGCCGTCGCGGTAGACGTTGTACCCGGTCGCCCCCGACACCGTGTTCCAGGCCAGCGAGACCGACGAGGACGACGTACCGGACACCGTCAGGCCGCCCGGCGCCGAGGGGACCGTCGGGGCCGGGTCGCCGCCACCGCCGCCGTCGGGGCCGTAGACCGACACGTCGTCCGCGAGGTACGCGGCCTGGCCGTACCAGCCGTGGGTGTACACCGTCACCGAGGTCGTGGCGGAGCCGGTCGTGAAGGTGGTCGTCAGCTGCTTCCAGGAGGCGGAGTCCGGGGTCCAGGTCGACACGTCCGTGGTGCCGGTGCCGGTCGCGCCGAGATAGGCGTAGCCGCCCTGCACCCACGCGCTCAGCGTGTACGTGGAGTTGGGCTTCACGGCGACCGTCTGGGCGCAGCGCGCGTTGTCCTGTCCGGCCGGTGTCGCCTTCAGCGCGGCCGAGCCGCCGTGCACGGGGGAGGAGACGGTCGTACCGCTGCTCGCGGAACAGGTCCATCCCGACAGGCCGGACTCGAAGCCGGCGTTCTTCGCGTTGTTGATGTCGGCGGCGGAGGCGGGGTGCGCGACTCCCAGGGCGAGGGCCCCCAGGGCGAGCGTCGCGGCGACGGCCGTGGCCGCGTGTGCAGGACGCCGTGTTCTGCTGAGTATGGGCATGACAAGAGAGTTGGTCCAGACCAATCTTCTGTCAAGAAGGGCGACGGCGATGGATGCGCACCGTGCGCTTCTCCGGCTCACGCACGTGGCAAGTGCGCCCCATCTAGGCAGGAATCGCCCGCTTTTGAACCAGAGGACTGGCCAGGAAGTCACAGAATCGCTGTTCTCCGGTCACAGAGCCGTGGTTACAGTGCTCAGGTAGTCACGCAGTGAAGTCGACCGGGTGCGCCGGAGTGATCCGTCGGACCCTCGGGCATGGGATACGGGGAGCTGCGCGTGCCAACTGCCATCGCAGTGACCGGAGCCGACATGGCGCTGCCGGCGCAGGACGAGCGGACCCTGCCCGCCGTCGTGCTCGACGGCCTCGACCGGCAGCCGCTGGACCACTCGCTCGCCGCGCTCCAGACACTGATCGACCAGCACGGCCATGTGATCGTCGTGTACTCCCGCGCCGTGCCCCCGGTGGTCGACCAGCGGCTGCGCACCGTGCGCTCGCTGCTGGAGAGCGACCGGATCGCCCTGTTCCAGCCTGATCTGCCGCCCCTCGCAATCGCCGTCCTGGCCCGCCAGTTGAGACAGCTCGCCTCCTGCGACCTCAGCCCCGGCGTCCTCGCCTCGGCGGGCCGGCTGCTCACCCACTACCTCCACGCGGGTGCCCTGCTCGGCTCGGTGGCGAAGCTCGACCGGGTCCCCGTGGGCCTCAAGTCGCACGCCAAGTCATGGGTCCCGGGCAGCCAGTTCGCCGTCCTCGCCCACCCGCAGCCGCAGCTCGTGCGGATCGCCCCGGACGCCAGGCTCGCCGGACCGGAGTTCGCCACCTCGATGCTGGTCGCCCGCGGCCAGCTCCAGTCCGACTGGGTCTCCGGGGACCTCGCCACGTCCTGGCGGATCCAGGGGCTGCGGGAGGCCCCGCCGCCCGCCGAGTCCGCCGAATGGTGGGGCACCTCCAGGCTGATCGAGTTCTGCACCTTCCTGCCCGACCTGTCCGTCCTTTACCAACTGGTCACCTCGGTACGGCAGAACATCTGCCACTGGTGCGGTATCGACGTCATCGGAGACCGCTGCGTCTTCTGCTCGGCCACCGCACCGGTGGCGCCCGTACCCGAACTGCAACAGCAGCGCGCACACCAGCACCAACTGCCCGCCGGGTGAGCCGTACCGGATCGCCCCCGTCCCCGAGTCCGCTCGACCGAGCCCCCCAACGAGGTTGTACGGTTCATGAACTCCCGTCAGCGCCGCGGCGTGATACTCCTGCTCCTGTCGGTCCTGGGCGCCCTCGCGGCCTTCGCCGGCGTGCTGTCCGTCATCAATGACGTGAAGTCCAAGGTCGGCCCCGAGGTCACGGCGTACGAGGTCAAGGACGACATCAAGCCCTACACCCGGCTCACCGCGGCGCAGTTCGAGAAGACGGAGATGCCCAAGCGCTGGCTGTCGCCCAACGCGGTCACCGATCTGGCGGGCATCAGGGGCAAGATCGCCGTGACGACCCTCAAGGAGGGCTCGCTCCTCCAGAGCGACATGATCGTCGACCAGCCCGCCCTCCAGCCCGGGCAGCAGGAGGTCGCCATCATGATCGACGCGGCGACCGGCGTCGCCGGCAAGATCACGGCCGACTCCCGGGTCAACGTCTACGCCACCTTCGAGGGCCAGAAGGAGGGCGACCCCGACCTGTCCAAGATCATCGTGACGAACGCCCAGGTGCTCGACGTGGGCCAGATCACCGCGCTCCAGCCGGACGCCGACGAGCGCACCCGCGAGGCGACCAAGGCCGTCCCCATCACCTTCGCACTCAGCGCGCTCGACGCCCAGCGCCTCACGTACGCCGAGTCCTTCGCCAAGCGCGTCCGGCTCGCGCTGGTCGCCCCCGGGGAGACCGGCACCATCCCGGAGCAGGACCGCACGTACGAACTCACCAAGGACAAGTGAGAGGCCGCCATGCCCACGAGGATCCTCCCGGCAGTCGGCGACACG
The DNA here is from genome assembly GCF_000383655.1 of Streptomyces sp. 351MFTsu5.1. Taxonomy (NCBI): domain Bacteria; kingdom Bacillati; phylum Actinomycetota; class Actinomycetes; order Kitasatosporales; family Streptomycetaceae; genus Streptomyces; species Streptomyces sp. 351MFTsu5.1. The sequence goes on along the minus strand of NZ_KB911781.1, from coordinate 416,468 downwards.
GACGCGGTCCGCTCCCTCAGCACCCTGCTCAGCCAACTCCCGGACGCCGAACCGGTCGCCCCCGTCACCGACTCCACCCAGCTCATCGACACCCTCGCGCGCCTGGCGTCCGAGTCGATCGACGAGCTGCCCGAGGTCGTGATCGTCCATGAGCGCATCGGCCCCGTCCCGGCCCTGGAGCTGATCCGCGAGGTCGCCCTGCGCTTCCCGGCCGTCGGCGTCATCCTCGTCACCTCCGACGTCAGCCCCGGCCTCTTCCAGGCCGCCATGGACTACGGCGCCCGCGGCCTCATCGCCCTCCCGCTCGGCTACGAGGAGCTCGCCACCCGGGTGCACGCGGTCGCCCAGTGGTCGGTGGGCGTACGACGGCACCTGGGCGCCGCCACCGACGTGTTCACCGGCGTCGGCGGCACCGTCGTCACCGTCAGCGGCGCCAAGGGCGGCGTCGGCGCCACCACCACCGCGATCCAGCTCGCCCTCGCCGCACAGGCCTCCGGGCGCAGCGCGGCCCTGCTCGACCTGGACCTCCAGACCGGCGACATCGCCTCCTACCTGGACGTGCAGTTCCGGCGTTCGGTCGTCGACCTCGCCGCCATCACCGACATCTCCCCGCGTGTCCTCGCCGACGCCGTCTTCCCGCACGACACCGGCCTCGCCCTGCTGCTCGCCCCCGGCGAGGGCGAACGCGGCGAGGAGGTCACCGAGCGCGCCGCCCGCCAGATCGTCTCCGCCCTGCGCTCCCGCTACGAGGTCGTCATCGTCGACTGCGGGGCGCAGCTCAGCGGGGCCGGCGCGGCGGTCGTCGAGATGGCCGACACGGCCCTGCTGGTCACCACCCCGGACGTGGTCGCCGTACGCGGCGCCAAGCGGGCCGTACGGATGTGGGACCGGCTCCAGGTCCGCAAGGCCGAGGAGACCACCGTCGTCGTCAACCGGCACAGCCGCGGCACCGAGATCCAGCCCGCGCTCATCCAGAAGATCACCGGCACGGGCGTGGCGGCGACCGTGATCCCCGCGAACTTCAAGGAACTCCAGGGCGCGGTGGACGCGGGCCGGGTCCACGAACTCGACGCCAAGGGCACGGTCAAGCAGGCCCTGTGGACGCTCGCCGGCGAACTGGGCCTGGTCAAGGGCACGGAGTCGAACTCCCACCGCAACGGCGGCCGCGACCGCGGCTCCCTGACCTTCCGGCGACGCAAGGAGCTGGGGAGATGAGGGCCCGGGCGCTCCAGCGGTGCCGCCGTAGGGCCCCGGCGCTCCAGCGGTTCCGCCGCGACGAGGGGCAGGTGACGGTCGAGTTCCTCGGGATGACCCCGCTGATCCTGATCACCCTGGTGCTGCTGTGGCAGTTCGTGCTGCTGGGGTACACCTTCACGCTCGCGGGGAATGCTGCGGACGAGGCGGTACGGGCCGCGACGGCGGCGGCGCCGGGGGAGCGGGAGGCCGCGTGCGAACAGGCGGGACTGGACAAGCTGCCCGGCGCCTGGAGCGGCGAGGTGAGCTGCGGCACCGCCGGCGGCTATGTCACCGCCGATGTCCACCTGAGGGTCCCCGTCCTGTTCCCGGGTGCCCTCGCCTTCCCCTTCCAGGTCGACGGGCACGCGGGCGCGGTGGAGGAGGACCGGGACTGAGATGTCTGAGATGTCGTACTCCCGACGGAGCCCGGAGCGCCGCGACCGCGGCCAGGTGGCCATCGAATACCTCGGCTTCATCCCGATCCTGATCCTCGTCGCCATGGCCGTCGTCCAGCTGGGGCTCATCGCGTACACCGCCCAGCAGGCCGGCACCGCCGCCAGAGCCGGTGCGCGGGCCGCCTCGCTGGACCTGAGCGCGCAGGACGGCTGTGTCAACGCGATCAGCGACTGGCTCTCCGTCGACTGCGCCGAGGGCGGCGGCGACGACTCGGTCACCGTCACCGCCACCGTCCAGATCCCGTCCATCGTCCCCGGATGGAGCTTCGATCCCGCCGTCAAGACCGCCACCATGCCGCTCGACCACTGAACGAGGTACCCCCATGAGCCTGCGGTCCCGCATCAACACCCCCGAGGAGAACGGCAGTCGGGGCGAGGACGGTCACCTGGTCGCCTCCTACCGCGCCAAGCTGCTCGAGGAGATCGACCTCGCGGAGATGAGCTCGCTGGCGGCGGCCGAACGCCGGGCCCGTCTGGAGCGGGTGCTCGGGCACATCATCAGCCGTGAGGGCCCGGTCCTGTCGACGGTGGAACGCTCGCAGCTGATCCGGCGGGTGGTCGACGAGGCTCTCGGCCTCGGCATCCTGGAGCCGCTGCTCGAAGACGCCTCCATCACCGAGATCATGGTCAACGGACCGGACTCGATCTTCGTCGAACGCGGCGGCCGGGTCGAGCAGTTGCCGCTCCGCTTCCCCTCCCACGACCAGCTGATGCAGACCATCGAGCGCATCGTCTCGACGGTCAACCGGCGCGTGGACGAGACCAACCCGATGGTCGACGCCCGCCTCCCGTCCGGCGAGCGCGTCAACGTCATCATCCCGCCGCTCTCCCTGACCGGCGCGATCCTCACCATCCGCCGCTTCCCCCGCTCCTACACCCTCCAGGAACTCGCCGGCTTCGGCTCCCTCGACGAGCACATGCTGTACCTGCTCGCCGGCCTGGTGCAGGCCCGCTTCAACGTCATCGTGTCGGGCGCGACCGGCACCGGAAAGACCACCCTGCTGAACGCGCTCTCCGGGCTGATCCCCGAGGGCGACCGGATCATCACCATCGAGGACTCGGCCGAACTCCAGCTCCAGCAACGGCACGTGGTCCGCCTGGAGTCCCGCCCGCCCAACGTGGAGGGCCAGGGCCGCGTCACCATCCGCGACCTGGTCCGCAACTCCCTGCGCATGCGCCCCGACCGGATCGTCGTCGGTGAGGTCCGCGGCGGCGAGTCCCTCGACATGCTCCAGGCGATGTCCACCGGCCACGACGGCTCACTGGCCACCGTGCACGCCAACAGCGCCGAGGACGCGCTGATGCGGCTCAAGACCCTGGCGTCCATGTCGGAGGTGGAGATCCCCTTCGAGGCGCTGCACGACCAGATCAACAGCGCTGTCGACGTGATCATCCAGCTCACCCGGTTCGCCGACGGCGCCCGCCGGATCACCGAGATCGCCCTGCTCGACAGCCACGGCAGCGAGCCGTACCGCCTGGTGACCGTGGCCCGCTTCAACGCCCAGCCGATGGCGGCGGACAGCCGGATCTACGGCCGCTTCGAGTACTTCCCGCTGCCCCGCCGTACCGTCGACCGCCTCTACATGGCGAGTCAGCCCACGCCCCAGGCCTTCGGCGTGGCCGAGTCCGCAAGCCAGTTGGCCATCCGAGAAGCCAGGTAGGACAGGTAGGAACCACCCCATGGACCTCGCGACCCTAGTCGATCTCACCACCGGCATAGCCCTGCTGAGCTGCGTGCTCGCCGTCGTCGGTGTCCACGTCCACGCCAAGGGCCGGGCCCAGCGGGCCGCCCTGGTCGACCGGCTGACCGCGGCCGGGCAGGTGCCGTACACCGGCCGCCGCCGGCACTTCCGCGACCTGGACCGCAGGCTGCGCCGCACCCGGCTCGGCAGACAGCTCGAACTCCGGCTCGCGGCCACGGGGCTGGACGTCACGCCGGGCGAGTTCTTCGCCGCGATGCTCGCCGTGGTGGCGGGCCTGTGGCTGATCGGCCAGGAGACGCTGGCCCCCTTCTTCGGCCCGATCCTCGGCCTCCTCGGCGTAGGGGCTGCGGTGCAGTTCCTCAACTGGCAGCGCCAGAAACGCATCGAGAAGTTCATCAACCAACTCCCCGAATTGGCCCGCATCCTGGCCAACGCCACCCACGCCGGCCTCGCCCTGCGCACCGCCATCGGCATGGCGGCGGAGGAGCTGGAGGCCCCGGCCGGGGAGGAACTGGGCAAGGTCGCCAACGAGTTGGCCCTCGGCGTGTCGATGGAGGACGCGCTGGACGAGATGGCGAAACGGCTCCCGTCCCGGGAACTGGTGGTCCTGGTGACGACCCTGGTCCTGTCCAACCGGGCCGGCGGCCAGGTGGTCAGCGCCCTGCGCAACCTCACCGAGACGCTGGAGGAGCGCAAGGAGACCCGGCGAGAGGTCCGCACCCAGCTCTCCCAGGTGAACATGACGTCGTACGCCGTCCCGGTCCTCGGCATCGGCTCGCTGTTCCTGATGAACGGCGTCCGGGACGGGGCGCTGGACCGCATGACGGGCTCACCGCTGGGCCAGGCCGCGGTGCTCATCGCGTTCGGCCTGTACGCGGTCGGCTTCATCCTCATCCGCCGCCTGTCCCGCGTCGACGTCTGAGGGGGCGGCCGTGATCGCATTCGGACTGGCCCTGCTGATGGCCCTGAGCGTGTGGGGCGTCTTCGCCGGCATCCGCATGTACCGCGCGGAGGCGAAGCTGCCGAGCGACCTGCTGCTGGCGCTGGAGGTGGGTTCGACCCGCACCGGCGCGGTGGACTCCCTGGTCGACCGCATGGGCATGCGGTACGCCCCCGCCGTCCTGCGCCTGATGGGCCCCAAGCAGGTCGCCAAGTACCGCCGCAAGATCGACCTCGCGGGCAACCCCGGCGGTCTGACCATCAACCGCTACGCGGCCCGCAGGGCGGTCTACGGCTTCCTCGGCGGCCTGGGCTTCCTGGTCTTCCTGCTCCGCGGCCAGATCCTGGTCGCCCTGTTGCTCCTCGCCTTCGGGGCGTTCTGGACGGAGGTCGGCATCTGGTCGGCGATCCGGGTCCGCAAGGACGTCATCGAGCGCACCCTGCCCGACTTCCTGGACGTCCTGGCGGTGGTGGTGAGCGCGGGCCTCGGCTTCCGCCAGGCACTGGACCGGGTGGCCTCCAAGTACGAGGGCCCCTGGGCCGACGAACTGCGCATCACGCTCCGCCAGATGGACCTGGGCGTGAGCCGCCGCCAGGCCTTCGCGGAACTCCGCAGGCGCAACGACTCCGAACAGGTCGCGATGTTCGTGACGGCACTCCAGCAGGGCGAGGAGCTGGGCGCGCCCATCGTGGACACGCTGGTCGCCCTGGCCAAGGACATGCGCCGCACCGACGCCCAGAACGCCCGCCGCAAGGCCGCTCGCGCGGTCCCCAAGGCCACGATGATGATCACCACGTTCATGGTCCCGGCCACGATGCTGCTGCTGGCCGCGGGCCTGCTCCTGGGCTCGGGCACGGACTTCGGGTCGATCACGGGGGATTAGGGGAGTGCGGAAGCCGGGGAGAGGCAGAGCGGGGGCGGGAGAGCCGGGGGTGGGGAGGTGACGATGACGGAGGCACGCAGGCCGCACCGGGCCCTGTGGCGCGGGCGCGCGGCCGCAAGCGGCAGGGGCGAAAGCGGCACGGGCCGTGCGGGTGGGACCACACACCACGCGCACCCCCACGCACCCGTACCCGAACCCGCACTCGCCATCCAGGTCAACGCCCTACAGGCCATGTGCCGCCAGGTCTTCGGCTTCCGCCTCGCGATGATCGCGCTGGCCGCCCCCGCCGCCCTCCTGAACGCCGGCCCCGGCCTCGGCGTCCGCCTCGTCGGCGCCGCGGTCGTCGTCACCTTCATGGTCTCGTACGCCCTCTTCAGGGACTGGGAACGCTTCGGCCCCCTCCTCCTGCGCCACCCCACTCTGCTCGCCGCCGACACCCTCTTCGGCAGCCTCCTGCTGATCTCCGCCGGCCCGGACACCACCCTGGCGTACGTCAGTGTCTGCACCCCCCTCCTCGCCGGCATCGCCTACAGCTGGCGCGGCGCCGCGGTCTTCGCCTCCCTCCAGTCCCTGATCCTGCTGCTGGTCCAGACGGCGCTCCCGCACGCGCACCGCACGCCCGCCGACACCCTCCTCCTCCCCGGCTTCTGTGTGATCACCGGCGCGGTCGGCTCCACCCTGCGCAGCCTGCTGCTCCGCTTCGGCACGGCGACCCAGGCCCTCACCGCGGTGCGGGCCCGCCTGGCGGTGACGGAGGCGATCAGCGAGGAACGGGCCCGGCTGGCACGGGAGATGCACGACTCGGTCGCGAAGACCCTGCATGGCGTGGCCCTGGCCGCGGAGGGCCTCGCGAGCTCGGCGGCCGCCCCCGCCCCCGACCCGGCCCTGCTCAGGCAGCAGGCGGACCTCGTGGCCAGGGCGGCCCGCAGAGCGGCGACGGAATCCCGCGAACTCCTCACCGACCTGCGCCGGGACCAGGCCCACGGCATCGACGTACTCGAGGAACTGGCCTCCCGGGCGGCGGACTTCAGCACCCGCACCGGGCTCCCCCTGACCTACCGGCCTCCGGTCGGCCCGCACCCCGAACTCCCGGTCCCGCCCGCCGCGGCCCGTCAGCTCCTCTCCATCACCGAGGAGGCGATGGAGAACGCCCACCGCCACGCCGAGGCCACCCGAGTGGAGGTGAGCGCGGAGGTCGAGGACGGCCTGCTCCGGATCAGCGTCCGGGACGACGGCCGCGGCCTGCCCGCCGGCACGACCCTCGAAGAGCTGCGCAGAACGGGCCACTTCGGCCTGGTCGGCATGGTGGAACGGGCCGCGTCCGCGGGCGCCCGCCTCCACCTGGGCGAAGGCCCGGACGACCGGGGCACCGACGTACTCCTGGAACTCCCCCTGCCCTGCGCGGAGGCGGACCGATGACCCCCCACCCCAGCACGAGAGGAGGCCGCGCCATGCAGAACGACCCCCAGCACGCCGTCACCCCGTTCGCGCTGTTCCCGACGGCCCCGCCGACCCCCGTCGTCCGGATCGTGGTCGCCGACGACAACCCCGTGGTCCGGGCGGGCCTCACCGCCCTCCTCTCGGGCCACGAGGACATCACGGTCGTGGCCGAGGCGGCGGACGGCAGGGAGGCGTACGAGGCCGCGAGCCGGCACCGGCCCGACGTGATCCTCCTGGACGTCAGGATGCCGGGGGTGGACGGCCTCTCGGTGCTGCCGTACCTGGTGCCGATCGCGCCGGTGCTGATGCTGACGTACAGCGGGGAGCCGGAGACCGTCCGCGAGGCGCTGCGCGCGGGAGCCGACGGCTACCTGGTCCACGGCGAGTTCACGACGGACCAGCTCGCCACGGCCGTACGGGACACGGCGCAGGGCGTCACGCATCTGACCCCGACGGCGGCGAGCGCCGTGCTGCAACAACTCCGCGATGCGAATGCACACGTAAAACAGCCCATGCTGCCCCCTTTCTCAGCCACTTCTCCTAAAGTGCTTTCGCAACTGCAACCATCTGTGGGACAGTCTGTGGGACAACCTGTGGGGCAGTCGTCCTCGGACCGGTCGCGTTTCCAACTCAGCGCGAGGGAGGCGGAGATCATGAACCTCATCGCATCCGGCATGACCAACCAGCAGATCGCTTCCGCCTGCTTCATCAGCGAGAAGACCGTCAAGAACCACATCAACCGCATCTTCGCCAAGCTCCACAGCACCAGTCGCGCGGAGGCGGCGGCGAAGTGGCTCGGCACCGCCCCGAGTTCGGGCCGAGGGGTGGGATGACCCGTGCCGAACCGAGGTTGGGCCCGGATTTGGGCCCAGGGGCCCTGCGCCGACGAGGATCAGCGGGTCTACGTTCCGGTTGTCGATGGCGGCGACACCGAAGGGTCACACAATGAACAACCGGTTCAAGCGCGACGAGGGTCAGACCGCGGTGGAGTACCTCGGCATCATCGCGGTGGTGGTGGCGATCGTGCTGGCGATCACGGGGACGGACATCGGCAACACGATCTACACGGCGATCGTCGACAAGGTCAACGAAGTCATCGGTGGCTGACCGGATCTCGTAGCCGCGACGACGCAGGGCAGGCTTTCCCCATCTACATCACAGTGGTGGCGGGCCTGCTCTTTCTCGCGTTCGCCTACCTCGCGGTCGGTCAGGCGGCGGCCAACCGGAACGGCGCCCAGACAGCGGCCGACGCGGCGGCGCTGGCAGCGGCCCTCGACACGCGGGACAGGATCACCGACAAGTGGGTGGAGAACATCCTCGACCCCACCAAGTGGCAGGGCATCTTCGACGGTGTCGGCGTGGACTTCAATGGTTGCGCACGGGCGGACCAACTGGCTGCCCAGAACGACGCCACCCGTCTGGGCTGCGATGCGGTATCGGAGCCGTACCCCGGTTACACGGTCGTCGTCAGGACCAACAAGACTGTCGGTGATTCCATAGTCCCCGGCGTCGAGGGCAAGCGGTCGACCGAATCCGCCACGGCAGTCATCGAACCTCTCTGTGAGTTCAAGCTGCCGGGCGAAGACGCGGATGTGTTGCCGAAACTCGAGTGCGACGGCGGTGTCGAATGGACCCTGAACCCGGACGACTTGACGGACCTACCGGGACCGGAAGATCTCTTCGACGTCCACCTTGCGCGAGGGAACGACGAGTGACGAAGGAAGCGGAGCAATGAGCATTCGGTTCACGGCGAAGGCCCGCAGGGGGATGGCCGCGGTGACGATCGCGGTTGGACTGACCGTCGGCGTGGCCGGTTGCAGTGGTGCAGGTGACGACGGCAAGAAGCCCGAGACATCGGCGTCCGCCTCCCGCACGGGCGGGTCCGACCCCAGTGCGCAGGAGGGGCAGTCGGAGGAGCCGCTGGCAGAACTCAAGGGCTCGAGCGGCCTGTTGCTCCAGATCACCTCTGCGGCTCGTGACGCCGGGGGCTTCGTCACCGTCAACGGCTATCTGAAGAACGACGGGTCCAAGCGCATCACAGTCCCCCCAGCCGTGCGCGGAGACGAGACGGAGATCCTCCGGCACGGCATGTCCCTCGGAGGGGCGACCCTGGTGGACGCCAAGTCGAAGAAGCGTTACTACGTGCTGCGCGACACGGATGGCCGGCCACTGACGACGACAGGCTTCTCTTCACTCCAAGCCGGTGAGTCCCTGGCCGTCTTCATCCAATTCCCGGCACCCCCGACCAGCACCACTGACGTCGACTTCCAACTCCCCACATTCGCCTCGGCCACCATCCAGATCTCCGGGTGAGGCCCCCATGACCACCACCCCCCGCCTCCCCCTCACCGTGACCGCCGCCGCGCTCCTCACGGTCATGTTCCTGCCCGCCGCGCACGCCGACGACGGCGGCCCCAGCGTCCCCCCGGGCACCGAACCCTCCGCCACGGCCCCCGTGGAGGTCGACCCCAACGACCCCGACCTCAAGCTCCCGGAGGGCGCCACCCTCGCCGCACCGAAGGTCCTGGACATCAAGCAGGTCGTCGAGGACCAGAGCGGAGACGAACGCCGCGAGGACACGAACGCGGACGTGAAGTTCGCCCTCCAGGCCGAGGTCCTGTTCGGCAAGGACAGCGCGAAGCTGAACGGCGAGGCGAGAGCCCGGATCTCCGCCATCGCCGCGGAGATCAAGAACCAGCACGCCACCCGGATCAGAGTCTTCGGCTTCACCGACAACCTCGGCAGCTACGCCCACGGCCTGACCCTCTCCCGCCAACGGGCCAACGCCGTACAGGACGTCCTCGACCAGGAACTGAACGACTCGTCCATCACCTACGAGGTCCGCGGCTACTCGGAGGACTACCCGATCGCCTCCAACACCACAGAGGCCGGCCGCAAGAAGAACCGCCGGGTGGAGGTGTCGTTCCCACGGGGACAGAGCTGACGCGGGACGGCCACCGGTCAACCCGACGTGGTGGTGGCGCACCGACGAGTGGATCACGCTCCGTCATCACCGAGATGCAGCCGTAGAGGTTCGCGGATGAGAAAGTGGTCCGTCCGGATCACCTTCCCCGTGCGGCGTCCCGTGGAGTACGGCTGGACCTGGCGCGGAGTCGTCACCGGCCGACTGTGAAGCGGGAGCTCGTTTCCGGCCGATCAACTCGCCGGGGACGCCGTGGCGTCGGCCTCCATGTCGAAGCTGATCTGACTTCCCTTCACAGACGTCACGGAAACAGTCACACCCAAGGTGCTGCCGTCGTCGGCTGTCAGTGTGCACCGCATGGTCGTCCCGACCTTGCCGACGAGGTCTTCTGGGCAGCTGATGTCGGGCTTCGGGCGCCCAGTTGTGGCAGCAAGCTTTTCGGACACCAGGGAAGCCACCTTGTCCGAAGACATCTTCGGCTCGGACTTTCCGACCTCGACCGAGGCCGAGCATCCGGTGAGCAGCACGCCGACCGCTGCAATCGACAGAATCGAACGTCCGGCGGGCAATCTAGTCATGGCGTGGAAAGGTCCCATCGGATGTTCCAGGAAAGCAACGGGCGCAAGGCGTGGCCGATTTGGCCGCATCCAGCTTAAGGGTGTCCCCTAACTGCGGGTCACGGTGTGGAAATCGCGTGGCTGACGAGTTCGAGGTGCCGATATCGTCCGCCTCCTCGACCCGCCGCACCAGCGGCCTACGTTCAGAGAGCGATGCAGATGACCAGCCGGCAAGCAACGACGACCCTGTGGCGCCCCACCGGCCCCAAGGAGCTGGATCTGGTTCGGGAGCTGAACTGGCGTGCCTGGCCGCCCCGGCTGCCCGAGCAGCCGATCTTCTACCCGGTCCTCAACGAGGACTACGCGGTCAGGATCGCGCGGGACTGGAACGTGAAACACGACGGCGCCGGCTTCGTCACTCGTTTTGAGGTCGAGTCGGAGTTCTTGAGCCGGTACCCCGTCCAGCAGGCCGGTGGGCAGACGATCCTCGAGCTCTGGGTTCCGGCCGAGGAGCTGGACGACTTCAACGCCCACATCGTCGGCGAGATCCAGGTGGTCCACGAGTTCCACTGAGGCACCTGTCACGTCATTCCGAGACAACCTCCACCCGCGCCCGCACCCCCACCCGCACCCCCACCCCCCACCCCTCCATCACCCCGGCCCCCGCCTCCACCACATGCCGCGCCCGCAACCGCGGCAGGCCCAACCGTCCCGGCTTCATGGTGCGTACGGCGATGACCCGGAGTCGGCGGTCGAGGTAGGCGATGTCGCCTTCGCCCACAAGGAGGCCATTCTTCATCTGCGGGCGCCCGAGGGGACCCCGGGCCTGTGGGTGGAGAAGCTGAGCCACGCCGATGTCGGCGAGCGTGAACTGCTTCTCGGCCGCGGCAACAAGTACACGATCACCAAGGCAGTCGAGTCCGATGGCCATTGGCACATCTACGGAGAGATCCACCCATGAGTGAGCAGCACGAGTCGGCCGAGCAGTCCGGGGAGCGGCCCTTCTCCCGGCTGGCGGACGACCTGCGGCCGAGCCTGCTCGAGGGCCCGACCAACTATGCGTGGAAGGCGAACGGCCCCGTGTGGTACACGGTGGTGGCCAATACGGAGGGGATTCTCGGGCTCCTCTGGGCGTCGGACGAAGAGGGGGCCGCAGGCTACGTCACGCGCGGGGAGATGCGCCCCGAGTCCACTCTTTCCATCCAGTTCTGGAAGGCCAAGTGGCAGGACGCGTATCAACGGGGGCTCTCGCCCACCGAGGCTCTGGCCGATATGGCGCAGCAGGAGGGCGGTTATCCGCATCCCGGCCGGGTGCTGCCCGGGCCCCTGCAACAGGCCACCGACCTGACGGCTCTCCGGGAGGACATCGTCGGCGACGCCAGGTGGGATCCGAGCCCACGTGATCTGAAGGTTCTGGTGCAGCCCGTGATCCCGCTGCACGGCCCGAAGCTGCTCACCCCTGAAGCGACCGAGGGCATGCGGCGGGCTGCCCGGCGCCAGCGCGGCAGGATGCTGTTCGCCGTCGATCCCGGTCACAGTCCGTACGAGGACGTCCCGCAGCACGGAATGCTGGGCGGCTGGCTCATCGACGCGAACGGGCAGCTCGGCGATTTCCACTTCAACCCCACCTACGAGCCCACCCGCAGGGCGATGGGTTTCTCTCCCCCGGAGAACGAGGTGGAACGCGCCCTGCAGGCTTTCAGGGCGCGCCGCGGCACCCCTGAAGCGCTTCTGCACGCCTTCCGCGGAGCCGACCTGCTGGTGTCGGTCGAAGCCGACGGCAACCAGCTCCGGTTCCGACAGGACCGCGACGGCGAACGCGTCCTGGACGTCTTCACCGGGAACCAGTACCTCCCCAACGACGGCCGAAAGCTGCGCACGATGAACGGCGGGGAGCTCGCCAAGGGGTTGTACGGCTGTTACGTCTACATCAATTACGGCAGTGTCCCGGACCTGCGGATCCCGGCCTCCGATCTCGCCCTCAGCGCCTTCGGCTGAGCCTGACCCGCGCGGCCCCTCACTCCACCACAACCTCCACCCGCACCCCTGTACGAACCCCCCACCCCTCCATCACCCCGGCCCCCGCCTCCACCACATGCCGCGCCCGCAACCGCGGCAGGCCCAACCGCCCCGGCTTCATGGTGCGTACGGCGATGACCCGGAGTCGGCGGTCGAGGTAGGCGACGTCGATGGGGAAGCGCATCCGGAAGGTGTGCACGCTGCTCGCGGGGGAGAGGAGCATCGCTCCCGCCACGCCGTCCCGGCCGAGCAGTCCCTTTGTGCGGGCCCGGTAGGACGTGGCGATCTCCAGCGGGACACGTACCTCGCCGACGACCAGTTCTCCGTGTCCGTCCCGCCAGCGTCCCATGTCGCAGCCACCCCTCTCGGTACCGTGTGGGGCCATCCTCCATCCCAGTTCCGGGGCAGGTGACCGATGCGGAAGATCGTCCTGATGATGTCCGTTTCCCTCGACGGGTATTTCGAGGGCCCCGACCACGACATCAGCTGGCACCTCGTCGACGAAGAACTCCACCAGCACATGAACGACGTCAGCAGGCGGATGGGCGGTGACCTGTGCGGGCGGGTCACCTTCGAGCTCATGGACGGTTACTGGCCCACGGCCGACGCCTCCCCTGACGCCACCCCCGTGGAGGCGGAGTTCGCCCGGATCTGGCGGGATCTGCCGAAGTACGTGTTCTCGCGGACCCTCGAACACGTCGACGACCCGAACGCCACGATCGTCCGGGAGGTCGTGCCCGAGGAGATCAGGAGGCTGAAGGAGCAACCGGGCGGCGATCTGGTCGTCGGCGGGGCCGTGCTCGCGACCGAGTTCCTGCGCCTCGGACTCGTCGACGAGTTCCGTATCTACGTCCATCCCGTCCTCGTCGGGCGGGGCAGGCGCCCCTTCCCGTCCGCCGAGACCCTGACCTCGCTCGACCTGGTGGAGACCCACACCTTCCGCAACGGCGTCGTGCTGCTCCGGTACGAGGTGGCGGCGGGCAGCGGTACCCATCCGTAGGAGCCCGTAAAGAAGTTGTTCCCTGCCCCCGGCGTGGGTAGGAAAGGCCCCATGACCCGACTCGGCGCCGTGTTCCGTCCCCAGCTTCCCCCCGAGCGGCTGCGGGCCCTCGCCCGGCTCGCTGAGGAGGCCGGGCTCGAGGAGCTCTGGCTGTGGGAGGACTGCTTCCTGGAGGGCGGGATCTCCACCGCCGCGGCCGCGCTCGCGTGGACCGAGCGACTCCGTGTCGGTGTCGGGCTGCTCCCCGTCCCGCTGCGCAACGTCGCCGTCACCGCGATGGAGGCGGCCTCCCTGCACCGGATGTTCCCGGGGCGGCCGATCCTCGCCGTCGGACACGGCGTGCAGGACTGGATGGGCCAGGTCGGCGCCCGCGCCGAGTCGCCGCTCACCCTGCTCCGTGAGCATCTCGACGCGCTGCGGGCCCTGTTGGGCGGGGAGCGCGTCACCACTCGGGGCCGGTACGTCTCCCTGGACGGCGTCGCCCTCGACTGGCCGCCGGACGGGCCCGTCGACGTCCTCACGGGGGCCACCGGACCACGCACCCTGCGTCTCGCCGGCCAGTCCGCCGACGGCACCGTCCTCACCGCCAGTACCCCGCCCGAGGGTGTCCGGCGGGCCCGGCGGCTCATCGACGAGGGGCGCCAGGAGGCGGGCCGCACCGGACAGCCGCACCAGGTCGTCGTCTACCTCCTCACCGCCACCGGGCCCGACGCGGCCGCCCGGCTCCACGCCGAACTCGCCCACGAGGGCCACGCCGACGTCCCCGACCTCGGGGTCGCCGGGGACGCGGGTGCCGTCGCGAAGGCCGTCGAGCGGCTCGTCGAGGCGGGCGCCGACACGGTCGTCCTCCAGCCGACAGCCGACGAGCCCGACCCAGAGGGCTTCATCCGCTTCACCGCCGAGGAAGTCCGCCCCCTGGTTCCGTGACCGTCGGTTCCCTGACCGCCGGTCCACGCCCATCCCCATCCCAGCCCACTCCACGCCGCCCCGAAAATTGGGCAGCGCCCACCTCCGTGCCACTGCCACGATCAACCACATGACCACCCAGGGCACTCACACCTTCGAAGACCTCGTAGCCGAGGGAGCCGCCGTTCCCACCGACGGGTGGGACTTCTCGTGGTTCGAGGGGCGGGCCACCGAGGCGCGGCCGTCGTGGGGGTACGCCCGCTCCCTGGCCGTACGGCTCACCCAGGCCACCGCCTCGCTCGACCTCCAGACCGGCGGCGGCGAGGTCCTGGCCTTCGCCCTCGATCAGGCAGCCGCCACCCTCGATCACCACCCCCTCTCCCCGCAAGCCCACGCAGGACCACCCCAAGCCGACGCAAGGCCACCCCAAACCCCCCTCCTCGCCGCAGCCACCGAAGGCTGGCCCCCCAACGTCGCCAAAGCCACCGCCCTGCTCCGGTCCCGCGGCATCGTGGTCGTCGCCACTCCCGAGGACGCCCCGTTGCCCTTCGCCGACGACACCTTCGATCTGGTCAGCAGTCGGCACCCGGTCACGCCGCAGTGGGCGGAGATCGCCCGGGTGCTTCAGCCCGGCGGCACCTACTTCGGCCAGCACGTGGGCCCGCGCAGCGTGTTCGAGCTGGTCGAGCACTTCCTCGGCCCGCAGCCGCCGGAGCAGAGTGCCGACCGGCACCCCGACCGCGAGCGTGAAGCTGCCGAAGGACACGGACTGGAGATCGTGGACCTCCGTGCTGAGCGGCTGCGGATCGAGTTCCACGACATCGCCGCCGTCGTCCACTTCCTGCGCAAGGTGGTGTGGATGGTCCCGGGCTTCACCGTGGAGCGGTACGAGCCCCAACTCCGGTCCCTGCACGAGCGGATGGAGTCCGAGGGTCCCTTCGTCGCGCACAGCAGCCGGCACCTCGTCGAGGCGCGCAAGCCGAAGAAGCTCGGCTCGGAGTAAAGGTGAGCAAAGGGCGTATATGGCTGCGTAACGTGGCGCACCCCACTCATCTACCCCAGATTTCCATGGTCTTCACGGGGTTTCCACATCGTTATCCCAGGCAGCTCGCATCTCGGCCACTTCTGACGTAAATTCAACACGAGGCAATTCGCGCCAGCAAAGCTGCGCGGTGGCACCGCGCAGAGGAGGGGGCTGCGCGGTGCCGCGCCCACTTCCCGGCGTCAAAGAAACGTTCCGACCCGGATTCACCCACGCGGGCGATGCCGCACAAGCCCATCATTCCGCCGCTTTTCGCCCACGAAACCCCCATGAACTGGGCTTCGGCCACCCACCACGCCGTCGCCGGATGATTGCGGAGAGTAGTTGTGGCACGCCGATGCACGCAGCATCACTTACGAAGGGTTATGGTGGAAACCCCCCCTCGGGCCGGTCCGTATCCCCCCCACGGACCGGCCCGTTTTTTGTGCGCCCAGAGCGCGCCCTGTGCGCCCGGAGCGCGTCCGGCACGCAGCCGGAACCCACCCGGCACGCATGACAACCGCCCCCCCGGGACACCCGCTGAAAGACCCGACGACCCCGCACCCGCCCAAGCACCCACCGCACCCCGCACATTGGGCGCCCGGTACCCTCAGTCCGCGGGGACCGCATCCGCACGGAGGGGCGACAATCACGTGAACCTGCGCGACAAGCTGCGCGGCCTGCTCGTCAGGCTCTACGCACGCCGGGTGGAGGGCCACCTGGACCACGCCCAGGTGCCCAAGCACATCGGTGTCATCGTGGACGGCAGCCGGCGCTGGGCGAAGGCAGCCGGCTCCAGCCCCGTCGACGGCCACCGCGCCGGTGCCGAGAAGATCGAGGAGTTCCTCGGCTGGTGCTCCGAGACGGACGTCGAGGTCGTCACCCTCTGGCTGCTGTCGACGGACAACTTCAACCGCCCGCCGGAGGAGCTCGGCCCCCTCCTCGGCATCATCGAGGACGTCGTCCGCACCCTCGCCTCCGACGGCCGCTGGCGTGTCCACCACGTCGGCACCCCCGACCTGCTGCCCTCTCCGATGCAGACGGCGCTGAAGGAGGCGGAGGAGTCCACCGCCCACGTCGACGGCATACTCGTCAATGTCGCCATCGGCTACGGCGGCCGCCAGGAGATCGCCGACGCCGTACGGGCGATGCTGCTGGACGCGCAGGACAAGGGCACCTCGATGGAGGAGCTCGCGGAGGCCGTCGACATCGACATGATCGGCCGCCACCTCTACACCGGCGACCAGCCCGACCCCGACCTGGTGATCCGGACGAGCGGCGAACAGCGGCTGTCCGGATTCATGCTGTGGCAGACGGCCCACTCGGAGTACTACTTCTGTGAGGTCTTCTGGCCGGCCTTCCGCAAGGTCGACTTCCTGCGCGCCCTGCGCGACTACGCCGCCCGTCACCGGCGTTACGGCGGATGACCGGGCGCTCACAGGCAGCGCCCGTCTACCCCTTCTGAGGCGGAAGTAACGAGGAGTTCACCAGCGCGCCGTCATGCGCACTGGCATGGCGGCGCATGTTCGAGGGCATAAGCCAAGCAGGTCGATGCCCGAACCACGGGTGTCGGATCTCAGCGGACGGCACGGGGCCGTCCGCCCGGGAGGCCCTTTGCACCAGCCTTACCGTGCGGTTACGGCACGGAAGAAGCAGTGGAGGGCCGGTTCCCGGCCCGTGCAAACGGGCCGTCGACCGGTCCAGCTCCACTCCGTCGCTCCCCGACCTCATCCGAGGGGGTACGTCCTTCCGTGGTGACCAGCACAAAGCGCCGTCTTCCTGACCGGCGCACTTATGTTCTCGACACCAGCGTCCTGCTGGCCGACCCGAACGCCCTGAGCCGCTTCGACGAGCACGAGGTCGTGCTCCCGATCGTCGTGGTCACGGAGCTGGAGGCGAAGAGGCACCATCCCGAACTCGGCTACTTCGCCCGGCAGGCCCTGCGCCTGCTCGACGAGTTCCGGGTGCGGTTCGGCCGTCTCGACGCCCCCATCCCGATCGGGGAGCTGGGCGGGACCGTCCGTGTCGAGCTCAATCACTCGGACCCCAGTGTGCTGCCCAGCGGCTACCGCCTGGGGGACAACGACTCCCGCATCCTCGCGGTCGCCCGCAATCTGCAGGCCGAGGGGTTCGACGTCACCGTGGTGTCGAAGGACCTCCCGCTCAGGATCAAGGCGTCCTCGGTCGGACTGCTCGCCGAGGAGTACCGCGCCGAGCTCGCCATCACGGGCTCCTCCGGCTGGACCGGGATGTCCGAACTGACGCTGCCCGGCGAGCAGGTGGACATCCTCTTCGAGGAGGGGCACGTCCATGTGCCCGAGGCCTCGGAGCTGCCGGTGCACACCGGCCTGACCATCCACTCGGAGCGCGGCAAGGCACTGGGCCGGGTCTCGCCGGACGGCAACGTCCGCCTGGTGCGCGGCGACCGGGAGGCCTTCGGCATCAAGGGCCGCAGCGCCGAGCAGCGGATCGCGCTGGACATCCTCCTCGACCCGGACATCGGGATCGTGTCGATGGGCGGCCGGGCCGGCACCGGAAAGTCGGCGCTCGCGCTGTGCGCGGGTCTGGAGGCTGTCCTGGAGCGCCGCCAGCACCAGAAGGTCATGGTCTTCCGTCCGCTGTACGCGGTCGGCGGCCAGGAGCTGGGTTATCTGCCGGGCTCCGAGTCGGAGAAGATGAGCCCCTGGGCGCAGGCGGTCTTCGACACGCTGTCCGCGGTCGCCGGCCGCGAGGTCATCGAGGAGGTCACCGCGCGCGGGATGCTCGAGGTCCTGCCCCTCACCCACATCCGCGGCCGTTCGCTGCACGACGCGTTCGTGATCGTGGACGAGGCGCAGTCGCTGGAGCGGAACGTCCTGCTGACCGTTCTGTCCCGAATCGGCGCCAATTCACGGGTCGTTCTGACCCATGACGTGGCACAGAGGGACAATCTCCGCGTCGGTCGCTACGACGGTGTCGTCGCCGTGGTGGAGAAGCTGAAGGGACACCCGCTCTTCGCGCATGTGACGCTGACGAGGTCCGAGAGGTCCCAGATCGCGGCCCTTGTGACCGAAATGCTGGAGGACGGCCAAATCTGAGGTAGTACCCGCCCGTTGGCGCCGTCCGGAAAGGCCAAGAGCCTAGCCGGGCGGCGCCTTCGTGTGCCGGCGTTTCATGAAATCCCTGGGGTCAAACGGGATGTGAGCTTTCACACGCAACTCAGAATTGCCACCCGGCGTCCGGTTACGGCAGAGTCTCGGTTCTGTCAGGCCCCGCATACGGCACACCTGTACCCCCAGCGGTACGGCACCACAACAGCACCACGTTCAACTCCATAACGTCCGCCGTATGCCGCCCGCGCACTACGCGGCGCTCCCCGCAAGGGAGTTGCCCACCGGGCCCGTGCCTCCCGTGACCCCGTTAGTTGGGAGGCCAGTGTCCAGGGGCACGATTGCGTCCGCCAGGGTCACCGAAGCGGGCGATGCTGGAAGGAAACCGTGTGAGCCCGATTTCGGTCCGGGGATTCGCAGTGGCCTCCGCCACCGCGGTCACCGCTGTAGGTAGCGTTGTCGGAGTCGCCTCCGGCAGTGTCGCGCAGCCGAACGACGCCGAGGCGACGGCAGCCGACACGACGACGCTCCTGGCGGACATCCCCGCGGGTGAGCAGGCTCAGGTGCAGACCGCGTCCCTCACGCAGCAGGCCGACTACCAGGCCATCGCTGCGGACGCCGGCGCCAAGAAGATCGCTGAGGAGTCGGCCCGCAAGGCCGCCGCCAAGTCCGCGATCGAGAAGAAGGAAGCCGCCGAGCAGGCGGCCAAGGAAGCCAAGGAGCGCGCCGAGGCCAAGGAGAAGGCCAGCCGCAGCGCCTCCAGCTTCCCGGTGCAGAGCTCGTACACCGTCGCGCAGATCCAGTCGATGGCTGCCTCGATGGTGCCGAGCGGGCAGTTCCAGTGCTTCAGCAACATCGTGGACCACGAGTCCAGCTGGAACTACCGGGCCGTCAACGCCTCCTCCGGCGCCTACGGTCTCTTCCAGGCCCTGCCGGGCTCCAAGATGTCGTCGGTCGGTGCCGACTGGCAGACCAACCCGGCCACCCAGATCAAGTGGGGCCTCAACTACATGGACAGCCGGTACGGCAGCCCCTGCGAGGCCTGGTCGTTCTGGCAGGCCAACCACTGGTACTAGGCCCCAGCCGTGAGCCGGAACTCCGCGCGTGGATTCGCCGTGGTCTCGGCCACGGCGGTCACCACTGTCGGTGCCGTCATGGGGGTCGCCCAGGCCGGCACCGCACACCCCACCGACGACGCGCAGGCGTCGGCCGGTGACGCCACGCTGCTCGCGGACATACCCGTAGGCGAACAGGCCCCGGTCCAGGCGGCCCCGCTGGCCCGGCAGGCCGAGACCCAGGCCGTCGCCGCGGACGCCGTCGCCAGGACGTCGGCGGAGGAATCCGCCCGCAAGCAGGCGGCGAAGGACGCGCGGGCCAAGCGCGCGGCCGCCGAGGAGAAGGCGAAGAAGGAGCGGGAAGCCAAGGGCATCTTCCCCCAGCAGTCCTCGTACACCGTCGCCGAGGTCCAGGCCATCGCCCGCCAGATCGTGCCCAGCGGACAGTTCCAGTGCTTCAGCAACATCGTGAACCACGAGTCCACCTGGAACTACCTGGCCGTCAACGCCGCCTCCGGGGCCTACGGCCTCGTCCAGGCCCTGCCCGGCAACAAGATGGCCTCCGCGGGCGCCGACTGGCAGACCAACCCGGCCACCCAGATCAAGTGGGGCCTCGGCTACATGAACGGCCGGTACGGCAGCCCCTGCGGCGCCTGGTCGTACTGGCAGGCCCACGGCAACTACTGATCGCGGACCGCGTCCGCCGCTCAACCCCGTGCAGCCCCTCCCCGTCCTAGGGGGAGGGGCTGCTGCCCTGTACGGTCGGACCGGACGACTCCTGGGAGGAGTGGTGGGGAGAGACGGGGGAAGAGGACGGATCATGTCGCGAGTGCCAGGGTGGATCGGCCGGCTCGGTGCCCGGTTGACCGATGTGGGTGAGCGGTTGGACGAGCGCCGCGCCGAGGTCGCCCGGGAGGAGGCCGAGGACCGCTCGGCCGTGCCGCCCGTGCGCAAGCCGAAGAGACCCGTGGGCGCAGCGTCCCGTGAGCCGGTCGTGCTGGTCCCGCGCCCCGATCCCGCGCAGGCCGTGCCGTGGGGCGTCCGGGTCGCCGCCGAGGCCGGCTGGCGGCTCCTGATCCTCGCGGGCACCGTGTGGGTGCTGATGCGGATCATCAGCTCCGTCCAGCTCGTCGTCTTCGCCTTCGTCGTCGCCCTGCTCATCACCGCGCTGCTCCAGCCGACGGTGGCCCGGCTCAGGCGCCACGGCGTGCCGCGCGGCCCCGCCACCGCGCTCACCGCGATCCTCGGGTTCGTCGTCATCGGCCTGATGGGCTGGTTCGTGACCTGGCAGGTCATGGAGAACATCGACAACCTCTCCGACCAGATCCAGAGCGGCATCGACGACCTGCGCAACTGGCTGCTGAAGAGCCCCTTCCACGTCACCGACAAGCAGATCAACCAGATCGCCAAGAACCTGCGGGAGGCGGTCGGCGCCAACACCGACCAGATCACCTCCGCGGGCCTCGAAGGCGTCCAGGTCGTCGTCGAGGCGCTCACCGGCATCCTGCTGACCTTCTTCTCCACCCTCTTCCTGCTCTACGACGGCCGCCGCATCTGGGAGTGGACGCTGAAGCTGGTCCCCGCGGCCGCCCGTCCCGCCGTGGCCGGCGCCGGCCCGCGCGCCTGGCGCACACTGACCGCCTACGTCCGCGGCACGGTCCTGGTGGCGCTCATCGACGCCGTCTTCATCGGCATCGGCATCTACTTCCTCAAGGTGCCCATGGCGGTGCCGCTGGCCGTCTTCATCTTCCTGTTCTCCTTCATCCCGCTGGTCGGCGCGGTCGCCTCCGGCGCGCTGGCGGTGCTCGTCGCGCTGGTCACCCAAGGCGTGTTCACCGCGGTGATGACGCTCGCGGTGGTCCTCGCCGTCCAGCAGATCGAGGGCCACATCCTCCAGCCGTTCATCCTCGGCCGCGCGGTCCGCGTGCACCCCCTCGCGGTCGTCCTCACGGTCGCCACGGGCGGCATGGTGGCCGGAATCGGCGGCGCCGTGGTGGCCGTACCGCTGGTGGCGGTGACGAACACGGTGGTGAGCTACCTCAAGGCGTACGCCGAGGACCAGTCCCCGCCGCCGGACGACCTCGACGCCGAGGACGAGGACGGTCGGGCCGACGGGCACGAGGACGAGGGCGGGCAGCGCGACGACGGCGAGCCCGCTGCCGTAGCAGACGGGGAGGGTCCCGCGGATCCGCCTCCGGGTCCCGAAAAACCTCCCTCGGATTCGGTCAAATGAGCGCTGAACGCGCCGATTTGAACACTCCGTCGAATGCAACTTCCGTCAACTAACGGCAGCTTGGAAACCCGCGCCCGGAATATGCGCCCGGACTGATACACATTCCCTCCTCAGCGCTACGCGTCAGGCGTATGTGCGAGGCGGCGGGGGGTGTGATGTCGGGCCACGAACACCTGGCTCAGGCCCTGGCCGAGTGCGGCCGTGACGGCTACACCGGAGAGCTGCGGGTCCACGGCACACCCGGCGGCACCTTCCATTTCGGGGACGGCCGGGTGGTCGCCGTGGAGACCCCCGGCGCGCCGGGCCCCGAGGCGCTGCTGCTGCGCTCCGGGCGGGTCAGCGGCGAGCAGTGGGCCGAGCTGGTGCGGGAGTCGGGCGGCTCACGCTGGCCGGCGACCGCGCTCATCGCGCACGGCTACGCGGGCGCCGCACAGCTCAGGGTGGTGTGCGCGCTGGCGCTGCACGACGCCGCCTTCGCGATGGCCGCGGGCCGGGTGGACGGCTGCGAACGCGTCGCCTCCGCCGAGCTGTTCGCGCAGGTCCCGCTGGGTGAGCCGCCCCTGCGGCTGCTCCAGGACGCGACCCGCAGGCTCACCGCCCTGGCCGGTCTGCCGCACCCCGTGCACCCCGACCGGGAACGGCCGGTGCGCTCGGGTGCCGGGGCCGGATCCACGGCGCTCCAGCGCGAACTGCTCACCCACGCCGACGGCCGCTGCACGGCCCGCGATCTCGCCTTCCGGGTCGGGCGCGGGGTCTACACCGTCACGGTCGAGGTCGCCCGGATGCTCGACGAAGGGCTCCTGGTGTGCACCGCGGCACCTGCGCCCCTTCCGGTCCGCACGCTGCCCGACGGCCATGCACTGCAGCCCCGCAAGCCCTCACAGGCAGAGCCGCCCCCGCCGCCGGCGTACGGCGATCTGCCCCGCCGAAAACCAGGAAGCTTTTTCCGGCTCCGGAATGGAACAGCGAAATGAAACTGCCGATCAGATGTGAACAGAATCAGGGGAGTTGAGTCAATGGATCACCAAGCCCTGGCGCTCGAAATGCGCGGTCTGCGGGAACAGGTCACCGGAATCACCGACACCGCGGTCGCCGCCGCGGACGGGCTGCTCATCGCCGCCGACACCGCCGACTCGATCGACCCGGAGGGCCTCGCCGCACTCGCCGCGGCCGGGCTCGGCCTCGCCCGGCGCACCGCCGGGGCGACCGACCGCGGCGCGCTGCGCCGGACGGTGACCTACGGCAGCCACGGCTGTGCCGCCTTCTACGCCGTCGGCGACACCGCCCTGATGGTCGTGCTCGGCGACGAGGGGATGGACCTGGAGCAGCTGCACCGGGCGACCCAGCCGACCCTCAACCGGATCGGCTCGATCCTCACCGGCACGGCGAGCGACAAAGCACCAGAAGGAGTCTGAAGGGATGGGGACGAAGCGTATGACCTCGGGTTTCTCCGACCAGGTGATGGGCCTGGTCAAGTCCCTGCGCACGGACGCCCCCGATTGCGTCGCGTCCGGCGTGGTCGACATGTCCACCGGCATGCTGCTGTCGTACGAGACCGTCGAGAACCACCCGCCGGAGGTCCTGGACCTCCTGGCGGGGGCGACTCTCGACCTGTTCCAGGGCCGCACGGTCGTGATGATCGAGGACGTCTTCAAGGAGCGTCGCGGGATCAGCAGCGACAACCACTTCTTCCAGGAGATCCTCGTCAACAGCGAGAACCTCACGCACCTGTTCGTGCGGCTGGTCGAACAGCAGGACGTCGTCGCCGTGGTGGTGTGCCGCAAGTCGGTCAACGTCGGCATGCTGTTCGCCCAGGTCCGGCGGGTGGTGAAGGAGTACAGCCTCTGACCGGGACAGCCGGCTGCGGGCGGTTACTCCGTCCGCAGCCCGTCCGGCCGCATCAGCCGGAGCAGCGGCGGCAGGCTCAGCAGGGTCACCACGACGACCACCGCGGCCCCCGCGCCGGTCAACGCCAGCACGCTCGGCCAGTCCACCCGCACCGCGGTGCTCGTCATCTTCAGCAGGACCACGCCCAGCGTCAGCCCCACCGCCGAGGCCAGCAGCAGACCGAGCCCGACCGGGATCGCCGTCTGCCACAGAACCGACAGGCTCAGGGTGCGCCGCTTGGTGCCGAAGGCGATCAGCGCCGACAGCAGCTTCTTGCGCTCGCGCAGCTGCTCCAGCTGGGAGACCAGCAGGCTCGCCCCGATCAGCGCGAGGACACAGACGGCGCCCACGAACAGGCCGGTGCGGATGGAGGCGTACTCGTTGTTGCGCTTGGCGGACACCCAGGTCATGGGCTCCTCGTGCGGGTCGATCCGGGCGGCCGTGTTGCGGACGTACTCGCGCGCGTCCGGCACCGAGTCGTCCAGCCGCAGATAGATCTCTCCGCGCACACCCGCCGCGGCCGTCGCCGGGAAGGCGGACGGGGTGACCAGGATGCCGCCGCGCCGGTAGCCCGTCGGGTCGTCGATGGCCTCCGCCTGCTTGACGCCCTGCGGAACCTTCCAGGTCACCGAGGTGGGCTTCTCCGGGTCCTCGGAGGTGTCGAACCAGAGCTTCCGGCCGGGCCGGGCCGCCACGGTCGACTCGTCGTCGGCGTTCTCGCTAGCGGAGGCGCTGTCGCCCTGTCGCGGCGCGACATGGGAGGCGAAGACGTCGCCGTCGCGGCAGGAGGGCAGCTTGGCCACCTGACGCAGGGACGCGCAGTCGGCCACGGTCACCCGGGCCCAGTTCGCGTTCTCGCCCGGCCCGTCGTTGGTGAAGCCCTCGTTGAACGCGAACGCGTGCCGGACTCCCTTGGTCTCGGCCAGTTCCTTCGCGGTCGCCGCGAGCGACTTCCCCTTCGGGACGCTCACCTGCATCTGCGCCCGCGAGAGGTCGTACGTGGTGTCCTTGGTGTAGTCGCTCGACGTGCCCGCGAACAGCATCTGGAGCGCGATCGCCCCGGCCACCGCGACCGCGATGCCGTTGACCATCCGGGCCGCCGTGCCGCTGCTCAACTGGAGCCTGCGCACGGCCAGTTGCCAGGACACCGCACCCGCGCCCAGCCGGGCCACGACCGCCTCGACGATCCACGGCAGCAGCGCGGTCACGCCGACCAGGAGCGAGATCACCCCGCCGGTGACGAGGTACTGGTTGAAGTCGCCGCCGTCGCGGCCCTGTCCGACCATCGGGTAGAGCATCCCGAGCCCGGCCAGCGGCAGCAGCAGCCGCCACCACAGCCGGCGCCGCGCGGGCTTCGCGGTACGCACCACGCCGAGCGGCTCGATCACCACGCCCCGCAGGGCGAGCAGCGTCACCAGCACGGCCGCCGCGGGCACCGCGAGGGCGACCACCAGGGCCAGCAGCGGCGAGGGGTTGAGGTAGCTCGGGAACACGCTCTGCCCGAACACCTCCATGGAGCCCGCCACTTCACGGCCGATCAGGAAGAACACCGTGCCGAGCACCAGGCCGAGCACCGCGCCCGCCAGCGCCTCGCCGGCGGCGATCCGCCGGGTCGAGCGGCCGTCGGCGCCCACCAGCCTGAGGGCGGCGAGCCGTCGGTCGCGCCGTTCGCCGCCGAAGCGGACGGCCGCGGCGATGAACACGGCGACCGGCGTCAGCAGCACCACGAAGACGACCAGGACCAGCAGCACCAGCACCGGGTCGGAGTCGGACTCGGTCGGGTTCGGATTGCCGTACTCGTCGATCCGGGTGATCCCGGCGCCGTCGGGGGTGAGCCCCTCGGCCCCGCGGTAGAAGGCGAGTTCGTGGGAGCCGATCAACCCGCTCTCGGCGATCGTCCCGGCGATCCGGTTCGGCAGCCGCTCCCGCAGGAGCTTGCCGTCGGAGGACTCCAGCAGTTTCTTCAGCGCGGGGGAGACGACCATCTCGCCGACCGCGGGGAACTTGTCGACCCCCGGCGGCAGGGGCGCCTTCGGCCCCTCGGGCTCCAGGTCCCGGCCGCGGACGTCGGTGTCCCGGAAGGTGGTCGACGCGTTCGCCGACAGCAGGGTGTTGTCGGCCTTCTTCATCTGTTGCCCGTAGTTGGTGTCCGCGCGGGCGTCGCCCCGCTCGTGCCGGACCGTCAGGGCGTTCGGCAGCGCGGTGGTGAGCAGCAGCAGCGCCACCCCCAGTCCGACGCCGACCGCGGTCAGCAGCGCCCGGACCCACCCTTCGCGTCCGCCGGCGAAGGCGAACCGAACCCCCATGGAGAGGTCTCTCGACCACTGCCGCACGTTCATACGACCCGCTCCATGTCCCGGGACTTCCCGTCCCGTACGACGATCTCGCGGTCGGAGTAGGCGGCGACCCGAGCCTCGTGCGTGACGAGGACGACGGCCGCGTTGGTGGACCGCGCGGCCTCGGTGAGCAGCTCCATGACCCGCTCCCCGTTGAGGGAGTCCAGCGCGCCGGTCGGCTCGTCCGCGAACAGCACCCGCGGGTTGGTCACCAGGGACCGGGCCACGGCCACCCGCTGCCCCTGACCGCCGGACACCTCACCGGGACGCTTCTTGCGGAGGTCGTCGACCTCCAGGCGCTCCATCCAGCCGAGCGCGGCCTTCTCGGCCTCCTTGCGGGAGGTGCCGTTCAGCCGCAGCGGCAGCGCCACGTTCTCCACACAGGTCAGTTCGGGCACCAGCTGCCCGAACTGGAAGACGAAGCCGAACTCGGAGCGCCTGAGGGCACTGCGCTCGGCGTCGTTCATGGTGGCCATCTCGCGGCCGTTGTAGAGGATCGAGCCCGAGTCGGGTGTGACGATCCCGGCCAGACAGTGCAGCAGGGTCGACTTGCCGGACCCGGAGGGGCCCATGACGGCGACGACCTCGCCGGGGTGGATGGAGAACTCGGCGCCGTCGAGCGCGACGGTCGGGCCGTACGCCTTGTGCAGCGCGTCGGCGACGAGCAGGGAACCGGCCGGGGTCACTTGACCACCACCTCCGCGAGCTTCTCGAGACGCGCGGCGGTCAGCTCCAGCCAGCGCAGGTCGGCTTCCAGGTGGAACAGGGCGTGGTCGCAGATCAGCTGGTCCGCGAGGTCGCCCCGGCGCTTGCGGTCCGTGAGGATGCGCATCATCCGCAGGTGCTCGGCGCGCTGGGTGTCGAGGATGTCGGCCGCGTCGCGGTGGGTGAGCAGCGCGAGGACGATCTTGGTGTACAGCGTGGACTGGAGGTACGGCTCCGGCTTCTCGGGCGTCGCCAGCCACGTCTGTACGTCGGTGATCCCGGCGTCCGTGATGGCGTACCGCTTGCGTTCGGGGCCGCCGCCGGGCTCGATGCCGTCGACTTCGACGAGCCCGTTCTTCAGCAGGCGGGACATCGTCGAGTAGACCTGGCCGTAGTGCAGCGGCCGGTCGTGACCGAACTTCTCGTCGAAGGCCCGCTTGAGGTCGTAACCGTGGCGGGGGCCCGACTCCAGGAGCCCTAGGAGGGTGTGACCGATGGACATGGGGAGGACTGTACATGCGGTGTATACCCCGCATGTATACGCGGAGTGTGTAGGGGAGGGTCAGGGGGTGAGCAGCCCCAGGTGAGGGATGATTGTCACGGTTCTGCTACGCGCGCTCTACGTGTCCTCGGGGTGCTTGGGCGGCCGTCCCCGGCGAGGCAGCGGCCCGGTGTCGCCGGGCAGCCGGCCCGCCTCCTTCAGGGCCCTGCGCAGCAGGAACTCGATCTGCGCGTTGGCCGACCGCAGCTCGTCCCCGGCCCACCGCGCCAGCGCCTCGTACACCGACGGGTCCAGCCTCAGCAGCACCTGCTTGCGCTGCTGAGGCCGCCGCTCGGGGGAGCCCCCCTCGGAAGGTGCCGTCACTGGTAGAGGGTCCCGGTGTTGAGGACCGGCTGCGGCGCGCGGTCGCCGCAGAGCACCACCATCAGGTTGGACACCATCGCCGCCTTGCGCTCCTCGTCCAGCTCGACGATGTCCCGCTCGGTGATCCGGGCGAGCGCCTCCTCGACCATGCCGACCGCGCCCTCCACGATCTGGCGCCGGGCCGCGACGACCGCCCCGGCCTGCTGCCGCTGGAGCATCGCCGAGGCGATCTCGGGCGCGTAGGCGAGGTGCGTGAAGCGGGACTCGATGATCTGGACGCCGGCCGTCTCCACGCGCGCGTGCAGCTCGGTGGCGAGCTTCTGGGTGATCTCGTCGGCGTTGCCGCGCAGCGAGAGCCCTTCCTCGTCGTGGGCGTCGTAGGGGTACTCGATCGCGATGTGCCGTACGGCCGTCTCGGTCTGGGTGGCGACGAACTTCACGAAGTTGTCCACCTCGAAGGTTGCCTGCGCGGTGTCCTCGACCTTCCACACCACGACCGCGGCGAGCTCGATCGGGTTGCCGTAGGCGTCGTTGACCTTGAGGACGGCGGTCTCGTGGTTGCGGACCCGGGTGGAGATCTTGGTGCGGGAGGTGAAGGGGTTCACCCAGCGCAGGCCGTCCTGGCGGATCGTGCCCTTGTAGCGGCCGAAGAGCTGGACGACCCGGGCCTCGCCCGGCGCGACCGTGTTCAGGCCGCGCAGCGAGATCAGCGCGGCGATCAGGACGATCACCCCGCCGACCGCGAAGCCGGGGCTCTCCCCGCTCGCGGCGAACAGGAAGACGGCGAGCAGCAGCCCGAGCAGGCCCAGCAGCAGCGCGAGCGCGCCGCCGATGCTGTGCGCGGCGACCTCCCGCACGCGCGGTGCGGGCATGTCGGGTGCGTCCGCGGCGGGCGCGGAATCGTGTGCGGACATGGAGGGTCCCCCGTTTCGTGGACTAGCCAACTTCTAGCTAAATGATATCAGATTACCCCCTCCCGGCAACCTTGAAGCCCTTTCGGAGGTCTGGTTCCGAGGAGGCGGGTGCTGATTCTCACGCCCCTCCGAGACCGGATCGAATGCGCTGTGTCATATAGACCGGTGTTAGCTTTCTGAGCTGACCTGAGCCACGAACCTGTGTGGCCGCCGATGAGGAAGCGGAGCGAGTCGACCCATGGGACGAGCGGAAGAGAGAAGAGCACGTCAGCGCGGTGGCCACCGCGCGGCGCCGCCCACGCGCTCGTCCGGGACGCCGAGCGAGGGCATCGCGACCGGCGGCAGGGCCGCGGCCCGCAAGGCGGCCGCCCGCGGTAAGAAGGGCGCGAAGAACGGTAAGAGCGGCATACGCAGGCTCTTCACCTGGAAGAAGATGCTCGGCACGTTCTTCGCCGTCTGCCTGCTCGGCATCGGCGCCTTCGTCGTGATGTACCTCATGATCGACATTCCCAAGGGCAACGCGGCCGCGCAGGAACAGAGCAACATCTACAAGTACAGCGACGGCTCGGTCATGGCCCGCGAGGGCGACACCAACCGAGAGATCGTCGACCTCTCCGAAGTGCCCAAGCCGGTCCAGCGCACCTTCGTGGCCGCGGAGAACAAGACCTTCTACACGGACGCCGGCATCGACCTCAAGGGCACCGCCCGAGGTCTGCTCAACACGCTGTCCGGCAAAGGCAAGCAGGGTGGCTCCACGATCACCCAGCAGTACGTCAAGAACTACTACCTCGACCAGGACCAGACCGTCACGCGGAAGCTGAAGGAACTGGTCATCTCGCTGAAGGTGGACCGGGAGAAGTCCAAGGACTACATCCTCGCCGGTTACATCAACACCAGCTACTACGGTCGTGGCGCCTACGGCATCCAGGCCGCGGCCCAGGACTACTACCGCGTCGACGCGAGCAAGCTCAACGTCGCGCAGGGCGCCTACCTTGCCGCACTGCTCCAGGCGCCGAGCCAGTACGACTGGGCGGTCGCCACTCCGACCGGCAAGAAGCTCGTACAGGCGCGCTGGAACTACGTCCTGAACAACATGGTCAAGCAGGGCTGGCTGAGCCAGAGCGAGCGCGCCAAGCTGACGTTCCCGGTGCCCAAGGAGCCCAAGGCCGACCCGGGCCTCGAAGGGCAGAAGGGCTACTTCATCAAGCTGGCCAAGCAGCAGCTCGAGAAGCAGCTGGTGGCCAAGGAGAACATCACCCAGGACGAGGCGGAGGCCCGCGTCGAGAACTCCGGGTGGACCTTCACCCTGAACATCGACAAGAAGAAGCAGGCCCAGCTGGAGAAGGCGGTCAAGGACCAGCTGACCAAGCAGCTGGACCCGAAGAAGCGCAAGGTGGACAGAAACGTCCAGGCCGGTGCGGCCTCCGTCGACCCGAAGACGGGGAAGATCGTCGCCCTGTACGGCGGCACCGACTACACCAAGCACTTCTTCAACAACGCCAACCGCACCGACTACCAGCCTGCCTCGACCTTCAAGCCGGTGATCCTCGCCGCCGCCCTGGAGAACAACTCCCAGACGCAGAGCGGCAAGACCATCGGCGCCAACACGCTCTACGACGGCACCAGCAAGCGCCAGGTCGTGGACAGCAACGGCGACAAGGTCGGATTCGCCCCCGAGAACGAGGACGACCACGACTACGGCAAGCAGGTCACCGTCCAGACGGCGATGAACCAGTCCATCAACTCCGTCTTCGCGCAGATGGGCGTCGACGTCGGCATGGACAAGGTGCTCGCGACGGCCACGAAGCTCGGCATGGACACCGGCGATCTCAAGCCGCTGCCCGCTTACACCCTGGGCACCATGGGCGCGAGCCCGATCCAGATGGCCGGCGTCTACGCCACCCTCGACAACCACGGCAGGCAGGTCACACCGACCATCATCAAGTCGGCCGAGCAGGGCGGCACCGAGTTCCAGATGCCCGACCCGATCGGCGAGCAGGTCATCAGCCGGGAGGCCGCCGACACGGTCACCTCGGTGCTGACCGGCGTGGTCAACGACGGTACGGCTCAGCAGTCCGTGCAGCAGAACACGGCCCGCGACGGCCGCAAGGTCGCCGGCAAGACCGGAACCTCCGACGACAACAAGTCGGCCTGGTTCACCGGCTACACCCCGGACCTCGTCACCTCGGTCGGTCTCTTCGGCGAGGACGACAAGACCAAGGCACAGGCCAAGATGTACGGCGTGGGCGGCGAGCCCCGGGTCAACGGCGGTGGCTTCCCGGCGGAGATCTGGGCCGAGTACACCTTCGGCGTCGCCGGCAAGAACACCAAGTTCGACCTGGACACCGACCAGGGCGCCGCCGTCCAGCCCACCTGGACGCCGAGCCCGTCGGCCACCCCGTCCAGCACCCCGTCGTCGACCCCGACCACCCAGAAGCCGTCTGAGACCCCGTCCCAGACGCCGACGACGACCCCGCCGACCACTCCGCAGACCACCCCGCCGACGACCCCGCCGGTCTCGGTACCGCCGTCGACACCGCAGAACAGCACCACGCCACCGGCGAACCCGTTCGAGCCGAACGCCGACCAGTAGCGACCGGCACGAAGAGGGGGCGCCCGGCACAGGCCGGGCGCCCCCTCTCGTCGTTTCCGTTCCCGGGGCTAGCCCCGGTTGAGCTCGAACCAGACCACCTTGCCGGTGCTCAGCCGGGTGGCGCCCCAGCGCCGGGCGAGCCGGTTCACCAGGTAGAGACCCCGGCCGCCCTCGTCCGTCGCCCGGGCCTGCCGCAGCCGGGGCAGCTGGGGCACGTCGTCGCCGACCTCGCACCGCAGCACGTCGGTCCGCAGCAGCCGGAGCGTCACCGGGCGGGTCGCGTACCGCACCGCGTTGGTGACGACCTCACTCACCAACAGCTCGACCGAGTCGGTGAGATCCTCCATGCCCCAGCGGGACAGCGCCCGCCGCGCCAGCCGCCGCGCCCGACCGGGAGCCGCGTCCTCCGGCTCCAGGAACCAGTACGCCACATCGCTCGGCGCGATCCCGTCGAAGCGGGCCGCGAGCAGCGCGATGTCGTCGTCCCGGTCGCCGGGACCGAGCATGTCCAGCACCTCGTCGCACAGCGCCTCCAGCGGCGGCGGATGGTCAGGACCGGTCAGCTGCGCCGTCGCGGCGAGCTTCTCCCGCAGCTGCTCTATGCCGGTCCACACGTCCCGCAACCGCGACTCCACGAGCCCGTCGGTGTACAGCAGCAGCGTGGCCCCGGCGGGCGCGTCCAGCTCCACGGCCTCGAAGTCGACGCCCCCGACACCGATCGGCGCGCCCGGCGGCACCCGGAGCACCTCCGCGCGGCCGCCCAGATGCAGCAGCACCGGCGGCGGATGACCGGCGTTGGCGATGGTGATCCGGTGCGAGACCGGGTCGTAGACGGCGTAGAGACAGGTCGCCATACGGTCCGTACCGAGCCGCTGGGCCTGTTCGTCGAGGTGGTGCAGCACCTCCTGCGGGGGCAGGTCGAGCCCGGCCAGCGTCTGCGCGGTGGTCCGCAGCTGGCCCATGATCGCCGCCGACGTCATGGAGTGCCCCATGACGTCACCCACCACCAGCGCGACCCGGCTGCCCGGCAGCGGGATCGCGTCGTACCAGTCGCCGCCCACCCGGGCCGTCTCGGCGGCCGGCAGATAACGCGAGGCCAGCCGCACGCCCGTCGGGCGCGGGAGCGTCTCCGGCAGCATGGTGCGCTGGAGCTCGTCGGCGATGTACGCCTCACGGCCGTACAGCACCGCCTTGTCGATGCCCAGCGCGCTGTGCGTGGCGAGCTGGGCGGCGACCAGGAGGTCGTCCGGGTCGAAGGGGATGCGGTCCGGGCGACGCAGGAACAGCGCGGCACCGATGACCCGGCGCCGGCCGCGCAACGGCGCGAGGATCGCGCGACGGCCCGACGGCACGGCGAACTCACAGCCCTCGCCGAGCAGTTCCGGCAGCGCCGCATGGGCCGCCGGGGTGTCCGTGAAGACCGGACGCACCCCACGCAGCACCTCGGCGAGCGCGCTGCCCGGCTGGACCTCGCACAGCTCGGTGCCGAGGCCGTCCAGCTCGGACGGGTTCTCCGGCACCGGGACCGGCAGGATGCCGTCCTCCAGGTCCCGCTCCTGCTGCGGGATCCGGTCGCTGCGCCGCAGCCGGAGCACGAGAGGACCCGTGGGCCGCTCGTCGCCCACCGGCAGCGGGTCGCGCAGATAGACGAGGATCGCGTCCGAGAAGGTCGGCACGGTCGCCCGGCACAGCCCCATCACGATCTCGTCCAGGTCGATGCCCCGGGCGATCCGACGCGTGGCCGCGCCCACGAAGCGCAGCCGGTCGCCGTCCCGCCGCATCGGAGTGGGCCGGCCCGGGGGCAGCCCCTGTCCGGTACGGCGTTCGTCGCCGCTCTGCGTCCGGTCGTCCTCGCCGCCCGGCTGGACCGGGACGGACTCGGAGACGGGCCGCGGGCGGTGCGTGTCCTGCTCGGCGGTGGCCGGCTGGGAGTGCTCGGGGCCGGTACCGGCCGGGTTCATGCCCTTGTCCTTGTTGTTGCCGGTCTTGCCGGTCGAGCCGGTCCTGCTGTTGCTGCTCTGGAGGACGGGGGCCGCGTCCGGGGCGGGGTCACCGGAGCGGGCCTGTACGGGTAAAGCGGGCGGGGCCCCGACGCCCGGGGCGGGAGAGGACACCGGGGAACGCAGCAGCGCCCCACCGGGGTCCGTGGGGTCGACGCCCGGCTGGGAGCGTTCGAAGGAGGTCGGGTGGTCCGTCACGCGTGTCGAATCCGTCCGTCCGGGGCTGCGCGCCGTACACGCAGTGGGTCCCGCCGAAGTCCCGATACCCGGAATGCATGTCCCAGGAACGGAATTTCCGCGTGGTCAGGGGCTGTTCCCGCAGTGGCGGCGAACCGTCGGCCCGTACCGGTGTTGCCCTCGTACCCCACGCTCACGTCCTGCCGCCCCTCGGTGACGATCGGTCAAGCCCAGTGCCCGCCCCGGTAGTTGCCGCTGCGTTTACTTGCGGAGGACGATCCTACGTTTGCGGCCCGGGGGCGCATCAAGGGTCTCATGAGGACAAGTGCGCGGGCGTACGGTCCCAGTCTTCCGGAAGGAGCGGGACACTCCAGGACGGATCGGGCCGCCAGTCGGGCCAGCCACCGGAGAACGGCGGGCCCCAGGCGCGGATCACCTCCACCGCGGAACGCCCCGCGTCCCGCACCCGTTCGGCCAGGTCGGGATCCATCAGACCGTCCTGCTGGGCCTGCGCGAACTCGTCCTCGTCCCGCCACTGCCAACTGCCGTCCGGATCCACCGTGATGTCCAGGAAGTGGTCCTCGGAGTCCACACCCCCGGCCCAACGGGCCAGCGGCTCCTCGAGGTTCACGTACCAGTTCTTGAACCGCCAGCCCGGCTCCCAGAACAGCCACACCGACCACGGCAGGCCGGGCCGGGCCAGCTTCAGCACCCCGGTGCCGAACCAGCGGTCCCGCTGCACGGTCCGCGGCTTGGTGTAACGGGACTCCAGCGGCTCGGCGTGCACGGAGGTGCCGTCGGCCAGCACCGGCTTCACACACTCGGTGCCCGGTGCCAGCCACACGGCCAGCAGCTCCGCGTCGTCGCGTACGACGGTGACGGGGCGGGCGATGTGGAAGCTCGCGCCCGCGTTCTGCCGGTAGCGCCACAGGATCTGACTCCCGGGCTCCCAGAAGTGCGCCGACGTACCCGCTTCCACCGCTCTCACCGCTCCACCGTCTGCCATGAACAGATATTAGGTGCCATAGGCATACGACGCTGCGGTACGCGTCACGGTTCACGCCGGGGCGGGGAAAGGTTACGGCCGTGTCATCCGCAGGACATCCAGGGCCTCGTCGAGCTGCTGCTCCGTCAGGTCGCCGCGCTCCACGTACCCGCTCTCCAGCACGACCTGCCGGATCGTCTTCCGTTCCGCCAGGGCCTTCTTGGCGACCTTCGCGGCCTCCTCGTACCCGATGTACTTGTTGAGCGGGGTGACCACGGAGGGCGAGGACTCGGCGTACTCCCGGGCGCGTTCACGGTGGGCGACGATGCCGTCGACGGTGCGGTCGGCGAGCAGCCGGGAGACGTTGGCGAGCAGCCGGACCGACTCCAGGACGTTCTTGGCGATGACCGGAAGCATCACGTTGAGCTCGAAGTTGCCGGCCGCGCCCGCGGTGGCGACGGTCGCGTCGTTGCCGATCACCTGGGCGGCGACCATGAGCACGGCCTCCGGGATCACCGGGTTGACCTTGCCGGGCATGATCGAGGAACCGGGCTGGAGGTCGGGGAGCGAGATCTCCGCGAGGCCGGTCCTCGGCCCGGAGGACATCCAGCGCAGGTCGTTGGCGATCTTCGTCAGCCCGACCGCGATGGTCCTGAGCTGCCCGCTGGTCTCCACGATCCCGTCCCGGGCGCCCTGCGCCTCGAAGTGGTCCCGCGCCTCGGTGAGGGGCAGCCCGGTGGTGCGGGCGACCTCCTCGATGACGGCGGCGGAGAAACCGGGCGGGGTGTTGATGCCGGTGCCGACGGCGGTGCCGCCCAGGGGGAGTTCGGCGAGCCGGGGGAGCGAGGCGGTGAGGCGCTCCACGCCGTACCTGATCTGGGCGGCGTAGCCCCCGAACTCCTGGCCGAGCGTCACCGGGGTGGCGTCCATCAGATGGGTCCGCCCCGACTTCACGACGTCGGCGAACTCCTCGGACTTGCGGGTCAGGGCCGCGGCGAGGTGCTCGAGCGCCGGGATCAGGTCCTGGGTGACGGCGGCGGTGGCGGCGATGTGGATGGAGGAGGGGAAGACGTCGTTGGACGACTGGGAGGCGTTCACATGGTCGTTGGGATGTACGCTGCGGCCCTCGCCGAGCCGCTCCGTCGCCAGGGTCGCGATGACCTCGTTGGCGTTCATGTTCGACGAGGTGCCGGAGCCGGTCTGGAAGACGTCGATCGGGAAGTGCTCGTCCCACTTGCCCTCCGCGACCTCCTCGGCGGCCTCCTGGACGGCCTCCGCGATGTCCTTGTCGAGCACCCCCAGCCGCGCGTTCACCTTCGCGGCCGCGCCCTTGATCCGGGCGAGCGCCTCGATGTGCGCCCGCTCGATCCGCTGCCCGGAGATCGGGAAGTTCTCCACGGCCCGCTGCGTCTGGGCCCGCCACTTGGCGTCCACGGGAACCTGGACCTCGCCCATGGAGTCGTGCTCGATGCGGTATTCGCTCATACCGGGTACAGCGAACGGGGCGGGCGGGTTGTTCCGGCCGTGGGCTGGTCGGGTGCCTGCCGGGGGTGAGCCGGGCCTCGCGCGGGTGTGCGGCAGTGACTGGTCCGAGACCCTGGCGGTGCAACGGCCGCCGTCGGCGCGTCCCGTGTACGAGAGATCGCGCCGGCACCCGTCAGCCCGTCCGGCGTTCGAGGACGAGGATCCTCAGCCCGCTGGGGCCGGGTACAGGCTCTCTGCGGCGGGGTCTAAGGGGCGCGGCCCCTGGGGACGGGACGGGTAGGGGCGGCGGGGGCGAGACATCCGTCCCTCCGCCGCACCCGAGGCACTACGCCGGCCCGGGGCCCCGCACCGGAATCGTCGTGAGGACGGGGCCGTTCAGGCCGAAGCGGGGTCGAAGGGGCGGCAGGCCCTGGGGACGGGACGGGTAGGGGCGGCGGAGGCGAGATCCATACCCGCCGCCCGGAGGCACTACGCCAGCCCGGGGCCCCGCACCGGAATCGACGTGAACGTCGGTGCGGGCGCCGGGTCCTGGAAGAAGTCGTTGCCCTTGTCGTCGACGACGATGAAGGCGGGGAAGTCCTCGACCTCGATCTTCCAGACGGCCTCCATGCCGAGCTCCTCGTACTCGACGACCTCGACCTTCTTGATGCAGTCCTGGGCGAGCCGGGCGGCCGGGCCGCCGATGGAGCCGAGGTAGAAGCCGCCGTGGCTGTCGCAGGCCTTGGTGACCTGGGCCGACCGGTTGCCCTTCGCCAGCATCACCTTGGAGCCGCCCGCCGCCTGGAACTGCTCGACGTAGGAGTCCATGCGGCCGGCCGTGGTCGGACCGAAGGAACCGGACGCGTAGCCCTCGGGGGTCTTCGCCGGGCCTGCGTAGTACACCGGGTGGTCCTTGAGGTACTGCGGCATCTCCTCGCCCGCGTCAAGGCGTTCCTTGATCTTGGCGTGGGCGATGTCCCGCGCCACGACCAGCGGGCCGGTGAGCGACAGCCGCGTCTTCACCGGGTACTTGGTGAGCTCGGCGAGGATCGACTCCATCGGCTGGTTCAGGTCGATCCGCACGACGTCGGACTCGTCCAGGTGCTCGTCCGTCGTCTCCGGCAGGAACCGCGCGGGGTCCGTCTCCAGCTGCTCCAGGAAGACACCTTCCGCGGTGATCTTCGCGACGGCCTGCCGGTCGGCCGAGCAGGACACCGCGATGGCCACCGGGCAGGACGCACCGTGCCGGGGCAGCCGTACGACCCGCACGTCGTGGCAGAAGTACTTGCCGCCGAACTGCGCCCCGATCCCGATCTTCTGGGTCAGCTCGAAGACCTTCTCCTCCAGCTCCTTGTCCCGGAAGCCGTGCCCGAGCTCCGAGCCCTCGGCCGGGATCTCGTCCAGGTAGTGCGCGGAGGCGTACTTGGCGGTCTTCAGCGCGTACTCGGCACTGGTACCGCCCACGACGATCGCCAGGTGGTACGGCGGACAGGCGGCCGTGCCGAGCGAACGGATCTTCTCCTCCAGGAACTTCATCATGGAGGCCTCGTTCAGGACGGCCTTCGTCTCCTGGTAGAGGAACGACTTGTTGGCCGAGCCGCCGCCCTTCGCCATGAACAGGAACTTGTACGCGCCGCCGTCGGTGGCGTACAGCTCGATCTGCGCGGGGAGGTTGGAGCCGGTGTTCTTCTCGTCCCACATGGTCAGCGGGGCCATCTGGGAGTAGCGCAGGTTGAGGTTCAGGTACGCGTCGTAGATGCCCTTGGACAGCGCGGCCTCGTCACCGCCCTCGGTGAGGACGTTCTGCCCGCGCTTGCCCATGACGATCGCCGTACCGGTGTCCTGGCACATCGGGAGCACGCCGGCGGCCGCGATGTTCGCGTTCTTCAGCAGGTCCAGCGCGACGAACTTGTCGTTGGCGGACGCCTCGGGGTCGTCGATGATGCGGCGCAGCTGGGCGAGGTGGGCCGGGCG
The DNA here is from genome assembly GCF_000383655.1 of Streptomyces sp. 351MFTsu5.1. NCBI lineage: Bacteria > Bacillati > Actinomycetota > Actinomycetes > Kitasatosporales > Streptomycetaceae > Streptomyces > Streptomyces sp. 351MFTsu5.1. The sequence continues at coordinate 379,108 of NZ_KB911781.1, read as the reverse complement.
CAGGTAGTGCTGGATGTCGTGGATGGCCTCCTCGGCGAGCTTGCGCAGCGCCTCCGGCTCCACCTTGAGGAAGGTCCGCCCGTCGGCCTCGAAGGTGGAGACACCCTCGGAGGTCACCAGCCGGTAGGGGGTGGTGTCCTCTCCCATGGGGAGCAGATCGGTGTATGCGAACTCAGGCATCTCAGCCCATTCCTCACTCGAAAGACGGCGGCCCGCCGCCGTTGGCGGGCCTCACCAGCCTAGAACCTGTCCAAGGTCGAGAGCTTGTGAGGTAGGGCTCAGTTGCTTCCCCAAGACTTGTCCACAGGCCTAGTCGCGATCTATCGCGTTTGGGTACGCTGCTGCCGTGGACCTTCAGAAGCCCGACCTTCAGAAGCACGCGGGCCCCGCACCGGCGGTGGCCGACCTGCGCGCCTCGGACGCCGACCGTGACCGCATCGCCGACATCCTCCGCGAGGCCCTCGCGGAGGGCCGGCTGACCTCCGACGAGCACGCCGAGCGGGTCGAGGGGGTGCTGAGCGCCAAGACGGTCGGTGAGCTGGAGATCTTCATCCGGGACCTGCCCGCCGCTCATGAGCGCCGGGCCGCCCCGGCCTGGACCCCGGCCGCCAACCGCCCGACCGACGCGATCCCGCACGACCCGGACGACAACGTGGTGGCGGTCTTCAGCTCCGCCGTCCGCAAGGGCCGCTGGCGCGCGGGCCGCCGCATCCACGCCTACGCGATCTTCGGCAGTGTCGAGATAGACCTGAGCGAGGCGGTCTTCGAGTACCGCCAGGTCGTCATCAAGGCGTTCTCGGTCTTCGGAAACGTGGAGGTGCGCGTCCCGGAGAACGTCTCGCTGCGCGGCACCGGCGGTGGCGTTCTCGGGAACTTCGAGGTGGACACCCTGGACTCGCCCGACGCCGACGCCCCGGTGGTCTACATCGACGGCTGGGCGATCCTCGGCAACATCGAGGGGCGGCCCAAGCGCGGCAGGCTCGTGGCGGACATCCTCGACCGGGTCCATCACAAGGTCGACAGGAGTTTGCGCAAGCATCTGGGCCATTAACGGCTGTGAATGCGCACGGTTTCGGAGCGAAGCGGTCCCGCCTCGACCGAGTCCCCGAAGGGCGTACGAGCACGCGGAATCCGGCGGTCGGGAACTCAGTGCATAGGCGCGCGCACAGCGGGTAGGGCTTGCTGCATCGTCTCTCGCTCGCGAAGCCGTCGTCAGGAGTAGACCGTGCTGCAACCGCCGCATTCGTCCCTGCAGGTAGCTCCCGTGCCGGCCCAGCGGGGGCCGGTGCGGGACAGGGACCAAGACGCTCCATGGCACACCGAGGCGGTGTGCCGGCGCGACGAGGCCGGCCTGTTCTTCGCCCCGTCCAAGGAACCCACCGCCGCGAGGCTCTCCCGCGAGGAGGCCGCGAAGCGCGTCTGCGCCCGCTGCCCGGTCATGGTCGAGTGCCGCGAACACGCCCTGCTGCAGCCCGAGCCCTACGGCGTCTGGGGCGGCCTGACCGCGGCGGAACGCCGAGTGGTCCTGGCCCGCCGCAGGCGCCGCGACCTGGAACTCACCAAGGCGGCGAGGGCGGCCCGCATAGCCCAGGCGGGCTGACCCGCCGCATCACGCGAAAAGGCGCCCCCACCGCACCGGGGGCGCCTTTCGAACTGGGCTGAGCGGGAACCTACCTAGGGGCGCGGGGCTGTATCAATGTGCGGCTCCGCCGCGTGGGCGCGACAAGCCTCGACGCACCCGCACCCGCCAACGCTCCGAAGCCCCCGAGCTGTCACGCGCTACTTGGCCCGGTCGAAATCGATCGCACTGTAGGCCCGCAGCTTGCTGAGCCGGTGCTCCGAGTCGATCCGCCGCACCGTCCCCGACTTCGACCGCATCACGATCGAGTCGGTCGTCGCGGTCTCCGACCGGTACCGCACACCTCGCAGCAGCTCACCGTCGGTGATCCCGGTCGCCACGAAGAACACGTTCTCCCCGGACACCAGGTCGTCCGTGGTCAGCACCCGGTCCAGATCGTGCCCGGCGTCGACAGCCCGCGCCCGCTCCTCGTCGTCCTTCGGCCACAGCTTGCCCTGGATCGTGCCTCCGAGGCACTTCACGGCACAGGCGGAGATGATCCCCTCCGGCGTACCGCCGATGCCCAGCAGCATGTCGACGCCGGTGCCCTCGCGCAGCGCGTAGATCGAGCCCGCCACGTCACCGTCGGAGATCAGCTTGATCCGCGCGCCCGCCTCCCGGATCTCCTTGATGATCCCTTCGTGCCGGGGCCGGTCCAGGATGACCACGGTCACGTCCTCCGGGGTGACCCGCTTCGCCTTGGCGACCCGCCGGATGTTCACCGACACCGGCGCGTCGATGTCGACGAAGTCCGCGGCCTCGGGCCCGGTGACCAGTTTGTCCATGTAGAACACGGCGGACGGGTCGAACATCGACCCCCGGTCCGCCGCGGCCAGCACCGCGATCGCGTTCGGCATGCCCTTGGCGTTGAGCGTGGTCCCGTCGATCGGGTCCACGGCGATGTCGCACTCGGGTCCGGTGCCGTCGCCGACGCGCTCGCCGTTGAAGAGCATCGGCGCCTCGTCCTTCTCGCCCTCGCCGATGACGACCACGCCGTTCATCGACACGGTGGAGACGAGGGTCCGCATGGCGCGCACCGCGGCACCGTCGGCGCCGTTCTTGTCGCCCCGGCCGACCCAGCGGCCCGCGGCCATCGCGGCGGCTTCGGTCACCCGGACGAGTTCCAGGGCGAGGTTGCGGTCGGGGGCCTCGGAGGGGACTTCGAGTTCGGACGGCAGATGATGATGCTCGGTCATCGGAGCGCACCTTTCTGATACGACGACGGCCGGATGAGGGTTCGACCGTCGACTCTATCGCCAGTCCGACAAAATGAGCAGGGGACCCCACGGATGAGCGGACCGGGCACCTGCGACGATAGGGGGCGTGGCAGGTTCGAACGGCAAGCAGAAGACGGTCCGGGACATGATTCTCTCCCTGGGCCTGATCGGGATCGCGGCGGCGGTCATCTACGTGTTCATCCCGCACGACGACTCCGCTCCGGACATCAAGACGGTCGACTACCGCGTCGAGCTGCTGACGGCCCGTCGCGCGGCCTCCTATCCGGTGGCCGCTCCCGAGGGGCTGCCGGCGGGCTGGAAAGCGACCTCGGTGCGCTTCCGGGCCGACGAGTCCGACGCCTGGCACCTGGGCTTCCAGGCCCCCGGTGGTGAGTACGTGCAGATCGAGCAGTCCACTCAGAAGCCGTCGGAGTTCATCGACGAGGCGAGCCAGGGCGGCGAGGCGACCAAGCAGACCGAGGAGATCGCGGGCCGCACCTGGACCCGGTACACCGGTGGCCGCTACGACGCCCTCGTGCACCAGGGCGACGGGGCGACGACGGTGGTCGCGGGCACGGGTTCGCCGGCCCAGCTGACCGAGATGGCGAAGTCGCTGAAGATGGCGTGACGACGGAGAACCCGACGGCATGGGGAAGGGCCCCCGCGGCAGCGCGGGGGCCCTTTCTCATGGCTGGTGTCTCAGGCGACGGCCGATGTCTCAGACGGTGGTGACGACCTCGTCGTAGGTCAGCCGCGGGGAGCGCGGGAACCAGGCGTCGTCGCCCGGCTTGCCGATGTTGACGACCATCAGCGGGGTGTGGTCGTCGTCCAGGAACTCCTTGCGGACGCCTTCGAAGTCCAGGCCGGTCATCGGACCGGCGGCCAGACCCGCGGCGCGGACGCCGATGATGAAGTACGCGGCCTGGAGGGCGGCGTTCAGCCCGGCGGCACCCTCACGGGCGGGGCGCTCGGCGAAGAAGAGGTCCTTGGCCTGGGGGAAGTGCGGGAAGAGCTGCGGCAGCTCCTCGTGGAACTCGTTGTCCGCGGAGAGGATCGCGACCAGCGGGGCGGTGGCGGTCTTCGGCTGGTTGCCCTCGGCCATGTGCTGGACCAGGCGCTCGCGGGCCTCGGCGGAGCGGACCAGGGTGATGCGCAGCGGGCTCTGGTTGAAGGCGGTGGGGCCGTACTTGACCAGGTCGTAGATGGCCTGGACCTGCTCGTCGGTCACCGGCTCGTCGGTGAAGGTGTTCGCGGTGCGGGCCTCGCGGAACAGCAGGTCCTGGGCGGCGGGGTCAAGAACGAGAGACATGAGGGAAACCTTCTCGGGTGGTGCGGGGATGTGCAGGACACCCGGAAGCGGACCGGGGACCGTTTGACGTTCCCGACCGTACGCGATTGAAGTTCAATGTTCAACGAAAGGCGGGGCGTGGTGATCCGCTTCACAGATCACCCGGGCTTTACCGCTACTCCGAGTCGCCCCCGGCCCCGGTCTCCTCCTCGGCCAGCGCCGCGTCCAGCCGCGCCCGCGCACCGTCCAGCCAGCGCCGGCACACCTTGGCCAGCTCCTCGCCCCGCTCCCAGAGCGCGAGGGACTCCTCCAGAGTCGTGCCGCCCGCCTCCAGGCGTCGTACGACCTCGATCAGTTCGTCCCGCGCCTGCTCGTACCCGAGCGCCTCTTCCGCCACCTTGCTGGTCATCCGCCCACCCTATGCATCGACTCGGACAACGAACTCACCCTCGGCGACCCGCGCCCGCAGGGTCTCCTCGGCCGCCACCTCGTCCGGCGCCCGCACCACGTGCCCGTCCGCCTTCTGGAGCACGGCGTACCCGCGCTGGAGGGTCGCGGCGGGGGAGAGGGCCACCACGCGCGCGTGCGTGTGCGCCAGCTCGGAGTCGGCGCGGTCGAGGAGGTGACCGAGCGTGCGACGGCCGCGGTCGGCCAGGGCGGCCACATGGTCGGCGCGCTCGTCGATCATCCGGTGCGGGTCCTCTATGGACGGCCGCGCCAACGCGTGCGCGAGCCCCCGCTCCTCCCGCTGGAGGAACGACTCGACACACCGCCGCGCGCGGTCCCTGAGCGCCCGCACCCGCTCGTACTCCTCGCCCACGTCCGGGACGACCTTCTTCGCCGCGTCCGTCGGCGTCGAGGCCCGCAGGTCGGCGACGTAGTCCAGCAGCGGGGTGTCCGGCTCGTGCCCGATCGCGGAGACGACGGGGGTTCGGCAGGCCGCGACCGCCCGCACCAACTGCTCGTCGGAGAACGGCAGCAGGTCCTCCACACTGCCGCCGCCGCGCGCCACGATGATCACGTCCACGTCGTCGAGCGCGTCCAGTTCCTTGACCGCCTGCACGACCTGCGGGACCGCGTGCACGCCCTGCACCGGGACATTGCGCACCTCGAAGCGGACGGCGGGCCAGCGGTGCCGGGCGTTCTCCAGGACGTCCCGCTCGGCGGCCGAGGCGCGCCCGCACACCAGCCCGATCAGCTGCGGCAGGAACGGCAGCGGCTTCTTCCGCTCCGCCGCGAACAGCCCCTCGGCGGCCAGGGACTTCTTCAACTGCTCCAGCCGCGCGAGCAGCTCACCGACCCCGACCGGCCTTATCTCGGTGGCCCGCAGCGACAGCTGCCCCCGCGGCGCGTACCACTCCGGCTTCGCCAGTACGACGACCCGGGCGCCCTCGCTGACGACCTCGGCGACGTCGTCGTAGACCTGGCGGAAGCAGGTCACGCTCACCGAGATGTCGTACGACGGATCGCGCAGCGTGAGGAACACCACGCCCGCGCCCGGGCGCCGGCTCAGCTGGGTGATCTGCCCCTCGACCCACACGGCGCCGAGACGGTCGATCCACCCGCCGATGAGCCGCGACACCTCACCGACGGGCAAGGGCGTTTCGGGAGTCGAGTTCACAGCCATGCCGCGAGCGTAACGGCCGACTCGGACAACGAGCCGTCAGCGAGGGGGTCCTGTCGGCCGGGCTCCCCACGCGGGTGGCCGCCGCCCACCTTCCCGGTCAGGTCACCGGCGTGGCGTCTCCTCCGTGGGGGAACGCCGGGCGCGTTGGACCGTCAGGACCGCGAGGCCCGCCACGAGCCAGAGCGCGCCCACCACCTGCGCCGCCCCCGACGCCTCCACGATCACCGCCACCGTGATCGCCGCCCCCGCCACCGGCAGCAGCACATGCCGCCACCAGATCACCAGGCCGCCGCGCCGCCTGACCGCGAACCAGCCGACCACGCTCGCGTGCAGCAGCGTGAACGCCGTCAGGGCGCCGATGTCGACCACGGAGACCAGGTGGTCCATGCCGTCGTCCCGGCGGGCCGCCCACACCGCGGCGACCAGGGTGATCCCGGCCGCACACAGCAGGGCCACACGCGGGACGCCCGAGTCCGTCCGGGCCAGCGCCCGCGGCAGACGCCGGTCGCGGCCCATCGCGAACAGCAGCCGCCCCGCTGCCGCCTGCCCGGCCAGCGCCGCGAAGGCCGCGCCGATCGCCTTGCTGACGGCCACCAGATCGTGCAGCCAGGTGCCGGCCGCGGAGTCGACCGCGTCGTAGAAGGCCGAACCCTGCCTGCCCGGATCCTGCGCGTACTGCGCCGACGTCGTCGGGTCCAGGAGCGCCACCAGGTACGTCTGCGCCACGAACAGCACGCCCGCCAGGGCCAGGCAGAACAGCACCGCGCGCGCGACCTTCGCCGAACCGCCGGTGACCTCCTCCGCGAAGGAGGCGATCGCGTCGAAGCCCAGGTACGACAGAACCGCGACCGAGACCGCGCCGATCACCGCCGACAGCGCGAACGCCCCCTGGGTGCCGTCCCCGGACAGCGGCGACAGCCAGCCCCGTTCGGCACCGTCCCGCGCGAGGACGACGACCGCCGAGACCGCGAAGACCAGCAGGACCACGATCTCCATCGCCAGCACCAGGAAGCCCACCCGGGCCGCCGTCCGCACGCCCCACAGGTTCAGCAGGGTCGTCACGACCACCGCGAGCGCCGTCCACACCCAGCGGGAGACCTCCGGGACCAGGGAGTTCAGCGCGATGCCCGAGAACAGGTACGCGACCGCCGGGATGAGGAGATAGTCCAGCATCGCCATCCAGCCCGCGACGAACCCGGCCTCCCTGCCGAGCCCCGCGCGCGCGTAGGCGAACACCGACCCCGCCTGGGGGACGACGCGCACCATCTGCGCGTAACTGAACGCGGTGAACGCCATCGCCACCGTCGCGGCCACATAGACCAGAGCGACCGCCCCGTGCGACTTCGCGTCCAGGGTGCCGTAGACGCCGACGGGCGCCATCGGCGCGATGAACAGCAGCCCGTAGACCACGAGGTCCCGGAATCCCAGGCTGCGCCGCAGGTCGCCGTGTTCCTCCTCGGCCGTACGGTCCGCCGTACCGGTACCGGACATCGTGCCTCCGCCTGGTGCTCGTCCGCCCCGCTCCTCACTCTCCTGGTCAGTTTCCCCAGGGAGGTCGAGGGCACGCGATCTTTGACCGGCCGAACGCGGCCTTACGATGGGACGCATGACCGCTTCGCCTGGCCGCCGTGTCCTGCTCGCCGCCCCCCGTGGCTACTGCGCGGGGGTGGACCGCGCCGTGATCGCCGTGGAGAAAGCCCTGGAGCAGTACGGGGCTCCGGTGTACGTCCGGCACGAGATCGTCCACAACAAGTACGTCGTGCAGACCCTGGAGAAGAAGGGCGCCATCTTCGTCGAGCGGACGGAGGAGGTCCCGCCGGGCAACATCGTCATGTTCTCGGCGCACGGCGTCGCCCCCGTCGTCCACGAGGAGGCGGCCCGCGGCAAGCTCGCCACCATCGACGCGACCTGCCCGCTGGTCACCAAGGTCCACAAGGAAGCCGTCCGGTTCGCCAACGAGGACTACGACATCCTCCTGATCGGGCACGAGGGCCACGAGGAGGTCATCGGCACCTCCGGCGAGGCCCCCGACCACATCCAGCTCGTCGACGGCCCGGCCGACGTCGCCAAGGTCGAGGTCCGCGACCCGTCGAAGATCGTCTGGCTCTCCCAGACCACCCTCAGCGTCGACGAGACCATGGAGACCGTCGACGCCCTCAAGGAGAAGTTCCCGCAGCTCATCTCCCCGCCCAGCGACGACATCTGCTACGCCACGCAGAACCGTCAGCTCGCGGTGAAGCAGATGGGCGCCGAGGCCGAACTGGTCATCGTGGTCGGCTCCCGCAACTCCTCCAACTCCAAGCGCCTCGTCGAGGTCGCCAAGCTGGCCGGCTCCCGCGAGGCCTACCTCGTGGACTTCGCGAGCGAGATCGACGAGGCCTGGCTGGAGGGCGTGACGACGGTGGGTGTCACCTCCGGCGCCTCCGTCCCCGAGGTCCTCGTCGAGGAGGTCCTGGAGTGGCTGGCCGTGCGCGGCTACGGCGACGTGGAGCTGGTGAAGGCGGCCGAGGAGTCCATCACCTTCTCGCTGCCCAAGGAGCTTCGCCGCGACCTGCGCGAGGAGGCGGCCGCGCTGGTCGCCGAGCGCAAGGGCGCTGCCGGGACCACGGGCAGCACCGGCGCTACGGGGACCTCCGGGGCGTGACTGTCCGTCGTCCGTCGTAACGTAGGGCCATGCAGATCTTCGGCTTGGACATCGGCGGATCCGGGATCAAGGGCGCCCCGGTGGACCTCGACAAGGGCGACCTCGCCCAGGAGCGCCACAAAGTGCTCACCCCGCACCCGGCGACGCCCGAGGGCGTCGCCGACGGGGTGAAGCAGGTCGTGGACCACTTCGGCTGGACCGGCCCGGTCGGGCTGACCTTCCCGGGCGTGGTCACCGGCGGCTCCCACATCCGTACGGCCGCCAATGTCGACAAGAGCTGGATCGACACCGACGCGCGCGCGTTGTTCGGCGAGCGGCTCGGCGGGCTCCCGGTGACCGTGGTCAACGACGCGGACGCGGCCGGCGTCGCCGAGATGAACTTCGGCGCGGGCAAGGACCGCAAGGGCACCGTCATCCTGCTCACCTTCGGCACCGGCATCGGCAGCGCGGTCTTCGTCGACGGCGTCCTCGTCCCCAACAGCGAGCTGGGCCACCTGGAGCTGCACGGCCACGACGCGGAGAAGAAGGCGTCTAGCAAGGCCCGGGAGGACGAGGAGCTCAGCTGGGAGCACTGGGCCCGCCGTGTGCAGAAGTACCTCGCCCATGTCGAGATGCTCTTCTCGCCCGAGCTGTTCATCATCGGCGGTGGCGTCAGCCGCAAGTCCGAGAAGTTCCTGCCGCACATCGAGGGCATCGAGGCGGAGATCGTCCCTGCGCAGTTGCAGAACAACGCGGGGATCGTGGGGGCGGCGATGCACGCGGCCCACGAGTAGCGCGGCGCTGTGCCGCTCAGGGCCGGCGTGGTGGGGCGGCGACCCCCGGTCAGCGTGAGCGGCTGCGTACCAGCATGATCCGGCGGACCAGGGCGACCAGGCCGGCGGCCAGGGTGCCGGCGTAGAGCCAGCCGGCCTGTGTCGCCAGCGCGGTGAACAGGCCCATCAGCCGGCCCGAGGCACCGCCGCCGCCGTCGGCGACGGGGAGGAGGCCGGTGGCGAAGGCGATCGGCGCGATGATCGGGGCGGTCAGCAGATCGCCCCGGCGCAGCCAGACCGCCGTCAGCACGCACGCCGGCAGGAACAGCACCCCGTACGCCGTCAGCGACGCTCCGAACAGCAGCGCGTCGAGACAGCCGAGCAGGAACATCAGCGCCATGCAGAACAGGCCGGCGCCCAGCCCGGTGAGCCGGGGGTTCGGCAGCCGCCGCAGCGTCCGGACCACCGGGGGCGGCGGGCGGCGGGCCACCGGCGGCCGGCGCCCGCCCCGGGCCTGCGCGGGCAGCGGCGCTCCCGGATTCGCGCGTCGCGTTCCGTTGTGCGGGGGGCGGGTCCTGTAGTGCTCCACTGGACCAACCTAGGTCTGCTTATGTGCCCGATCGCCCTTCAGACACGCCGGGGGAAAGACCTTGGCCATGCGTTCGAGAGGCCCGCCGGGGCGGGGTGCGGCACGCCGTAGACTGGTGGATCGGCCCCCTGGCCGCCCAGTCTCCTCACGTCTCCTCTCACGTACGGGAAGTCGCAACGTGTCGCTCACGATCGGAATCGTCGGCCTGCCGAATGTCGGCAAGTCGACCCTGTTCAACGCCCTGACCAAGAACGACGTGCTGGCGGCCAACTACCCGTTCGCCACGATCGAGCCCAATGTCGGTGTGGTCGGCGTCCCGGACCCGCGCCTTGCGAAACTGGCCGAGATCTTCTCCTCCCAGAAGATCCTCCCGGCGACCGTGGACTTCGTCGACATCGCGGGCATCGTGAAGGGCGCCTCCGAGGGCGAGGGCCTGGGCAACAAGTTCCTCGCGAACATCCGTGAGTCGGACGCGATCTGCCAGGTCATCCGCGCCTTCAAGGACGAGAACGTCGTGCACGTCGACGGCAAGGTCTCGCCGAAGGACGACATCGAGACGATCAACACCGAGCTGATCCTGGCCGACCTCCAGACCATCGAGAAGGTCCTGCCCCGCCTCCAGAAGGAGTCGCGGATCAAGAAGGACGTCGCCCCGAAGGTCAAGGCCGTCGAGGAGGCCAAGGAGATCCTGGAGCGGGGCGACACCCTCTTCTCCGCGGGCATCGTCCAGGGCTCCGGCAACGAGGAGCTCCTGCACGACCTGCACCTGCTCACCACCAAGCCCTTCCTCTACGTCTTCAACGTCGACGAGGACGAACTGGTCGACGACGACTTCAAGAACGAGCAGCGTGCCCTGGTCGCCCCGGCCGAGGCGATCTTCCTGAACGCCAAGCTGGAGGCGGACCTCGCCGAGCTCGACGAGGAGGACGCCCTGGAGCTCCTGGAGTCGGTCGGCGCCGAGGAGCCCGGCCTGGCCACCCTCGCCCGCGTCGGCTTCAACACCCTCGGCCTCCAGACCTACCTCACGGCCGGCCCCAAGGAATCCCGCGCCTGGACCATCAAGAAGGGCGCCACGGCCCCCGAGGCGGCCGGCGTGATCCACACGGACTTCCAGAAGGGCTTCATCAAGGCGGAGGTCATCTCCTTCGACGACCTGGTGGAGACGGGCTCCGTGGCCGAGGCCCGCGCGAAGGGGAAGGCGCGGATGGAGGGCAAGGAGTACGTGATGCAGGACGGGGACGTGGTGGAGTTCCGCTTCAACGTCTGACCACAATCAGAGACCTGTGTTCCCCGCCTCCCGGCGGGCGGGCACAGGTTTCTGTCCATGGAGGGGGGACCGTGGGGCGTGACGAGCGGGAGACCGTCGCGAGGGGAGCGCGGCTGTTCGAGGCGGCCCAGGCCGTGGTCGTCGACCACGGCAGGGCGGCGGAGGCCGTACGGGCCGCGCTGAAGCCGCTGCACGACACGGCGGTGAAGCGGGAGCTCGACGCGATCCCCGTCGCCCGGCTCCAGGACGTCACCGAGGGGCGGCTGCGGCTCGGGAGTGTCGAGAAGAGCGGCCTGCGCACCGTCGGTGACGTTCTCGAAGCGGGCCCCTACCGGCTCCGGCAGATTCCCGGTGTCGGACAGCGCACCGTCGACCAGATGCTCGCGGCCGCCCGGCGGCTCTCCGAGGCGGCGCACGAGACCGTGGCCGTCCACATCGACGTCGAGCGGCCGGAACCGGGTACCACCGCGCTGGTCATCGCCCTGCACGTACTGGTGGAGGCCGGCCCGGACGCCCGGCGTGCCGTCGACAAGGCCGCCGTCCTGTCGAAGCGGCTCGATCCGCTGCTCGCCGACGCCAGGCTCGCCGTCGGGCGGATCCGGATGCTCCTGGCGGGCCAGGAGAAGAAGGCGCGCGCATGGGCCGCCGTCGCCGGGATCCGGTCGCTGGTGGACGAGGCGGAGCGGGCGGGCCTGCCCGGGCTCTTCGCCCAGGCCTCGGTGGACCTGCTCCGGGGGCCCGCGACCGACATCGCGGCCTGGGTCGACTTCGAACTCCGCTCCGCGGAGTACTACAGCCTGCTCGCCGAGATCTCCGGGCGGCAGCCGGACGTGGCCGCCGCCGAGGGATTCCTGCCGGACGAGATCGCCGAGCGGGTGCGGACCCAGCACCTCGACGACACCCACCGGCGGGTCTCCCTGCGCGGCTACCAGGCGTTCGGCGCGCGGTTCGCGCTCGCGCAGCGCAAGGTGATACTCGGCGACGAGATGGGCCTCGGCAAGACCATCCAGGCGATCGCCGTGCTGGCACACCTCGCTGCCGGGGGACAGAGCCACTTCATGGTCGTCTGCCCGGCGAGCGTCCTCGTGAACTGGACCCGGGAGATCGAGGCCCGCAGCGCCCTGCCGGTCACCGTGCTCCACGGACCCGACCGGCACCTCGCGTTCGGCGACTGGAAGGCGCGGGGCGGGGTCGGGGTGACCACTTTCGATGCGCTGCGCGGCTTCCCCGCCCCAGGCCGCGGGGAGGTCGCCCTGCTCGTGGTGGACGAGGCGCACTCCGTGAAGAACCCGAAGGCCAAGCGGTCCCAGGCGGTCGCCGGGTGGGCGGAGCACTGCGAGCGAGCCCTCCTGATGACCGGGACCCCGATGGAGAACAGGGTCGTGGAGTTCCACCACCTGGTCCGGATGCTCGACGGCGACCTCGCGGACTCCCTCGGCGAAGGAGATGCCCGGGCCGGGTCGGTCGGCTTCCGCAAGGCCGTCGCCCCGGTCTACCTGCGACGCAACCAGGAGGACGTGCTGACGGAACTCCCGAGTCTCCAGCACACCGACCAGTGGGAGGAACTGAGCGCGTCGGACGCGGAGGCCTACCGGGAAGCCGTGGCCGCCGGCAACTTCATGGCGATGCGCAGGGCCGCGTACATGGTCCCCGAGAAGTCGGCCAAGCTGGACCGGCTCCGGGAGATCGTGCAGGAGGCCGGGGAGAACGGGCAGAAGACGGTGGTCTTCTCGCACTTCAAGGACGTACTGGGCGTGGTGCGGGAAGCACTCGCGCCGGCGGACTCCGGCGGCGTCCCGCTGTTCGGCCCGTTCACCGGCAGTGTCCCGGCCGGGCGACGGCAGCGGATCGTCGACGAGTTCGCCGCTGTCCCGGGCCCCGCGGTCCTGCTGGCGCAGATCCAGGCCGCGGGCATCGGCCTCAACCTCCAGGCCGCCTCCGTCGTCGTCATCTGCGAACCCCAGATCAAGCCGACCATCGAGCACCAGGCGGTGGCCCGCGCCCACCGTATGGGCCAGGTCAGACCAGTGCGCGTGTACCGGCTCCTCGCCACCGGGGGCGTGGACGAACGCCTGGTGAGACTGCTGGAGACCAAGACCCGCCTCTTCGACGCCTACGCCCGCCGCAGCGCCGTGGCCGAGGCGTCCCCGGACGCGATCGACGTGTCCGACACCGAACTGGCCCGGCGGATCGTCGAGGAGGAACAGGCCCGTCTGGGCCTCACGGACGAGAGGCTCACGGACGAGAAGCTCACGGCCGCCGAGTGAAGCGGCCGGGGCGGCGGTTCCAGGACCGCCGTCACTCCGGCCGGGGACGACTGAGCCTCACCCCTCGTCGTCGTCCGGGTAGAGCTCCGGGTCCGTGACCCAGCCCGCCGTGAGGACGAGGCGTGAGTGGCGGTGGACGGCGAGGAAGGCGAAGGGGCGGTCGAAGACAGCCCGCACCTCGGTGGTGATCCAGCGCGGCTCGGGCGGCGCCGATCCGACGGCCCCCAACGCGGTCACCGCGGCGGAACGGAAGCCCCTGGCGGCGAACTTCGCCATCGTGGACTGCTGGGCGGAGCCGATGGCCAGGGGCGCGGCGCTGATGCCGGGGAAGTGGCCCTCCCGCGTGTCCCGTGCCGTGGTGAGGCCGAACAGCCGGTGCAGTCCGAGGAGATCGTGCTGGGCCTGGAGGTCGAAGGCCACGGTCTCCGCGGTCAGCAGCGGTGGCAGCGGCCGTGTACTGGGACTTCTGAACACGTGCAGCCCCGGCCCCGGCTCCCCGTAGGGCAGTCGGAAACCCGACACCACTCGCCGGCGGTCGTCCAGGAGACCGACGCCCGCCCTCAGCACCTGCCCTGCCGTCATCTGCTCCTCGCCCAGCAGGAGATGAACATCAACGGCCGTGTCACCCAGCACCCTCAGCTCGGTGACATGGCCGTCGGGTGTCTCGGCCACGCCGACCCGGTCCAGAAGTGCGCTCGTGCGGGACAGGCCCCGCAGCACACGATCAGCCCAGGGACCTGTCCCCGGGGCCCACGGCCCTTCCCGGAAGGGCCGCAGCCACGTGGTCCGCAGTGCCAGCGCGCTCGCCAGCACCAACTGCGTGTCCTCCCGGACCTCGACGGGCATCCGCTCGATCAGCCCACCCGTCCGCTTCGCGGCCCATGTGTCCAACTCAAGCTGATCGACCGCCGGATCCCCGCTGAGCCTCCCGTGCGCGTCGGCCGGCAGCCCTGCCCCCCACGGCTCCCGCAGCTCCACCGTCGGCGCGGTCCACAGGCCGAGGGCGGACTCCAGCCCCCGTACGGTCGCCGGCCCGCGCAGCAACTCCCGTGCCGCGGAGGCGCATTCCTCCGCCGGGAGACCCACGGCCCCCGCCAACTCGGCACGCGCCGCCCCGTGTGCCCCGTCGGCCAGCAGGGCCAGCAGCGGCCACACCCCGACGGGTGAGAACACGGTCCCTTCGTCGGGTGAGGCCGCCCCGCCCGCGGTCCGTTCCTCCCACGCCTCGGCCCACCGCGCCGCGAGGCCGTTCACCGCCCTGGTCGTCGTCCTCGTGATCGCCATTCCGCCCCCGCCCGCCCCACGCATACGATGCGCCCAGTCGTACGTCAGTTCCCCGCCGCTGTCTGAACCAGGAGCACGGTACCCGTGTCCATACCCCCGCCCCCTGGGCCGCACCAGCCCGACCCCGCCCAGGGGCCCCAGGGACCGTCCCCCGCGCCCGACCCGTACAGGCCCCCGCCGGAGGGGCACCAGCACCAGCCCTACGGACAGCAGCCTTACGGTCAGCCCCCGTACGGCCCCCCGCCCCAGCCGTACCAGCCCTACGGCCCACCCCCCGGCACCCCCGCCCCCTACCAGACCTGGGGCCAGGGCTACAGCCCCTACGCCCGGCCCTCCCCCGTGAACGGGCTCGCCATCGCCTCACTGGTGCTCGGGGTGCTGTGCTGTGTTCCGGCCGCCGGGCTCGTGCTGGGCGTGATCGCGCTGGTGCAGATCAAGAAGAAGGGGCAGTCCGGCAAGGGGATGGCGATCGCCGGTTCGATCCTGTCGGGGCTCGGACTCGCCCTGTGGGTGGCGGCGCTCGCCACCGGCGGGCTCTCCGGGGCGTGGGAGGGGTTCAAGAAGGGCGCGACGGAGGGCGCGGCCCTCTCCGTGGTGAAGGGACAGTGCTTCGATGCGCCGGGGGAGTCCCTCGACGGCCTCACGTACGACGTCGACGAGGTGCCCTGCGCGGGTGAGCACGACGGCGAGGTGTTCGGCGAGTTCGAGATGAGCGGGTCGGTCTTCCCCGGCGACGCCGCCGTCTCCGACGCGGCCGACGAGCGGTGCTACCCCCTCCAGGACGCCTACGTCATGGACACCTGGTCGCTCCCCGACGACGTGGACGTGTACTACTTCGGCCCGACCCGGCAGAGCTGGCGCCTCGGCGACCGCGAGGTCAGCTGCATCTTCGGCAACACCGACGAGAAGGGCACCCTGACCGGCTCGCTGCGCGTCGACGCGACCACCCTCGACGACGACCAGCTCACCTTCCTCATGGCGGCCAACGCCGTCGACAAGACGTTCTGGGAGGAGCCCGAGGAGCAGCCGGAGGACGACCTGTCGGGCTACCGGGACTGGGCGCGGGACGTCCATGACACGCTCGACGACGAGGTCCGCCACCTGCGGGCGCACACCTGGACGGGCGCCCCGGCCAAACCGGTGGAAGCCCTGATCAGGGACATGGAGAAGTCCCGCGGCGAGTGGGCGAAGGCCGCCGCCTCCGATGACGTGGACACCTTCTACACGCACTACGACGCGGGCTACGCCTTCGTCGACGGCTCCACGACCGTCACCGCCCGCAAGGCTCTGGGGCTCGCCACCGACCCGCCGTACGACGACGATGATTCAAGCGGCGAGGGCGGCGACTCAGGGAGCTCCGAGCTCAATGTGTGAACCCGGCCATAGCGGGGAGAAAGTGCCTGCGTAAAGCCCACCACCGGAACATGTCATCACATCGAGTGATTCTCTGGCCTTTGCTTGCATGGGCCAACCCACGGTTGCCAGGCTGTTGCTGTCTGTACAACCTGATGGGAGCGGCCAGTGACATTCGGTGAGCAGCCGGCGTACCTGCGCGTCGCGGGTGATCTCCGCAAGAAGATCGTCGACGGTTCGCTGCCACCGCATACCCGCCTGCCGTCCCAGGCGAGGATCCGCGAGGAGTACGGCGTCTCGGACACCGTCGCCCTCGAGGCGCGCAAGGTGCTGATGGCGGAGGGTCTGGTCGAGGGCCGCTCCGGGTCCGGGACCTATGTCCGGGAGCAGCCCGTGCCCCGCCGTATCGCCCGCTCCGGCTACCGCCCGGCCTCGGGGGCCACCCCCTTCCGGCAGGAGCAGGCGGACGGGGAGGGGCGCGGCACCTGGGAGTCCAGCAGCCGCCAGACCGAGGCCTCCGCCCTCATCGCCGAGCGGCTCGCCATCCGGCCCGGCGACCGCGTGATGTGCACCAAGTACGTCTTCCGCGAGGCCGGCGAGCCCATCATGCTCTCCACCTCCTGGGAGCCCCTCGCGGTGACCGGGCGCACCCCCGTGATGCTGCCCGAGGAGGGCCCCCTCGGCGGCATGGGCGTCGTCGAGCGGATGGCCGCCATCGACGTCGTCGTGGACAACGTCACCGAGGAGGTCGGTGCCCGCCCCGGCCTCGCCGAGGAACTGCTCGCCCTGGGCGGTGTCCCCGGCCATGTCGTCCTGGTGGTCCACCGCACCTACTACGCCTCGGGGCGCCCCGTGGAGACGGCAGACGTGGTCATTCCGGCCGACCGCTACCAGGTCGCGTACCACCTTCCGGTGAAGTAGCGCGCGCCCCGGGGCGGTTGCCCCGTGCGGGTGCTCGGCAGGCGCTCAACGGGCCCACGGGCGAACGCCGTTCGAATTCGGCCGTTCTCGCAGGTCGACACCGCAGTCCCGACGGCACCCCTGACCGGAGGCACCGCCGCCCACCGGGGGCGCGTTCGCTGTCGCGCGCCCCGGGTCCGAGGAGTCCGTCCTGGCTGGTTGCGTACCTCTTTGTGAAAACGCGTGTTCGCTGCGTAAAGGTTGGGCGTAGGCTCGGGCATATGCGGAGTGCGGTTTCCTTATCGGGTGGGGCTCGACGCAGGTCGGGAAGGAGCGGTGGGGCGCAATGAACGACGGCACGATCACTCTTCCCTGGCTCGTCATACGGCAGGACGACAACGGCAATCGCTACCGCGTGGGCAGGTACGCGACCAGGGCGGAGGCCCAGAAGATCGCCGACAGTCTCGACGCCCGCGGACACAAGCAGCTCTACTGGGTCGAGCGCATCGGCCAGAACGGCGTCAGTTCGGCCGACTGACCGCCCTCCCGTAGGCTCCGGCGCATGACGGAACGGATCGTGGTGGTGGCGGCCGCCCTCTACGACGGTGACCGCCTCCTCGCGGCCCGCCGCAGCGCACCCCCGGCCCTCGCCGGCCGGTGGGAGCTGCCGGGCGGCAAGGTGGAGAGCGGTGAGACGCCGGAGGAGGCACTCGTCCGCGAACTCCGGGAGGAACTCGGCGCAGAGGTGGAGGTGCGGGAGCGCGTCCCCGGCGAGTGGCCCCTGAAGCCCCCGTACGTCCTCCAGGCGTGGACGGCCCGCCTGCTCCCGGGTTCCCCCGCCCCTAAGCCCCTCCAGGACCACGACGAGCTCCGCTGGCTGACACCGGACGAGCTCTGGGACGTCGACTGGCTCGACCAGGACGTAGAAGCGGTCGGAGCACTGAAGCTCCTCAGGGGCGCGGGGCTGCGTCGATATGCGGCTCCGCCGCGGGGCGCGACCAGCCCCAACGCACCCGCACCCGCCCCACAACAGAACCCCCCGAGTTCTTAGGCGCCCCGGTCTTCAGCCATTCGCACGGTACCGCCCCCGCAGAATCGGGTATGTGCCCCTTAACCCCACGAAAGCGGACATGGGCTGGCCCGGGATGTGATCGGCGTGATCGACACCGAAGGCGACTGCGCCGAGTGGATCTTCCCAGCGGACCCCGGTGCCGTACGTGCCGCCCGTGCCGCGGTCCGCGAGAGGCTGCGGCACTGGGGCCTCGACGTCCTCGCGGATGTTGCCGCCCTGCTGGTCAGCGAGCTGGTGACGAACTCCCTTCGGCACGCCACCGGCCCCATCGGTGTCCGTCTGGTCCGCCCCGGCGCGGTCGACGGCGTCCTCCTGGTGGAGGTCTCCGACCCCCTCCCCGACCCGCCCCGCGAACGCGTCGCCGAACTGGACGACGAGAGCGGCCGCGGCCTCCAGCTGGTCGCCCACGCCGCCCACCGCTGGGGCACCCGACCCGGCGCGAGCGGCAAGACGGTCTGGTTCGAGCTCTCGCTGCCATGAGGAACACATGTACGTACACATGGACGACACCCCGTCCCCTGTCCAGCGACGGGTTCAGGCCGGTGGCAGTTGTCGGCGGACGTGATTCGATGCCGTGTCCGCTGGTTAGAAGACTGGAAGTGTTGTCGCAGCCCGGACCGAAAACCGTCGGGATCGTGCTGTGATCGTGAACACCGTGTTGTGCGGCGCCGTAGTGCTGGATACTGCGGGCAGCCGCCCCCGGTGACCGGTACCGGACGCGGTGAGCTGGAGGGGACGGTTCGCGTGAGCGAGATACCAGCGAAGGCCACGGAGTCGAAGGACCCGTCGGACGGCGCGAGGACGGAGGCCGCGGAGGATGCCGTGCAGGTCCGTCCCGGCGAGGTGCTGTCCGGTGACGCCATGTGGCAGAGCAGCCCGCCCGGTTCGATCTACGACTACATCAAGGTGGCGTCCTTCTCCATAGGCCCCGACGGGCTGGTGGACCAGTGGAGCCTGCGCGCCGAGCAGCTCTTCGGCATCCCCGCCGGGCGCGCGGTCGGCATGGACCCCATCGAGGCGTTCATCGACCCGGACCTGCACGAGCAGGGCCAGCGCAAGATGGCCGAGATCCTGGACGGACGCGAGTGGACCGGAGTGGTCCCCTTCCGCACCCCTCCCACGGCCGACACCGAGCAGGCCCGCGAGGGTCTCGCCGAGGTCTATGTGATGCCGACGCGGACCGAGGAGGGCGAGCGGGCCGCCGTCTGCATCGTCGTCGACGTGCGCACGCTCCGGAGCATCGAGACCGACCTGGCCGCGTCGCAGGCGATTTTCGGTCAATCTCCGTTCGGCTTCGTGCTGATCGACCCCGACCTGCGGGTTCGCCGCGTCAACTACCGGTTCGCCTCCCTGTTCGGCGGCACCCCGGACGACCACCGCGGCAAGGGCGTCCACGACTACCTGCCCCGCCCCGAGGCCGAGCGGGTCTCCGCGACCCTGCGCCGGGTCCTGGAGACCGGCGACTCCATCACGGACATGCACGTCACCGGCTTCCTGCCGGGGTCCGACGAGCGCCGGCACTGGTCCATCAACCTCTACCGGGTGCGCAGCGGATCCGGCCGGCCCATCGGCATCGCCTGGCTGGGAACCGACATCACGGCCCGCCGCGCCGCCGCCCGTGAGGCCGCCGCCGCGCGGCGCAATCTCGCCCTTCTGAACGAGGCGGGCGCCCGCATAGGCAACTCCCTCGACCTGGAGACCACGGCCCGCGAACTCCTCGACGTCGTCGTCCCCGGCTTCTGCGACCTGGCCACCGTCGACCTCTACCAGGGCCTCCTGGCCGGCGACGAGACCCCGCCCGGCCTCGCCGACGGCAGCGCCGAACTGCGCCGGGTCGCCTTCGCCAGCGCGGTGTCCGACGCCCCCTTCCTCGGCTCCGGCGCCCCCGTCTCGGTCGGCGCGGTCCACCACTACCCGTTCAACTCGCCGTGCGCGGACGCCCTGCGCACCGCCCGCCCGCTGTACGTCCCGGCCGAGGAGGGCGGCCTCGTGCAGTCCACGCTCGCCGTGCCGATGGTCGCCCACGACACCGTCGTAGGTCTCGCGCAGTTCGCGCGGACGAAGGGCAGCGAGCCGTTCGGGGACCGGGACCGGGACCTGGCGGTGGAGCTGGCCGCGCGGGCCGCGGTCTGTATCGACAACGCGCGGCTGTACCGGCGGGAGCACGAACGGGCGCTGATACTGCAACGGTCCCTGCTGCCGCCCGGCGACCCGGTCGCCTCCGGCCTCGACATCGCCTGCCGCTATCTGCCCGGCAACTCCTCCGCGGACCGGCCCAGCGAGGTCGGCGGCGACTGGTTCGACGTCATAGAACTGCCGGGTCACCGCACCGCGTTGGTGGTCGGCGACGTGATGGGCCGCGGTCTGCGCGCGGCGGTGGCGATGGGCGAACTGCGGTCCGCGGTGCGCACGCTGGCCCTGCTGGACCTCGAACCGGCCGAAGTCCTCTCCGCGTTGGACGAGATCGCCCGCGGCCTCGGCGCACCCGGCGGTGTCCAGCAGGCCACCCGCGCGGCCCGCCGCCCCCGTGAGGCGGACCTGTCCGAGGTGTACCTCGCGACCTGCGTCTACGCCGTCTACGACTCGGTGACCAGGCGCTGCACCTTCGCCAACGCGGGCCATCTGCCCCCGGTGCTGGTCGAACCCGGCGAGGACGCGCTGATGCTCGACGTGCCGCCCGGGATGCCGCTCGGCGTCGGCGGCGAGCCGTTCGAGGAGGTCGAGGTCGAACTACCCGAAGGCGCCCTGCTCGCGCTCTACACGGATGGACTGGTCGAAAGCCGCGATCACCCCCTCGACGAGGGCCTCCAGGCGTTCGTCGGGGCGCTGACCGACCCCTCCGCGCCCCTGGAGGACGTCTGCGACCACGTCCTCGCCACCCTCGACAGCCACCACGGCGAGGACGACATCGCGCTCCTGATGGCACGTGTCCAGGGCCTGCCCGCCGACTCGGTCGGCGACTGGACGCTGCCGCGCGAGCCGCGCAGCGTGGGCCGGGCCCGCGAGTACGCCCGCGCCCGGCTGCTCAGCTGGGATCTGGAGCCCCTGGTCGACACCACGGAACTCCTGGTCAGCGAACTCGTCACCAACGCCCTGCGGTACGGCGAGGGCGAGATCCGGCTGCGTCTCCTCCTCGACCGGACCCTGGTCTGCGAGGTCTGGGACTCCGGGCTCGTCCAGCCCCGCCGCCGACGAGCCCGCGACACCGACGAGGGCGGCCGCGGTCTGCAACTGGTCGGCCTGCTCAGCGCGGCCTGGGGCTCCCGCCGGACCCCGCGGGGCAAGACGGTGTGGTTCGAACTCCCGCTGCCCGACGGGGAGAACGGCATGGTGGATCCGGCGGAGGCCCTGCTGAGCCTGTTCTAGGCGGTGTCGCCGTCCTGCTCGGCGTGTCCGCGCAGTCGCACGTCCTGTTCCGCGAGGTCACGGGCCTCGCGGGCGAGGGCGTCGGCGCGCGGCAGGTCCTCGGTCCGGCGTGCCTCCGCCAGGAGGACGCGGGGCCGGGCACCGACCGCCTTCCGGTGCACGGCCACATAGTCCCGCGCCGAGGCCACGGACTCCCCGGCCACCAGCAGCGCGGCCACCGCGAGCACCCCGGACCGGCCGTCCGTGAGGGGCCCGGTCGCGTGCACGATCCGACGCAGCACGCCCAGCGGGTCGTACGGCCGTCCCGACGTCGTCTCCTGCCGTACGGCGGCCAGGACCGCGTCGGCGTGCACGAGCCGGGCGTCCGTCGCCCCCTCGCGCCGGGCACGGTCGCGGACGGGGGCCAGTTCCGCCTCCGCGCCCGTGAGAGCGGGCGGGATCAGCCGGGCGGCCTCGGTGCGCGCCGAGCGCAGCCGGGCCACGGCCGACACCAGCACGTCCGCCCGGCCGATCGCGGTCTCCGCCGCGCGGAGCCGGTGGACCGCCTCGTCGAGCCGGTCGGCGGCGATGGCCTGGTGGGTCTCGCCCAGGTGGGCGGTGGCGGTGACCAGGCTGTCCTTGGCCAGCTCTACGTATCCGGTGACGGAGCCGTCCACGGGGGCGGTGTCCGCCCTGGCCGTGCGTGCGGTCAGTTCGCGGAACCGGGTCTCGGCCAGGGCCAGGGCCGCGTGCGGGTCACGGTCCAGCGCCCGTAGCGTGCGCAGGCTCTCCGTCCCGGTGGCCAGCCGCCGCTCGGCCTCCTCGCACCGGCCCACGACTCCGGCGAGCGCGGCCGCCTCCTCGGGTACGCCCTCGTCGTAGCGTCGCCGGATCGCGCACGCGGCCCCGAGTTCGGCCTCCGCGGCCTCGGCCGCCCGGACGTACGGGACCAGTGCCTCGCGCCCGAACCCGGTCTCGGCGAAGGAGAGTTCCTCGCGGAACGCGTACAGGTGGTTGTCGGCCTCGACCAGCGCGGCGCGGGAGCGGTCGTCCAGGCCGGCCGGCGCGGGCGGGACCGCGGGGGAGGGGTACGCGCCGACGTGGGTCGTGCCGGGGGCCGCCGGTGTCGTACGACTGCGGGTGCGGCGTATCCGGCGCACGGCACCGTAGGCGGCGAGCGCCGCCACCACGGCGAGGACGGCCACCGGCAGGACGAGGTCGCCGGCGGATGAGCCCTCCTCGGCCGCCGCGGCACTCGTCCGCGCGCCCGCGACCGCAGGCTCGTCGTCGACGGTCATCCACGGCAACACCAGCCACAGCACTCCGGCCACCACCCCCAGCAGGGCGTGCGCCACCCGCACGGATATGTGCGAGCGGCTGCGCCGGGGACGGCCGCGTATCAGGGAGGGCGTCACATTTGGGAGCGTATGGGCCGGAAAGCGGGGGCGCGAGCGGGGTGGGCCCCGAGGGGGGTGCCACGAGCCTGGTCAGGGTGTTGGGGCTCGTGGGACAGTGAGCGCGTGATCTCGGTGTTGACGGTCCTGGGGGCCGTGGTGGTGGGGGCACTGCTCGTGCTGGGCGCCGTTCAGGTCGCGACCGGCTGGGCGCCGCGTTGGGTCCGGGACGATACGCCGCGACCGCGTCTGTCGGGGGCCGCCACCTTGGCGCACGGGGTCGGTCTGGCGGTGTTCCTCTTCCTCGGTCCGCTGGGCAGCGCGGTCCCGCGGCAGCCCGCGATCCCGTTGCTCGGCCTGGCGGCGGGAAACATCGTGGGCGCCGGGCTTCGGAGGCTGGCCCGGCGCCCCTCTCGCGCAGTTGTTCCTCCTACGACCTCCTCCTGATCTTCGACCCCAGCCACACCAGCGGGTCGTACTTGCGGTCGACCGCGCGTTCCTTCAAGGGGATCAGCGCGTTGTCCGTGATCTTGATGCCCTCGGGGCAGACCTCCGTGCAGCACTTGGTGATGTTGCAGTAGCCGAGGCCGTGTTCGTCCTGGGCCGTCTTCTTGCGGTCCAGGCCCGACTCCTCGGCCGCGTCCAGCGGGTGCATGTCCAGCTCCGCCACCCGCATCAGGAACCGGGGCCCCGCGAACGCCGGCTTGTTCTCCTCGTGGTCGCGGACGACATGGCAGGTGTCCTGGCACAGGAAGCACTCGATGCACTTGCGGAACTCCTGCGAGCGGTCCACGTCCTCCTGCATCATCCGGTACTCACCGGGACCGAGGTCCGGCGGCGGGACGAACGCGGGTACCTCGCGCGCCTTCTGGTAGTTGAAGCCGACGTCGGTGACCAGGTCCCGCACGACCGGGAAGGCGCGCAGGGGAGTGACGGTGATCGTCTCCTCCTGGGTGAAGACCGACATGCGGGTCATGCACATCAGCCTCGGCCGCCCGTTGATCTCCGCCGAGCACGAACCGCACTTGCCCGCCTTGCAGTTCCAGCGGACGGCGAGATCGGGTGCCTGGGTGGCCTGGAGCCGGTGGATGATGTCCAGGACCACCTCGCCGTCGTTGACGTCGACCTTGAAGTCCTCCAGGCCGCCGCCCTGCACATCACCCCGCCACACCTTGAAGTGGGCCGTGTAGCCGCTCATTCGTACAGCTCCTCTTCGGCGAGGTACTTGACCAGCTCCTCCTTCTCGAAGAGGGCGAGCAGGTCGGCGCGGATGGGGTCGGTGGTCTCACGGGTCAGGTCGATCTGGCCGCGGACCGGGTCCGTGGCCGCCAACCCGCCCGTCGGGTCGGCCAATTGGCAGATCAGATTCACCCGGCGCCACGTGCGCTCCATCGTCGGATGGTCCTCGCGGGTGTGGCCGCCCCGCGACTCGGTCCGCTCCAGCGCCGCCCGCGCCACGCACTCGCTGACCAGCAGCATGTTGCGCAGGTCCAGCGCGAGGTGCCAGCCCGGGTTGAACTGCCGGTGCCCCTCGACCCCGGCCCGCCGGGCCCGCACCCGAAGCTCCCCGAGCTTCTCCAGGGCCTGCTCCATCTCGCCCTCCCGGCGGATGATGCCGACCAGGTCGTTCATCGCCTGCTGGAGCTCCTGGTGCAGGGTGTAGGGGTTCTCCGGCGGGCCCGTGTCGGGTTCGACGCCCTCCGCCGAGAACGGCCGCAGCGCCTCCGCGGCCGCCGCGTCGACCTGCACCTCGTCCACCGGGGGCCGGTCCGCCGCGAGGGCGGTCGCGTACTCCGCCGCGTGCCAGCCCGCCCGGCGCCCGAACACCAGCAGGTCGGAGAGGGAGTTGCCGCCGAGCCGGTTCGAGCCGTGCATCCCGCCGGCCACCTCACCGGCCGCGAACAGCCCCGGCACCCCGCGCGCCGCCGCCGTGTCCGAGTCGACCGCGATGCCGCCCATCACGTAGTGACAGGTCGGCCCGACCTCCATCGGCTCGGCGGTGATGTCGACGTCCGCCAGCTCCTTGAACTGGTGGTACATCGAGGGGAGCCGGCGGCGGATGACCTCCGCGGGCATACGCGTGGACACGTCCAGGAAGACCCCGCCGTGCGGAGAGCCCCGGCCCGCCTTGACCTCGGCGTTGATGGCCCTCGCCACCTCGTCGCGCGGCAACAGCTCAGGCGGGCGGCGGTTGTTGTCCGGGTCCTCGTACCAGCGGTCGCCCTCCTCCTCCGACTGGGCGTACTTCTCCTTGAAGACGTCGGGGATGTACTCGAACATGAACCGCTTGCCCTCGGAGTTCCTGAGCACCCCGCCGTCACCGCGGACCGACTCGGTGACGAGGATGCCCTTCACCGACGGCGGCCAGACCATGCCGGTCGGATGGAACTGCACGAACTCCATGTTCAACAGGGGCGCTCCGGCCAGCAGGGCCAGCGCGTGCCCGTCGCCCGTGTACTCCCACGAGTTCGACGTCACCTTGAAGGACTTGCCGATTCCACCGGTGGCGATCACCACGGACGGGGCTTCCAGGACGAAGAAACGGCCCGTCTCACGGTCGTAGGCGAAGACACCGGAGACCCGGCTGCCGTCCTTCAACACCCGTGTGACCGTGCACTCCTGATAGACCTTCAGGCGTGACTCGTAGTCCCCGGTCTCCTTCTTGTCCTCCTGCTGGAGGGACACGATCTTCTGCTGGAGCGTGCGGATCAGTTCGAGGCCGGTGCGGTCGCCGACGTGCGCGAGGCGCGGGTACTCGTGGCCGCCGAAGTTGCGCTGGGAGATCCGGCCGTCCTTGGTACGGTCGAACAGCGCGCCCCAGGTCTCCAGCTCCCAGACCCGGTCCGGGGCCTCCTGGGCGTGCAGTTCGGCCATCCGCCACTGGTTGAGGAACTTGCCGCCGCGCATGGTGTCGCGGAAGTGGACCTGCCAGTTGTCGTGCGAGTTGGCGTTGCCCATGCTGGCCGCGATGCCGCCCTCGGCCATCACCGTGTGCGCCTTGCCGAACAGCGACTTGCAGATCACGGCCGTACGGGCACCGCGCTCGCGGGCCTCGATGGCGGCGCGGAGACCGGCACCCCCGGCGCCCACCACGACGACGTCCCACTCCTGCCGGTCGACCACGGACATCAGAAGGCACCCTCAATCTAGAAGAAGCGCGGATCGTCGAAAGCCCCGGAGGCGACCAGGTAGACGTAGAAGTCGGCGAGCGCCACGCTCACCAGCGACGCCCAGGCGAGCTGCATGTGGCGGGCGTTCAGCTTCCCGACGAACTGCCAGGCCCGGTAGCGCACGGGATGCTTGGAGAAGTGCCTGAGCTTGCCGCCCACGATGTGCCGGCAGGAGTGGCAGGAGGCGGTGTACGCCCAGATCAGCACGATGTTGACCAGGAAGACCACGGTCCCGAGGCCCATGTGGCCCCACTCGTAGTTCTCGTCGCGGAACGAGAGCACGGTGTCGTAGGTCAGGATCCCGGCGACCACGATCGCGGCGTAGAAGAAGTACCGGTGGATGTTCTGCAGGATCAGCGGGAAGCGGGTCTCACCGGTGTACTTCTTGTGCGGCTCGGCCACCGCGCAGGCCGGCGGGGACGCCCAGAAGCCCCGGTAGTAGGCCTTGCGGTAGTAGTAGCAGGTCAGGCGGAAGCCGAGCGGGAAGATCAGGATGATGATCGCGGGGGAGATGCCCCACCAGCTGCCGAACAGCTCCCAGTTGGGGCCGTGCCGCATGGGCTCGCAGCGCTCGGCGAGACAGGGGGAGTAGAACGGCGAGACGTACGGGGCCGCGTAGTAGTCCGTGTCCGCGAAGGCCCGCCACGTCGAGTAGACGATGAAGGCCAGCAGCCCGGCCGCGGTGGCCGCCGGCGCCAGCCACCAGCGGTCGGTGCGCAGGTGCGGGGCGTCGATCGCGGCGCGCGTGCCGGTGTGCACGCCGCCGCGCACGGGATGGGATTCGGTGTCGGGGGGTTCCGTACCAGTGGCCAACGCTGACTCCGGTCGGTTCAGGGGGCCCTGCGGTCGCGGGCACCGAGGCCCTCGTCGTCCGAGTCCGTCCACAGGGCGTTGTCGTAGGGGGTGTCGGAGATGGAGACGAGATCCGGGCGGCGCGCCTTGGCGAGCGCCGGGTCGGTCTCCCTCAGCAGCGCGAGGCTCTCGCGCAGACGGTCGGCGTCGATCCGGACGCGGCGCATCTCCAGACCGCCGCTGCCCAGCTGCTGCTCCAGGCGCTTGACATACCGGAGCACTTCGTCGAGAGCGCGCTGGGCCGATGCCAGTTCGTCGTTCACGGACATGACGTGACCTCACTTCCGTGGGCGGGGTTGCCCTGCACGGGAACGGTCATGCGCCTGCGAGTGTTGCGCGTCACACCTACCGGTGTGAAGGGACGTGCACCGATTGGCGGATCGTGCGCCTGGGTGCGCGCCCCTCGTGCGCCGTCGATTGCGCCGCACGGGTGGGCTTCCCGGTCCTTGTCGCCGTGTCGCCGTCCGTTGCCGAACCCTTTCCTCTTCAGTGGCCGCATAGATGTGATCAGCTCCATATACCGCCAAAAGTGATCATAACGCCCGCGGCTCCCGGAGGTAAGCAGAGATGTCCAACGACGGCGTCGGACTGCGCGCGGTCATGCGCTCGGTCGCCTTCCTCACCGCGGGAGCCCTCGCGGTGCCCGCCCTCGCCGGGTGCAGTTCCGAGGACACGGCGAGCAAGCCGCTCGCGGAGCAGGACATCGCGCCCGCGGCCCGCGACCAGGTCGCCGACGGCGGCACCCTGCACTGGGCCGTGGACGCACTGCCGGAGACCCTGAACACCTTCCAGGCGGACGCGAACGCGACCACCACCACCGTCGCCCAGGCGGTCCTGCCGTCGATGTACCGGCTCGACGCGAACGGGCAGCCGCAGGTCAACCCCGACTACCTGGAGTCCGCGAAGGTCGTCGAGACCGAGCCCAGGCAGGTCGTGCTGTACAAGCTGAACCAGCAGGCCGTGTGGAGCGACGGCCGCGAGATCGGCGCCGCCGACTTCGCCGCCCAGTGGCGCGCCCTGTCCGGCAAGGACTCCGCGTACTGGACCGCCCGCAACGCCGGCTACGAGCGCATCGAGAAGATCGAGCGCGGCGCCAACGACCTGGAGGTCCGGGTCACCTTCGCGCGGCCTTACGCCGACTGGCGCTCGCTGTTCTCGCCGCTGTACCCGAAGGACGTCATGGGCACCCCGGACTCCTTCAACGACTCCGCCCGCAAGAAGCTCAAGGTCACCGCCGGTCCGTTCCGGCTGAAGAAGGTCGACCGCAAGGACGGTGAGGTCACCCTCGCCCGCAGCGAGCGCTGGTGGGGGCACCCCGCCAAGCTGGACGAGATCGTGCTGACGGCCGTCCCGCGCGACGAGCGGACCGGGGCACTGGCCGCCGGCGACGTGGACCTCGCCGAGATCGACCCCGAGTCCCTCGGCCGCATCACCCTCGCCGCCCGCGCCGGCGCCAGGACCGGCAGCACCCCGCTGGCCGGTCCGGGCGGTCTGTCCGGCCACGGCTCCGGCAGCAACCTCGGGGCCGCGGACGCCCTGCGCTCCTGGGCCGTGGCCCACGAGGACGACGAGGGGGCCGCCGACGACGAGGCCGGCTCCCGCAGGAAGAAGCGTGAGGCGGCTCTCGCGTACGAGCGGCAGCAAGCCGCCCTCAAGGGCTTCGAGGTCCGCAGGTCCCTGGAACCCGCTTACACCCAGCTCGCCCTCAACGGCGCCTCGGGTCCGCTCGCCGACGAGCGGGTCCGCCGGGCCGTGGCCCGCGCCCTCGACCGCAAGGCGCTCGCCAAGGCCGTCCTCACCCCGCTAGGACTGCCCGCCGAGCCCGTCGGCAGCCACCTCGCGCTCTCCGGCCAGGACGCGTACGCCGACAACAGCGGCGCGCTCGGCGGCCAGGACACCGAGGGGGCGGAGGCGCTGCTGGCCGACGCCGGCTGGGTGCACGGCGGACCGGTGAAGAAGGAGAACGGGGACAAGGCGGAGAAGGGGGAGAAGGCCGCCGGGGCCGAGGGCGAGAAGTCCGACAAGGAGTCCCGCAAGAAGTCCGACAAGGAGTCGGAGAAGTCGGAGAAGTCGAAGAAGGAGTCCCGCGAGAAGTCCGACCAGGAGGACTCGGCGGATTCCGAGGACGGCAAGGGCGACAAGGGCGACAAGGGGGACGACAAGCAGTACGCGAACAAGCTCGCGCAGGGCGGCGCACCGGCCGGGGCCTACGCCCCCAAGGGCACCCCCGCCCCGGCGGGCGCGGCGACGAAGGTGCTGGCCAAGAACGGCAAGGCGCTGGCGCTGCGGTTCGTGCTGCCGTCGGGCCCGGGCTCCGAGACCCTGCGGACCGTGGCCGGCCGGATCTCCTCGATGCTCGCGAAGGTCGGCATCCGCACCGAGATCTCCAAGGTGTCCGACGAGAGCTACTTCAAGGACCACATCGCGTCCGGGCAGTACGACCTGGCGCTGTACTCGTGGCCCGCCTCCGCGTTCCCCGCGACCGACGCCCGGCCCATCTTCGCCAAGCCGGTGCCGGCCGCCGACGGGTCGCTGAACGTGGAGCAGAACTACACCCGGGTCGGGACCGACCAGGTCGACCAGCTCTTCGACCAGGCCGTCACCACCCTGGACGCCTCGGAGAGCCGGAGCCTGATCCGCAAGGCCGACTCCCGGATCTGGGCGGCCGCGGGGTCCATCCCGCTCTACCAGCGGCCGCAGCTGACCGCCGCGAAGAAGAGCCTGGTGAACGCGGGTGCCTTCGGGTTCCAGACGCCGGTCTACGAGGACATGGGCTTCCTGAAGAAGGGTGCGAAGCCCGCGTCCGGACCGTCCGCGAACTGAGCCCGGCGAGCCCCGACCCGGCGGGCACCGTACGATGGGGTGAGGCCGTGGCGTGTTCAGCCCGGCAGGGTCCGCGTAACACAGACGTACGCGTCGGCCTTCCTCACACTCCAGGAGTACGCCTTCATGGCCACGCGCCACGACATCCGCAACGTAGCCATCGTCGCCCACGTCGACCACGGCAAGACGACCATCGTCGACGGAATGCTGAAGCAGGCCGGTGCCTTCGCCGCCCACCAGCTCGAAGGCGTCGACGACCGCATGATGGACTCGAACGACCTGGAGCGTGAGAAGGGCATCACGATCCTCGCCAAGAACACGGCGGTGAAGTACCACCCCAAGGACGGGGGGGACGTCATCACCATCAACATCATCGACACCCCCGGTCACGCCGACTTCGGCGGCGAGGTCGAGCGCGGTCTGTCGATGGTGGACGGTGTCGTCCTCCTCGTCGACGCCTCCGAGGGCCCGCTCCCGCAGACCCGCTTCGTGCTGCGCAAGGCCCTCCAGCAGCGGCTGCCCGTCATCCTGTGCATCAACAAGACGGACCGCCCGGACTCCCGTATCGACGAGGTCGTCAACGAGACCTACGACCTCTTCCTCGACCTGGACGCGGACGAGGAGCAGATCGAGTTCCCGATCGTCTACGCCTGCGGCCGTGACGGCATCGCCTCGCTGACCAAGCCGGAGAACGGCACGGTCCCGGCGGACTCCACCAGCCTGGAGCCGTTCTTCTCCACGATCCTCCAGCACATCCCGGCCCCCACGTACGACGAGGACGCCCCGCTCCAGGCGCACGTCACCAACCTGGACGCCGACAACTTCCTCGGCCGTATCGCGCTGCTCCGCGTCGAGCAGGGCGAGCTGCGCAAGGGCCAGACCGTCACATGGATCAAGCGCGACGGCTCCATGTCCAACGTGCGCATCACCGAGCTGCTGATGACCGAGGCGCTCACCCGCAAGCCCGCCGAGGTGGCCGGCCCGGGTGACATCTGTGCCGTGGCCGGTATCTCGGACATCATGATCGGCGAGACCCTCGCGGACCCCGAGAACCCGATCCCGCTTCCGCTGATCACGGTCGACGAGCCCGCGATCTCCATGACCATCGGCACCAACACCTCGCCGCTGGTCGGCCGGGGCGGCACCGGCAAGGGCGCCGACAACAAGGCGGCCGTCAAGGACCGCAAGGTGACCGCCCGTCAGGTCAAGGACCGCCTCGACCGCGAGCTGATCGGTAACGTCTCGCTGCGTGTCCTCGACACCGAGCGTCCCGATGCCTGGGAGGTCCAGGGCCGTGGTGAGCTCGCGCTCGCCATCCTGGTCGAGCAGATGCGCCGCGAGGGCTTCGAGCTGACCATCGGCAAGCCCCAGGTCGTCACCAAGGACGTCGACGGCAAGGTCTACGAGCCCGTCGAGCGCATGACGATCGACGTGCCCGAGGAGCACATGGGCGCGGTCACGCAGCTCATGGGCGTCCGCAAGGGCCGCATGGACAACATGTCGAACCACGGCTCCGGCTGGGTGCGCATGGAGTTCGTGGTGCCGTCCCGCGGTCTCATCGGCTTCCGGACCGAGTTCCTGACGCAGACCCGCGGCACCGGCATCGGGCACTCCATCCACGAGGGCTTCGAGCCCTGGTTCGGCACGCTCCAGACCCGCAACAACGGCTCCCTGGTCGCCGACCGCGCCGGCGCCGTCACCGCCTTCGCGATGACGAACCTCCAGGAGCGCGGTGTGCTGTTCACGGAGCCCGGCACCGAGGTGTACGAGGGCATGATCGTCGGTGAGAACTCGCGCTCCGACGACATGGACGTGAACATCACCAAGGAGAAGAAGCTCACGAACATGCGGTCCTCCTCGGCCGACTCGTTCGAGGCGATCGTCCCGCCGCGCAAGCTCTCCCTGGAGCAGTCCCTGGAGTTCTGCCGCGACGACGAGTGCGTCGAGGTGACCCCGGAGGCGGTCCGTATCCGCAAGGTCAACCTGGACGCCCGCGAGCGCGCCCGCGCCGCGAGCCGCGCCAAGCACGGCTGATCCGAACACAGCTGAGCCCGGTTCTCCGAGTGACGGGGAACCGGGCCTTCGGCGTGCCGTCGGAACGGGTGCCGGAACGCAGGTAAGAGGCCTGTCCGTGACCTGTGCGATACCGTCCGGTAATCGGTAAGCCGCCCATCGTGTTTCGGACATGTGAACAGAAATCCATTGCGATATGTCCGTTTTGACGGTCTGTCGGTTCACGTGTCAAGCGCGACCAGGTGTCAATCTTTGCAATTTTTCCTCAAAATATGGCCGGTAGGGAGATCCCTATGCCTTCCGCCCTTGACGCGCGTTGAACACTTTGGCGAAAGTTCCCCCAAACCACAGAACCTGCCGGTATCTGTGCTGCGCTCAACTCTCCAACCCCCCGGGGGAAGTACACACATGACCAGTCCAGTCGCCTTGGACCCCGAGCTCGAGTCGAACGCCGAGCCTGTCAAGGCCGAGCAGAAGCTCGAGGGTCGTTCTCCCGGCCAGTTGATGTGGCAGCGCTTCAAGCGTGACCGTACCGGTGTCGTCTGCGCCGTGGTAGTGATTTTGTACTTCGTGGTCTCGCTGGCCGCGCCCCTGCTGACCAAGCTCAGCGGGACCGACCCGTACACGCTGTACGGCCAGGACCCGACCTACGCCGACAAGCCGATCCTGGACCAGTTCGGTCTGCCGCTCGGCTACTTCGGCGGCGTCTCGGGCTCGCACTGGTTCGGTGTGGAGCCGCAGTACGGCCGTGACCTGTTCGCCATGCTCGTGTACGGCATGCGGACGTCGCTCTTCATGGCTCTCGGTGTGACGGTCCTGCTGATGGCCACCGGTGTCATCATCGGCCTCATCGGCGGCTACTTCGGCGGCCGCACGGACTACTGGATCGGCCGGGTCACCGACTTCTTCCTGTCCTTCCCCCAGCAGCTGTTCTTCATCGCCTTCATGCCCGTGGTCACCGCGTTCTTCGTCGACCCGCGGGAGGCAACCCCCACGTACTTCCGCGCACTGGCGATGCTGATCGTGCTGTGGCTGCTGGGCTGGATGGGTATGGCGCGTCTGGTCCGCTCGACCGTGCTGTCCCTGCGTGAGCGGGAGTTCGTCGAGGCCGCCAAGGTCTCCGGCGCCTCCCCGTGGCGGATCGTCCGCAAGGAGATCCTGCCGAACGTGGTGACGCCGATCCTGGTGCAGTTCACGTTCCAGCTGCCCAGCACCATCCTCACCATCGCCTTCCTCTCGTTCGCCGGTGTCGGGTTCGTCGAGCCGACTCCGGACTGGGGACGACTGTTCGCCGCCGCTGCCAACTACACCGAGCAGGACCCGGCGTTCCTCTTCTTCCCCGGCCTGGCGCTGGTGATCTTCGTTCTGGCCTTCAACCTCCTCGGAGACTCGGTCCGGGACGCTTTCGACCCCAAGTCCGGGCGGTAACTCGTCCATTGGTGGGGGGTGACTGCCGCCCCCGCGTCGGCCTACCAGCCGCGTCAGGCAGTACTCATGGATAACAACCGACAGGTAGGTAATCGCCTCATGAAGCCCATCAGCTCGCGCAGAGCGCGTGCAATCGTCGTCGCCCTCGCGGCCGGTTCCCTGGCTCTCACGGCCTGCTCCAAGAACGATGGCGGTGGCTCCGGCGCCGACTCGAAGAAGGACCAGAAGGAGGCCTCCGTCCAGTCGAAGGCGGTCACCTACGCCGACGCCGCGGGCTCGACGGGTCCGGCTGCCGAGGTTCCGGGCGCCAAGCCCGGCGGCACGATCAACGTGTACCAGGAGGCGGGCCTCTCGCACCTGGACCCGGGCCAGATCTACGTCTCCGACGCGGGCCAGGTCGCGAACCTGCTCTTCCGTCGTCTGACGCAGTTCAAGGAGGACGACAAGGGCAACGTCTCGGTCGTCGGCGACCTCGCCACCGACTCCGGCAAGGCCTCGGACGGCGGTAAGACCTGGACCTTCACGCTGAAGGACGGCGTCAAGGACCAGAACGGCAACGCCATCACGTCCGCCGACATCCGTCACACCGTCGAGCGCCAGTACGCGAAGTTCATCTTCGACGGCCCGACCTACCTGCAGACCTGGCTGAGCGGCGCGGACTACCGCAAGGCCCTGCCGAACGGCGGCTTCGACGGCAAGCACCTGCCGGACAGCGTGCTGGCCACCCCGGACGACAAGACGGTGGTCTTCCACTTCGACACCGCGCGCCCGGACCTGCCGCAGACCCTGGCCATGGCCGGCTACGCCGTCGTCCCGGCCAAGGGCGACACCAAGGAGAAGTACGACAAGGCCCCGGTCGCCACGGGCCCGTACAAGATCGTCTCCAACAAGGTCGGCAAGGAACTCGTCCTCGCGAAGAACACCAACTGGGACGCGAAGACCGACTCGGTCCGTCACCAGTACGCGAACGGCTTCGACTTCCAGTTCGGCATCACCGAGTCGACCCAGACCAAGCGTCTGATCGCCGACCAGGGCGAGGACAAGAACGCCATCCAGCTCACCGGCGGCGTCGAGGCCACGCAGATCCAGGACGTCATCGGCAACGCGGCCGTCAGCAAGCGCACGGTCAAGGGCTACCAGCCCTACGTCATGCAGCTGACCTTCAACCTGGACCGCGTCAAGGACCTCAAGGTCCGCCAGGCCATCACCTACGCGGTCAACTCCAAGTCGCTCATCGCCGGTGAGGGCGGTGCCTACGGCGGCGACGTGGCGCCGAACTACTTCGCCCCGACCCTGCCGGGCTACGAGGCGACCTACGACCCGTACGGCCGTCTGAAGATGCCGCAGGGCAACATCGCGAAGGCCAAGGAGATCCTCAAGGGTGTCCCGGCCGCCGAGAAGAAGGTCGTCTTCGCCTACTCCAACAGCGAGGCCGGCCAGAAGCGCAAGGTCGCCATCGAGGACGCCCTGACCAAGGTCGGCTTCAACGTGGTGTCCAAGGAGGTCGACTCCGCGAGCTACTACGAGCAGATCGGCAAGCTCAACAACCCGTACGACCTGTACATCACGGGTTGGGGCCAGGACTGGCCGTCCGCGGCCACGGTGATCACGCCCATCTACGACGGCACCCAGGTCGCCGACGGTTCCTCGAACTACTCGCACGTCAAGGACCCGAAGGTCGACGAGCTGATCAAGAAGGCTCTGACCCAGGACCCGACCGCCGCTGCCGCGACCTGGAAGGAAGCCCAGCACTACCTGCTGGAGAAGGTCCTCCCGGCCGCCCCGCTCTGGTACACCAAGCAGTTCCAGCTCTCCGGTTCGAACATCGGCGGTGCCCGCTACGGCTCGGTGTCCAGCCTCATCGACATCACCCGCCTCTACGTGAAGTCGTAACTCTCTACGGCTGAACGCGGGGGTGCGCACCAGGCGGAGCGCACCCCCGCACCTCCGTGAAAACTCCCACCGTCTCCGCAGAGAGCAGCCCTCCCGCCATGTTTCAGTTCATCATCCGGCGCACAGTCGGTGCCCTCGTCACCTTGATCCTCATCGGCGCCGCCACGTTCTTCCTGTTCGTCGCAGCGCCCTCCGACTACGCCTCACTGGCCTGTGGCAAGGACTGCTCGCCCGCGAGACTCGAGGACATCCGTCAGGCGCTCGGCCTCAACCTGCCGATCCACCAGCAGTTCTGGGACTTCATGTCCGGCATCGTCATGGGCCGTGACTTCCCGACCGGACACTGCAGCGCGCCCTGCCTCGGCCAGTCGTTCTACTCGGGCGACATGGTCTGGTCCACGATCATGGACCGCTTCCCGACGACCCTCACGCTCACTGTCGGCGGTGCGGTCGTCTTCGTCATCGTCGGCATCGGCGCCGGCATGATCGCCGCCTACCGGCGCGGCACCATGGTCGACAAGGTCGCCACCAGTGTCTCCATGGTGCTCAGCTCGTTCCAGATCTACGTGCTCGGCCCGATCGTCCTGCTGATCTTCGTCTACAGCACGGGCTGGATGGACAACCCGGCCTACCACCCGATCACCGACGACCCGTGGAAGTGGTTCACCGGCCTGCTGCTGCCGGTGCTGGTGATGTCCACCATCTTCACCGCCCAGTACACGCGTATGGCCCGCTCCTCGATGATCGAGCAGCTCGCCGAGGAGCACGTCCGCACCGCGCGCGCCAAGGGCATGTCGAACAAGTACGTGTTCTTCCGCTACGCCTGGCGCGGCTCGATGATCCCGATCGTCACCGTCCTCGGCATCGACATCAGCTCGATGCTCGGCGGCGCCGTGGTCACGGAGCTGACCTTCTCGCTCCAGGGGATCGGCCGTCTCGCCGTGGACGGCGCGGTCCACAAGGACCTGCCGCTCACCATGGGCGTCATGCTGTTCGGTGCCTTCTTCATCCTGATCGTCAACATCCTCACCGACATCGCGTACGCCTACATCGACCCGCGCGTCCGGCTCTCCTAGGAAGAACGAACCACCGTGACCACACTGACCAAGACCGAGGACGCGCCGGCCCCGACCGGTCCGGAGAGCTTCCTCTCGGTGCGTGATCTGAAGGTGCAGTTCTCCACCGAGGACGGCATCGTCAAGGCGGTCGACGGCCTCTCCTTCGACGTCGAGCGCGGCAAGACCCTGGGCATCGTCGGCGAGTCCGGCTCCGGGAAGTCCGTCACCAACCTGACGATCCTGGGCCTGCACAACCCCCGCACCAGCACCGTCGACGGCGAGATCGTCCTCGACGGCAAGGAACTCGTCACCGCCAACGAGCGGGAGCTGGAGCAGCTCCGCGGCAACAAGATGGCGATGATCTTCCAGGACCCGCTGACCGCGCTGTCGCCGTTCTACACGGTGGGCCGCCAGCTGTCCGAGCCGTTCATGAAGCACCGCGGCGCCTCCAAGAAGGAAGCCAAGGACCGGGCCATCCAGCTGCTGGAGAAGGTCGGCATCCCGCAGCCCAAGGCGCGCTTCGACGACTACCCGCACCAGTTCTCCGGCGGTATGCGCCAGCGCGCGATGATCGCCATGGCGCTGATGTGCGACCCCGAGCTGCTGATCGCCGACGAGCCGACCACCGCGCTGGACGTCACCGTGCAGGCGCAGATCCTGGACCTGCTCAAGGACCTCCAGCAGGAGTTCGGCTCCGCGATCATCTTCATCACGCACGACCTCGGCGTCATCTCCAACATGGCCGACGACCTGCTGGTGATGTACGCCGGCCGGGCCGTCGAGCGGGGTTCCGTCCGGGAGGTCCTGGGCGCGCCCAAGCACCCCTACACCTGGGGCCTGCTGAGTTCGATGCCCCGCCTGGACGGCGACATCAACGAGGCGCTGGAGCCGATCCCCGGCTCGCCGCCCTCGCTGCTCAACCCGCCCTCCGGCTGCCCGTTCCACCCGCGGTGCGCCTTCACGGACGAGGTGCCGGGCACGCTGTGCACCGACTCCCGTCCGCCGCTGGGCGAGGGGCGCGCCTCCGCGTGCCACCTGACGGCCGAGCAGAAGCAGACCATCTTCATCGACAAGATCCAGCCCCGGCTGCGCTAGGGAGATCCGAGACATGAGCGACAACCTCACCCTCCCCGCCCAGCAGGGTTCCGCCGGCACCTCGACCGAGCCACTCCTCAAGGTCGAGGGCCTGACGAAGCACTTCCCGATCTACGGCGGCTTCCCCATCAAACGCAAGGTCGGCGCCGTGCAGGCCGTCGACGGGGTCGACCTGACGGTCGGCGCCGGCGAGAGCGTCGGCCTGGTCGGCGAGTCCGGCTGCGGCAAGTCGACGACGGGCCGGCTGATCACCCGGCTCCTGGAGCCCACCGCCGGCAAGATCACGTACGCCGGTCAGGACATCACGCACGCCTCGCGCCGCCAGCTGGCGCCGGTGCGGTCCGAGATCCAGATGATCTTCCAGGACCCGTACTCCTCGCTGAACCCGCGGCAGACCGTCGGCTCGATCATCAAGTCGCCGATGGAGGTCAACGGGATCGAGCCGGAGGGCGGCCAGGAGAAGAAGGTCCGCGAGCTCCTCGAGCTGGTCGGCCTCAACCCCGAGCACTACAACCGCTTCCCGCACGAGTTCTCCGGCGGTCAGCGCCAGCGCATCGGCGTGGCCCGCGCGCTGGCCCTCCAGCCGAAGCTGATCGTGGCG
Source organism: Streptomyces sp. 351MFTsu5.1 (assembly GCF_000383655.1). NCBI lineage: Bacteria > Bacillati > Actinomycetota > Actinomycetes > Kitasatosporales > Streptomycetaceae > Streptomyces > Streptomyces sp. 351MFTsu5.1. Next base: position 341,558 of record NZ_KB911781.1, on the reverse strand, counting down.
GACGAGCCGGTCTCCGCGCTGGACGTGTCGATCCAGGCGCAGGTCGTCAACCTGCTGAAGAAGGTCCAGGACGAGCTGGGCATCGCGTTCCTGTTCATCGCCCACGACCTGGCCGTCGTACGGCACTTCTCGCAGCGCGTCGCGGTCATGTACCTCGGCAAGGTGGTCGAGGTCGGCGACCGGGAGTCGATCTACAACGGTCCGCGGCACCCGTACACGCACGCCCTGCTGTCCGCGGTGCCGGAGGTCGACATCGACGGCACGGGTGCGAGCCGGGAGCGGATCCGGCTCTCCGGTGACGTGCCCTCGCCGATCCTGCCGCCGTCCGGCTGCCGCTTCCGCACGCGGTGCTGGAAGGCGCAGGACAAGTGCGCCACGGACGAGCCGCCGCTGGTCCAGATCTCCGGCAACAAGGCCGGCCACCTCACGGCCTGCCACTTCCCGGAGGACCCGACGACCGAGGCCCGTGACGAGGACGTCGTGATGGACCCGGCGCTGATCGCCCTGGAGGACGCGGCGGAGTCCGACGCGGTGCAGACGAAGGACTGACGCGGCCGGGACATCCCGGTACGACCCCACGGCCGGGGACGGAGACACCACCTCCGTCCCCGGCCGTCGGCGTGTGCGATGAGCTGGTGGGCTGTGCCGATCGGGGCGGCGGGGGAGGGGACGGTCACGGTGGCTGGGCGGTGCTTGGGCCGACGGGCGTTCCGGCCGGGGCTGCCGACGGGCGCGGGGCAGTGCGGGTGAGGCACGGCAGGCGTCGTGGCGAGTGGCGAGGCTCTGATAGGCGTCCCGGACTGAGCGGGTGGAGGCAGTGCGCGGGCCGCCCCGACTTGTGGCGCCACCCCGCCTGGCAGCCCGACCGTTCGGATCTCGGCCTGGGCGTGATCGGGCCGGTCGCCGCGTGGTGTTCGGGCATCCCGGTACGCCGACCTCGCGCCCCCTGCCTGGTCCGCTCGACGCGTTGCCCCGGCGGCACCCAGCCATGCCGTGCACGCCCCGCGTAGGCGCCAACATCCCCAGTGCCCGGGTGATACCGGCCCTCTGACGCACCGTCTCCTCCCTCTCCCCGCGGTCCCGGATCCGCCGCCCCACCCCCAAAGGCCTACTCAGGCGTGCGAAATGTCGTTCATGATCCGATATTGGCCGGTAACGGATCATCTTGAGGAGGCACTCCATGCGTGGAGGCACGCACGCCAAATGGGCCGCATGCGCGGCGGTGGTAGCGCTCGCGGCGACGGCCTGTGGGGGCGGGGACAGCGGCGGCGGCAGCGGCAGCAGTGACGGCGGCGCGGTGCTCAGCTCCTCCTGGGGCGACCCGCAGAACCCGCTGGAGCCGGCCAACACCAACGAGGTGCAGGGCGGCAAGGTCCTCGACATGATCTTCCGCAGCCTGAAGAAGTACAACCCGGAGACGGGCAAGGCCGAGGACATGCTCGCCGAGAAGATCGACACGAGCGACTCGCAGAACTTCACCATCACCGTCAAGGACGGCTGGACCTTCAGCAACGGCGAGAAGGTCACCGCCAAGTCCTTCGTGGACGCCTGGAACTACGGGGCCTCCCTCAAGAACAACCAGAAGAACGCCTACTTCTTCGGCTACATCGACGGCTACGACAAGACGCACCCGGAGGACGGCAGCAAGCAGACCGCCGACACCCTCTCCGGCCTGAAGGTCACCGGCACCAACACCTTCACCGTCAAGCTCAACCAGAAGTTCTCGACCTTCCCCGACACCCTCGGCTACCCCGCCTACGCCCCGCTCCCGCAGGCCTTCTTCACCGACCACGCGGGCTGGCTGAAGAAGCCGGTCGGCAACGGGCCGTACACCATCGACTCGTACACCAGGGGCTCCCAGATGGCCCTGAAGAAGTGGGACGGCTACAAGGGCCCCGACAAGGCCCAGAACGGCGGCGTGACCCTCAAGGTCTACACCGACAACAACACCGCCTACACCGACCTGATGGCCGGCAACCTCGACCTGGTCGACGACGTCCCCGCCGCCCAGCTCAAGAACGTCAAGAGCGACCTCGGCGACCGCTACATCAACACTCCCGCCGGCATCATCCAGACCCTCGCCTTCCCGTTCTACGACAAGAACTGGAACAAGGCCGGCATGGAGAAGGTCCGCACCGGACTGTCCCGGGCCATCAACCGCGACCAGATCACCCAGACCATCTTCCAGAAGACCCGTACCCCCGCCACCGACTGGACCTCCCCGGTCCTCGGCAAGGAGGGCGGCTTCAAGGAAGGCCTGTGCGGGGACGCCTGCGACTACGACCCCGCCGCGGCCAAGAAGCTCATCCAGGAGGGCGGCGGGCTCCCCGGCGGCCAGGTCAAGATCACGTACAACGCGGACACCGGCTCCCACAAGGAGTGGGTCGACGCGGTCTGCAACTCCATCAACAACGCGCTCGGCAACGACAAGGCCTGCGTCGGCAACCCGGTCGGCACCTTCGCCGACTTCCGCAGCCAGATCACCGCGAAGAAGATGAGCGGCCCCTTCCGGGCGGGCTGGCAGATGGACTACCCGCTCATCCAGAACTTCCTCCAGCCGCTCTACTACACCAACGCCTCCTCCAACGACGGCAAGTGGTCCAACAAGGACTTCGACAAGCTCGTCAACGAGGCCAACGCCGAGACCGACACGGCCAAGGCCGTCGAGAAGTTCCAGGAGGCGGAGGGCGTCGTACGGGACAACATGGCCGCCATCCCGCTCTGGTACCAGAACGGCAGCGCGGGCTACTCCGAGCGGCTCTCCAACGTGAAGCTCAACCCGTTCAGCGTCCCGGTCTACAACGAGATCAAGGTCGGCTGAGCCCGCCATGGGACGGTACGTCGTCCGGCGTCTGCTCCAGATGATCCCGGTGTTCATCGGGTCGACCCTGCTGATCTTCCTCATGGTGAACGTGATGGGCGACCCCATCGCGGGCCTGTGCGGCGACAAGCAGTGCGACGCGGCGACGTCCGCCCAGCTCAAGAAGGAGTTCGGCCTCGACAAGCCGGTCTGGCAGCAGTACCTGACCTACATGGGGCACGTCTTCACCGGCGACTTCGGCACCGCGTTCAACGGCCAGAAGGTCACCGAGCTGATGGCGTCGGCGTTCCCCGTGACCATCCGGCTGACGATCGTCGCGATCCTCTTCGAGATCGTCATCGGCATCACCCTCGGTGTCGTCACCGGCCTCAAGCGCGGGCGACCGGTCGACACCTCGGTCCTCCTGCTCACCCTCGTCGTGATCTCCGTCCCCACCTTCGTCACCGGCCTGCTGCTCCAGCTGCTGCTCGGTGTCGAGTGGGGCTGGATCAAACCGTCGGTGTCCACGGACGCCACCTTCGGCGAGCTGATCGTGCCGGGCCTGGTCCTCGCCTCCGTGTCCCTGGCGTACGTGACCCGGCTGACCCGCACCTCGATCGCCGAGAACCGCCGCTCCGACTACGTCCGCACGGCCGTGGCGAAGGGCCTGCCCAGACAGCGCGTCATCGTGCGGCACCTGCTGCGCAACTCGCTCATCCCCGTGGTCACCTTCATCGGCACCGACATCGGGGCCCTGATGGGCGGCGCGATCGTCACCGAGCGCATCTTCAACATCCACGGCGTCGGCTACCAGCTCTACCAGGGCATCCTGCGCCAGAACACCCAGACCGTGGTCGGCTTCGTGACCGTCCTCGTCCTGGTGTTCCTGGTGGCCAACCTGCTCGTCGACCTGCTGTACGCCGTCCTCGACCCCAGGATCCGCTATGCCTGAGCCCCAGCAACCAGAGGGAGCGATCGCAGGGACCGGTATGGGCGGGGCGATGGACCTCGCGGTGAGCGAGGCGACCACCCTGGAGGGGGGCCGCCCGGACGGCTCGGGCCCTTCGGGCAAGCCGCGCTCCCTCTGGTCCGACGCCTGGCGCGACCTGCGCCGCAACCCCGTCTTCATCATCTCCGGCCTGGTGATCCTCTTCCTGGTCGTCATCTCCCTGTGGCCGTCGCTGATCGCGTCCGGGAACCCCCTCAAGTGCGACCTCTCCAAGGCCCAGGAGGGCTCCCAGCCGGGCCATCCCTTCGGCTTCGACGGCCAGGGCTGCGACGTCTACACGCGCACGGTGTACGGCGCCCGTACGTCGGTGACGGTCGGCGTGTGCGCCACGCTCGGGGTGGCTCTGCTCGGCTCGGTCCTCGGCGGCCTCGCGGGCTTCTTCGGGGGGGCCTGGGACTCGCTCCTGTCCCGCCTCACCGACATCTTCTTCGCGATCCCGGTGGTCCTCGGCGGCCTGGTCCTGCTGTCGGTGGTCACCAGCAGCACGGTGTGGCCGGTGATCGGCTTCATGGTGCTGCTGGGCTGGCCGCAGATCTCCCGCATCGCGCGCGGCTCGGTCATCACGGCCAAGCAGAACGACTACGTCCAGGCGGCCAGGGCGCTGGGCGCCTCCAACTCCCGGCTCCTGCTGCGGCACATCACCCCGAACGCGGTGGCCCCGGTGATCGTCGTGGCGACCATCGCGCTCGGCACGTACATCTCGCTGGAGGCCACGCTGTCCTACCTCGGCGTGGGCCTGAAGCCGCCCACGGTCAGCTGGGGCATCGACATCTCCGCCGCCTCCGCGTACATCCGCAACGCCCCGCACATGCTCCTGTGGCCGGCCGGGGCCCTGGCGATCACCGTCCTCGCCTTCATCATGCTCGGCGACGCGGTCCGCGACGCCCTCGACCCGAAGCTGAGGTGAGCGGAGGTGGCGTGGGGCGTGCTGCGCGGTCGTGCCTCGCGGGCGGGTGGGGGGTTCGGTCGGCGCCCGTGTCGCGGCCGCGGTACGGGTCGGAGAGGTCAGGGATGTCGTCGCGTGCCACGCCGCCGGGTGGGCCTCGAGGGCTACGGCGTTGTCGGCCCCCGCACTGCACCTACCCCCCCGTCCCATCACCCGTTTCTCCGCCCCGCGGGGCCCCTCACGTTCCCGCCGAAGCCGAGGTGAGTTGTCGTGCTGCTCGAAGTGCGTGATCTTCATGTGGAGTTCAGGACCAGGGACGGGGTCGCCAAGGCCGTCAACGGGGTCGACTACGCGGTGGACGCGGGGGAGACCCTCGCCGTGCTGGGGGAGTCCGGGTCGGGGAAGTCGGTGACCGCGCAGGCGATCATGGGGATCCTCGACACACCGCCCGGAAAGGTCACCGGCGGGGAGATCGTCTTCCAGGGCCAGGACCTGCTCACGCTCAAGGAGGACGAGCGGCGCAGGATCCGCGGCGCCGAGATGGCGATGATCTTCCAGGACGCGCTCTCCTCCCTGAACCCGGTGCTCTCCGTCGGCGACCAGCTCGGCGAGATGTTCGTCGTGCACCGGGGGATGTCGAAGAAGGACGCCCGCGCGAAGGCCGTCGAGCTGATGGACCACGTGCGGATCCCCGCGGCCAAGGAGCGCGTCAAGGACTACCCGCACCAGTTCTCCGGCGGCATGCGCCAACGCATCATGATCGCGATGGCCCTCGCCCTGGAGCCCGCGCTGATCATCGCCGACGAGCCGACCACCGCCCTGGACGTCACCGTCCAGGCCCAGGTGATGGACCTGCTCGCCGAGCTCCAGCGCGAGTACCACATGGGCCTCATCCTCATCACCCACGACCTCGGTGTCGTCGCGGACGTCGCCGACCGGATCGCCGTCATGTACGCGGGCCGGATCGTCGAGCAGGCGCCCGTCCACGACATCTACAAGGCCCCCGCCCACCCCTACACGCGCGGTCTCCTCGACTCCATCCCCCGTCTCGACCAGAAGGGCCAGGAGCTGTACGCGATCAAGGGACTGCCGCCCAACTTGATGAACATCCCTCCGGGGTGCGCGTTCAACCCCCGCTGCCCGATGGCCCGGGACGTCTGCCGGACGGATGTACCACCCCTGTACGAAGTGGACGGTGCCGACGGCATGGACGGCATGGACGGCAGGCGGACCAGTGCCTGCCACTTCTGGACGGAGTGCCTCCATGGTTGAGCCGATCCTGGAAGTGGGTGGACTGGTCAAGCACTACCCGTTGACCCAGGGCGTCCTGTTCAAGAGACAGGTGGGTGCCGTCAAGGCGGTCGACGGGGTGGACTTCACGCTCGGCAAGGGCGAGACCCTCGGCATCGTGGGAGAGTCCGGCTGCGGCAAGTCCACCGTCGCCAAGATGCTGGTCAATCTGGAGCGACCGACGCAGGGGTTGATCAAGTACAAGGGCGAGGACATCACCAAGCTGTCCGGCAAGGCCCTCAAGTCGGTCCGCCGCAACATCCAGATGGTCTTCCAGGACCCCTACACCTCGCTCAACCCCCGGATGACGGTCGGCGACATCATCGGGGAGCCGTACGACATCCACCCCGAGGTGGCCCCCAAGGGCGACCGCCGCAAGAGGGTCCAGGACCTGCTGGACGTCGTCGGCCTCAACCCCGAGTACATCAACCGCTATCCGCACCAGTTCTCCGGCGGCCAGCGCCAGCGCATCGGCATCGCGCGCGGACTGGCCCTGCGCCCCGAGGTCATCGTCGCCGACGAACCGGTCTCCGCCCTCGACGTCTCCGTCCAGGCCCAGGTGATCAACCTCCTCGACCGGCTCCAGAGCGACTTCGAGCTGTCGTACCTCTTCATCGCGCACGACCTGTCGATCGTCCGGCACATCTCGGACCGGGTCGGGGTGATGTACCTCGGGCGGATCGTGGAGATCGGCAAGGACGCCGAGATCTACGACCATCCCACGCACCCCTACACCCAGGCGCTGCTGTCCGCGGTGCCGGTGCCCGACCCGGAGGCCCGTGAGCACCGCGAGCGGATCATCCTGGCGGGCGATGTCCCGTCCCCGACGAACATCCCGTCCGGCTGCCGCTTCCGCACCCGCTGCTGGAAGGCACAGGAGCGCTGCGCCCTGGAGGTGCCGGCCCTGGCGGTCCCGGCGGAGTTCCGGCACACCAGCGGACCGGCCGCCCATGACTCGGCCTGCCACTTCGCCGAGACCCTGTCCGTCAGCAACTCCGCGCCGGGCGGGGCCGTGCCGCCCGGGGAGCCGGAGTAACACGGAGGCAACTTCACCGACCCGATCTCGATATACGGACACGTCAGGCTGAAGAACGTACGGCCGTGCGGGTGCCGTAAACGGGCCGGGGCGCGCCATGTCGCCCCGGCCCGTTGCCGTGCCTACACCAGGCCCAACGACCGCTTCAGGAAGTCCAGCTGAAGCAACAGCAGGTTCTCGGCGACCGTCTCCTGCGGGGTCATGTGGGTCACCCCGGACAGCGGCAGCACCTCGTGCGGGCGGCCGGCGGCGAGCAGGGCCGAGGAGAGCCGCAGGGAGTGGGCGACCACCACGTTGTCGTCCGCGAGGCCATGGATGATCATCATCGGGCGGTGCGGCCCCACCGCGTCGACCAGGCCCTCGTCGTCGACCAGGGAGTTGCGCCGGTAGACCTCGGGCTGCTCGTCCGGGTGGCCGAGGTACCGCTCCTGGTAGTGGGTGTCGTAGAGGCGCAGATCGGTGACCGGGGCGCCGACCACCGCCGCGTGGAAGACGTCGGGGCGGCGCAGTGCCGCGAGGGCCGCCAGATAGCCGCCGAAGGACCAGCCGCGGATCGCGACCCGGTCCAGGTCGAGCGGGAAGTCCCCGGCGAGCGCCTGGAGGGCGTCGACCTGGTCCTGGAGGACCACGGCCGCAAGGTCGTCCCGGACGGCCTTCTCCCAGGCGGGGGAGCGGCCCGGGGTGCCCCGGCCGTCGGCCACGACGACCGCGAAGCCCTGGTCGGCGAACCACTGCGAGGTGAGGTGGGGATTGTGCGCGGCGACCACCCGCTGACCGTGCGGACCCCCGTACGGGTCCAGCAAAACCGGAAGGGGGCTGTCTCCGGCGTAGTCCTGCGGCATAAGCACGGCGCACGGAATCCTGCGTGCGCCCCCCTCGACGAGGGTCACGCGCGGGGTCAAACCGGGATTTTCCGCATACGACGTGACAGTCGCCGTCTCCTTGCCGTCGCGCAGCACCCGCGCCCGGGTGCCCGGCCGGTCGAGGCTCGCGGACACCAGCACGGTCACGCCCCCGGCGCGCACCGCCGAATGCACGCCGGGCTCCTGCGACAAGCGCTCCACTCCGAGCTCGTTCACCCGATAGACGTGCACCTCGCCGGTCTCCGGTGACTCGGCGCGAGTGCCGGCCGAGGCCGAGACCAGCACGTCGTCCGCGGTTACGTCCAGCACCGCGCGGACGTGCAACTGAGGCCCGGTGAGCGGCCGTTCGCCGACCGCGAGGACCCGTGCGCCCCCCTCGTCGGCGATCCGCACGAGCTGCCCCGAGGGACTCCAGCAGGGCACGCCAGGGAAAAGATCAAGCCAAATCGGATCTTCGTCCGCGTGCACCATCCGGGTCGCGCCGGACTCCGGGTCGACCGCCAGATACAGCTGACTGCGCTGGTCGCGCGCCTGTACGAGCAGCAGTGGAGCACCCGCCGCTGACCAGTGCACATGGGCCAGATACGGATACCTCGCACGGTCCCAGGAGACCTCCGTGCGCGCCCCGCCCAGGTCGGTCACGAACAGCCGTACGTCCGCGTTGGGGGTGCCCGCCGCCGGGTACGGGACGTGTTGTGGATCACGCTCGGGGTGGGCCGGATCGGAGATCCACCAGCGCCGCACCGGCGTGTCGTCCACCCGTGCGACCAGCAGTCGGTCCGACTCCGGCGACCACCAGAAGCCCCGGGTGCGGCCCATCTCCTCGGCCGCGACGAACTCCGCCAGGCCGTAGGTGACTTGATTCGACTCGGGCCCGGCGAGCACCCGGTCGCCCTCGCCCTCGGCGCCCACGACCCGCAGGGCGCCCCGCGCGACGTACGCGATGTGCCGCCCGTCGGGCGCCGGTCGGGGGTCGATCACCGGTCCCGGCACGGGCAGTTCACGTGCCGTGCCGGCCCGCAGCTCCGCCGTGAAAAGCCGCCCTGACAAGGCGAAAGAGGCCAACTCGACGGCCGCGTCGGTGGCGTAGCCGACCACTCCCGCGCCGCCCTCGCGGCTGCGCTCGCGCCGGGCCCGCTCCTCGGGCGACAGACGCTCCTCCGCGCCGCCCAGGAGGGCGCGCGGGTCGGCTGCCACGCGCTCCCCGCCGTCCGCCGTGTCGAGGACCCACAGTGAATTGGCCCGGTCCGTACCGGAGTTGGAGCGAAGGAAGGCGACACGAGACCCGTCGGGCGCCACGGTGAACGCGCGCGGCGCGCCCAGAGTGAAGCGCTGGGTGCGGGCGTGCGTGCGGGGAAAGGAGTCAGGCTCAGTCGTCATGACCCGACCATATTGGCCATGCGCCCCCTTGTGCGGCCGTGCGCCGACCGATGCGCAGCCACGGATAGTTATGATCACTACCGCATAGTGGGTATGAACCTGCTGGCTGACGTATGGATTTATCTGCCCCCTGGTCCGACCCCCCGCGTCCCTGGGATCTTTGGAGGTGAGCCGCCGTGGCACTCTCGATTTCGGCGGTGGTGCTGCTGGCGATCGTCGTCTTCCTTCTGATCAAGAAGTCGGGTCTGAAGGGCGGACACGCGGTCGTGTGCATCCTGCTCGGCTTCTATCTCGCGGCTTCCTCGATCGCCCCGACGATCAGCGAGCTGACGACGAACATCGCGGGCATGATCGGCAGTATCAAGTTCTGACCCGTCCTCGACGACCCGGCTGCGCGGGACTGTCGGTGGCCCCTCGTAGGCTGGGGCCATGACGGAACAGCCCGCTCGGCGTCTGCTCCTGGTGCACGCGCACCCGGACGACGAGTCGATCAACAACGGCGCGACCATGGCCAGGTACGCGGCCGAGGGCGCCCGGGTGACCCTGGTCACCTGCACCCTCGGCGAGCTCGGCGAGGTCATCCCGCCCGGGCTGCGTCACCTGGCCGGTGCCGCGCTCGGCGAGCACCGCCGGGGCGAGCTCACCGCGGCCATGGGTGAGCTCGGCGTCGCGGACTTCCGCCTGCTCGGGGGTGCCGGGCGCTACCAGGACTCCGGAATGATGGGCCTGCCGGACAACGACGACCCCGCCTGCTTCTGGCAGGCCGACGTCGACACCGCCGCCGCCCACCTGGTCGAGGTGATCCTGGAGGTCCGCCCCCAGGTCCTCGTCACCTACGACGAGCAGGGCGGGTACGGCCACCCCGACCACATCCAGGCCCACCGCGTCGCCATGCGAGCCGTCGAGCTCGCCGCCGACGCCGGGTGGGAGATCCCGAAGGTCTACTGGAACCGCGTCCCGCGCACGGTCGGCGAGCAGGCCTTCGCCCGCCTCCAGGACGACCTGGCCGCGCTCCCCTTCGGCAAGGCCGGCGTCCTCGACGACGTGCCGGGCGTGGTCGACGACGAGCGGATCACCACCGAGATCGACGGCACCGCGTACGCCGCCGCCAAGAGCGCCGCGATGGCCGCACACGCGACCCAGATCGATGTGTCGGGGGCGTACTTCGCGCTCTCCAACGAACTCGCGCAACCCCTCTTCACCACCGAGTACTACGAATTGGTGAGAGGGGAACACGGCGGCACCAGGGAGAGCGACCTGTTCTCCGGGATCGAGGGCGCGTCATGAACGACCGGACGTCGATGCTGGCCCAGCCCCTGCAACGCCCGTCGGCCGGCCGGGCCGCCGCCTACCTCGGCCTCTTCGTGCTCGGCGCGCTCGTCGGGCTCGCCGGGGCGCTGGTGCAGGGCGGCTGGTTCCCCTGGGGCCTGCTGCTCGCTCTCCTCGGTGAGGCGGGACTGCTGCTCGGCGGGGCACGCGCCGCCGACAGCCGGGCCGGGGCCGTCGCGCCCGCCGGTGGCTGGATGGTCGCCGTCATCTTCCTCACCGCCAGCCGACCGGAAGGCGACTTCGTCTTCGCCGCAGGAAGCGGCTCCTACCTCTTCCTGCTCGGCGGTATGGCAGTTGCTGTGATCTGCGCCACCCTTGGGTCGGGGCGGCAACCGGGCGGCGGTCCCGTCCGACTTGGCAAGTGACGTACCACTTCTCCGCATCGGATGCGTGCGAGTCCCGTGTGGGTTTCCCCGGCGGTCGTGGGATACGGGCCAGAAGTGGCCAGTATGGTGGTGCGCGCCGCCGACGCCCGAAGCAGTGAGGTCGAAACGGGCGGCGGAGCCAACCAGGAGAACCTGCCTTGAGTCGTGAAACTGACAGTCCGTCCTCCGGGCCCAACGGGCGCGGCGGAGCCGCCTACCCCTCGGGTACGCCGCCGTACGGGACGCCCCAGGTGTCCGACGGCGGTCCGGACGCGGGCCGTTCGGGCGCGCAGCCGGAGGAGCGCAAGACCGAGACCACGCTGACGACCCGGATCCGGATCAACATCCCGGGGTCGCGGCCGATTCCGCCGGTCGTCGTGCGCCAGCCCGTTGGTGAGACGGACAGCCCCGTCGACCGAGGTGCGGAGACCGAGGCGCCGGCGCCGAGTTCCTCCTCGACCACGGGCACCGTCGAACTCCCCGCCGAACCCGCTCCGCCCGCCGAGGAGAAGGCGAGCGACTGGTTCGCGCCCCGCAAGTCCGGCCCCGCCAAGGGCGGTCCGGGCGGCGGCGGGACCAACGGGGCCGGTCTGCCGGGCGGTTCGGGTGCGGGTGCGCCCGGAGCGCCGGGCGCGGCTGCGGGTGCCGGTGGGCCCAGTGGTGCCGGTGCGTCCGGGCCCCGCCACGGCGGCCCGGGTGCGGGCGGTGCGCGCTCCGGTGGCCGGCCCGGTGGTGTGGTCGGCTCCATGAGCGTGCCGAGCGGCTCGCGCTCCGGCGGTACGAACGGCGCCGGGCTCCCGGGCGCGACCGGCGGCCCGGTGGCCCCCGGCCACGGCGGCGGCACCGGCTCCTTCGACGTCACTGAGGCCCTCAACGCGGGCCCGCTGGGCCCCGGCCAGCGCGGCCAGGAACCCCGCCGCGACGACCTCCCGTACTTCGCGGAGAACGGCAACGGCACCGCTGCCGGACCGAACGGCGCGAACGGCCAGGGCGGCTACGGCGGCCAGGCCGGCCAGGACGCCCTGAACGGGCAGGGCGGCTTCGGCGGCCAGAGCGGCCAGGGCGGACAGGGCGGCCCCGCCGGCCCGGGCGGTCAGAACGGCGGCATCGACTACGGCGGCCAGGGCGGCCGGATCGACTACGGCGGCGGCTTCGGCGGACCGGAGGGCCCCGCCGGCCCGGGCGGACCCCAGGGCCCCGCGGGCCCCACGGGTGGCCCGGTCACCGGTGACGGCCCGGTCGTACCGCCTGCCGGACCGGACCCCTTCGCCGGGGCCGAGTCCTTCGGCGGCGAGTCGTTCACCGGGCCGGACGGCTTCGGCGGTCAGGGCGGCCCTGCCGGCCAGGGCACTCCCAACGGTCAAGCCGGCCCGGGTGGCTCCCGAGGCCCCGGCGGCCCCCGTGGCCGCAGCGGCCCCAGCGCCCCCAACGGCATCGGCGGCCGCCCCGGCGCTCCCGCCGGTCCTGGCGGCCCGGGTGGCCCTCCCACGCTCGGCGGCGCCCCCGGCGGGGCCCTCGGCGCCGGTCCCGGCCTCGGTACGGCCCCCGGCACCGGCATGGGCCCCGGTGGCGGCATGGGCCCCGGTGGCGGTCTGAGCGACGACACCGCGATCCTCACCCCGCAGAAGCCGGCCCCCGGACCGGGCGCCCCCGGCTACGGCACCCCGGACAACGTCTCCGGACACACCGTCACCAGCGGCATCCCGGTCGTGCCCCCGGGCACCCAGGGCCCGGGCGGCGCCGACACCCGCACCGCCCCGAAGGCACCCGACAGCGCCTCGCAGAACACCGCGGCCTCGTCGAAGAAGAAGAAAAAGAAGGGCCGCAGCAAGCTCGCGATGGTCGGCGGCACCGTGGTCCTCCTCGGGGTCGGCGCCTACGGAGCCGGTCTGCTGATGAACCGTTCCGACGTCCCCAAGGGCACCACCGTGCTCGGCGTCGACATCGGCGGCGGCACCCGCGACGACGCCGTCAAGAAGCTCGACGACTCCCTCGGCAAGTCGGTCGACGCTCCCCTGAAGCTCTCGGTCGACGGCAGGACCATCGCGCTCAAGCCGGACCAGGCGGGCCTCCAGCTCGACGACCAGGCCACGGTCGCCGCGGCCGCGAAGAGCGACTACAACCCCGTCTCGGTCATCGGCTCCCTCTTCGGCAACCACCGGATCGTCGACCCGGTCATGCCGGTGGACGAGGAGAAGCTCCAGGCGGCCCTGGAGAACGCCTCGGGCGGCGCCGGCTCGACCACCGACGGCACGATCAAGTTCAAGAACGGCAAGGCCGTCGCCGTCTACGGCAAGCCCGGCAAGGGCATCGACGTCGCCAGGTCGACCGCCGCGGTCGAGCAGGCGTACCGCACCCAGGTGGAGACCGGCACGTCCGGCACGGTCACGCTCCCGACGACCACCAAGCAGCCGTCGGTGTCCAATGCCGAGGTCGACCGGATGATGAAGGAGTTCGCGGAGCCCGCGATGTCCGGACTCGTCACGATCAAGACCGACTCGACGCACAGCATCGACTTCGGTGCGGTGTCCCTGCCGAAGATCCTCGGGTTCAAGGCCGTCGGCGGCAAGCTCGTGGAGACGTACAACCTCGAAGCGCTCAAGGAGGCGTACGGCGCCACCTTCGCCGGCGTGCAGATCAACGGCGCCAGCGGCAAGCGCGACGTCCTGCCGCAGGACGTCGCCTCCGCACTGGGCAAGGCGCTGCGCGGCAAGACGGCGGCACAGCGCGTCGTGGTCATCGACACGAACCCGAGCTGAGCCCGCACGCAACAGCGGAGACCGCCCCGGAGTGCCGCCCGGCATGACATCTGTCATGCGGCACTCCGGACGGCCGACACTGCGCGCCACCGCACCCGCGGCGCCACCATGGCCGTATGACAACGACAGCCCCGGTGGTCGCCTTCGACCAGGTGAGCAAGGCGTACGGCGAGATACGCGCCGTGGACGGACTGACCCTGACCCTGCGGCCGGGGGAGACCGTGGCGCTGCTGGGCCCCAACGGCGCCGGCAAGTCCACCACCCTCGATCTGCTGCTCGGCCTCAAGCAGCCCGACGGCGGCAGCGTCCGTCTCTTCGGCACCACCCCGCGTGAGGCGATCGTCGCAGGCCGGGTGGGCGCGATGCTCCAGAGCGGCGGCCTGATGGACGAGGTCACGGTCGCGGAGCTGGTCCGGCTCGCTTGCGACCTGCACCCGAAGCCGTACAAGCCGAACGACGTCCTCGCCCGCGCCGGTGTCGCCCAGATCGCCGACCGCAAGGTCAACAAGCTCTCCGGCGGGCAGGCCCAGCGGGTCCGCTTCGCCCTCGCGACCGCCGGCGACAGCGACCTGATCGTCCTGGACGAGCCGACCACCGGCATGGACGTCACCACCCGGCAGGCCTTCTGGGCCACCATGCGTGAACAGGCCGACCAGGGCCGTACGGTCCTCTTCGCCACCCACTACCTCGAAGAGGCCGACGCCATCGCCGACCGGGTGCTGGTCCTGCATCGGGGCCGTCTGCTGGCCGACGGCACCGCGGCCGAGATCAAGGCGAAGGCGGGGGCCCGCAGGATCGCCTTCGACCTGGAGGGCGTCATCGAGGAGGCGCCGCTGCGGAACCTGCCGTTCCTGAGCGTCATAGACATTTCCGGCCAGACCGTCCGCATCCAGTCCACCGACGCCGACGCGACCGTCCACGCCCTCTACGGCCTCGGCCTCTACCCCCGCAATCTCGAAGTCGCCGGGCTCGGTCTGGAGCAGGCCTTCGTCGCCATCACCGCCGCCGAGGAGGCCAAGCAGTCATGAACACCTTTGCTTCGCGGGGCCTGATCAAGCTGGAACTCACCCGCGCCCTGCGCAACCGGAAGTTCCTGTTCTTCTCGGTGATGTACCCGTCGCTGCTCTTCCTGATCATCGCGGGCAACGCCGACAGCACCAGCAAGGTCGACGGCACGGGTCTGACCCTGCCGACCTACATGATGGTCTCCATGGCCTCCTTCGGCGCCCTGACCGCCGTCCTGATGGGCAACAGCGAGCGCATCGCCAAGGAGCGGGAGGGCGGCTGGGTACGGCAGTTGCGGCTGACGACCCTTCCGGGGCACGGCTACGTCCTCGCGAAGACGGCGAGCGCGGCCGTGGTGAGCCTGCCCTCGATCGTGATCGTGTTCGTCGTCGCCGCGGCCGTGAAGCACGTACGCCTCGACGCCTGGCAGTGGCTCGCCCTCACCGGCGCGATCTGGGCCGGCAGCCTGGTCTTCGCCGCGCTCGGCGTCGCCATCGGCTACCTCGCCACCGGTGACGCGGTCCGGCCCATCACGATGATCACCTACTTCGGCCTGTCGATCCTGGGCGGCCTGTGGATGCCGACGACGACGTTCCCGCAGTGGCTCCAGGACATCGCCAAATGGCTGCCCACGCACGCGTACGCTGCCCTCGGGCAGGCCATCGAACAGAGTCGCGCCCCGCACGCACAGGACATCGCCATCCTGGTCGTCTCGTTCGCCCTGTTCGCGGGCGGCGCGGCCTGGCTGTACCGGAAGGACACGTTGAAGGCGTGAGCGGCACCGGCGTGGGCATCGGGAAGCGCCCGGAGACCCGCAAGCAGTTGATGGTCAAGATGCTGTGGACGGGCATCTGGCTGGTCTATCTGAGCGCGCCCGTCTCGGACCTGGTGCACGGCGGCCACAGCGTCATGGCTGTCGTCCTCGGCTGGCTCGGCCTCGCGGGCTTCGTCGCCTGGTACCTGGCCCTGCTGTTCCGGACCGGCCGCCGCAACGCCCCGGAGTTCGTGCTCGGTTCACTCGCGGTCCTGTCCGCGGAGTCGACCGTCCTCGTCCTCACCCTGGGCCGCGAGTGGCTCGTCCTCTTCGTGTACGTCTCCATCGCGTCCGGCGCGGCCCTGCCGCTGCGGCTCGCCCGCCTGACGATCCCGGCCGTGTCCGCCGTCATGGCGGGCCTGGCCCTGGTCGTCGCCGACGGCACCGACTACATCGGCGCCCTGCTCATCCCGGCCCTGCTGGGCGGCTTCGCGATGACGGGGGTGCGTGAACTCATCCGCACGACCATAGAGTTGCGCGAGGCGAGGGCACGGGTCGCGCAGCTCGCCGCCAACGAGGAGCGGCTGCGTCTGGCCAGGGACCTTCACGACCTGCTCGGTCACTC
The DNA here is from genome assembly GCF_000383655.1 of Streptomyces sp. 351MFTsu5.1. NCBI lineage: Bacteria > Bacillati > Actinomycetota > Actinomycetes > Kitasatosporales > Streptomycetaceae > Streptomyces > Streptomyces sp. 351MFTsu5.1. The sequence continues at coordinate 325,457 of NZ_KB911781.1, read as the reverse complement.
CCTGTCCCTCATCACTCTCAAGAGCGAGCTGGCCGGCCGGATGCTCCCTGCCCACCCCGACAAGGCCGCCCAGCAGGTCGCCGACATCGAACAGGTCAGCCGCCAGGCCCTGGTGGACGTCCGCGAGGCGGTCACCGGCTACCGGCGCCCCCGTCTGGCCGCGGAACTCGCCGGTGCGCAGGTCGCGTTGACGGCCGCCGGAGTCACCGCGGGGATCCCCGCCGAACCGGACCTCACCGGCGTCCCCGAGGACAGCGAGGCGGCCCTTGCCTGGGCCCTGCGCGAGGCGATCACCAACGTCGTACGGCACAGCGGGGCCCGGCGCTGCACGGTCGAGCTGCTGCGCCGCCAGACCCTCGACGGACCGATGCTCGAACTCTCCGTAGAGGACGATGGATCCAACGGCTCCGGCAAGGGGCACGGCAACGGCCTCACCGGCCTCACCGAACGCCTGGAGAAGGCCGGCGGCACCCTGGAGGCCACCGGCACCCGGCACGGCTTCCGGCTGGTCGCCCGTGTGCCCGCCGGTGCCGCGGCCGACGTAGGATCCGCCCCATGACGAGCCGCACGATCAAGGTCCTGCTCGCCGAGGACCAGTCGATGGTCCGCGAGGCGCTGGCCGCACTGCTCGGCCTGGAGGACGACATCGAGGTCGTCGCCCAAGTGGCCCGCGGCGACGAGGTCCTGGCGGCGGCCCGCGCCCACGACATCGACGTGGCCCTCATGGATATCGAGATGCCCGGCGCCACCGGCATCGAGGCGGCGGCCCAGCTCCACAAGGAACTCCCGGCGGTCAAGCTGGTCATCCTCACGACCTTCGGCCGCCCCGGCTACCTCCGCAGCGCGATGGAGTCGGGCGCCGACGCCTTCCTGGTCAAGGACGCCCCCGCGGCCCAACTCGCGGAAGCGGTACGGAAGGTGCTGGCGGGAGAGCGGGTCATCGACCCCACCCTCGCGGCAGCGGCCCTCGCGGAGGGCGCGAACCCGCTGACGGACCGGGAGCGAGAGGTCCTCCGGGCAGCGGCGGACGGCTCCACCAACGCGGAACTGGCCAAGGAACTCCACCTCTCCCAGGGCACGGTCCGCAACTACCTGTCGACGGCGATCCAGAAGCTGGCGGTGAGAAACAGGGCCGAGGCAGTTCGCATCGCAAGAGAGAAGGGCTGGCTGTGACCCACCCGGGGGCGCGGGGAACTGCGCGACCAGCCACCACGGACCTGTAGACGCTACGACGGCCTTAGTTCAACCTCGCCCGCGCGGCCTGCGCCTGCTGTCGCAGACGATCCGCCGCTACCTCATCCACCGCCGCCACCACCCCCGCATACGCCTCCAACTCCCCGGCCCCCTCGACGAAGTCCCCCCGCTGCACCAGCAACTGCGCCCGCTCGTACCGCAGTCGCGCCGGATGCGAGGGCAGCAGCAACGCCAACTCCACGGCCCACAGCCCCACGTCCGACCGCTCCGGCCGAGCCGTGGCCCAGACCCGCACGTTGTTCAGGATCCGCTGCACCACCTCCAGCGGATCCGCCGGCCGCAGCATCGACGGGTCCAGCGAAGCCCCCGTCGCCCCCGCCACCAGCACCTCGGCGTCGGAACCCGCCAGCACCCGCCCGCCGTCGAAGGGATCCGCCAGCACCTGCTCCTCCGGCGGCCCGAACCCCACCACGAAGTGCCCCGGCAGAGCCACCCCGTACACCGGCGCCCCCGCCCGCCGGGCCACCTCCATCCACACCACGGACAGCAGGATCGGCAGCCCCCTGCGCCGCCGCAGCACCTCGTGCAGCAGCGAGGACTCCAGGCGCTGGTAGTCCGCCGCGGAGCCGCGGAACCCGCACCGGTCCCCGAGCAGCTCCCGCAGCGCCACCGCCCACGATCGCGGTCCACCCGGCCTGAACGGCAACCGCCCGGCCAGCTCGTCGAGTTCGATCTCGGCCGCGTCGATCCCGGCTTCGTCGAGGGTCCCGTCCGCCTGCGCCGCCACCAGCAGGCACAGCGCGGACAGGTCCGGCCGCTCGGACCGTGCCTGTTCGGCGAACCGCCGCCGCAGTTCGGCGGAACGCTCGGACGGGGGCGGGTGCGGCGGCGGATACGGAGGATTCGGGGGACGCATAGCCGGCTTGTGCCCTTTCGCGGCGATCGCTACTACCGTGCGGCGCCGGAGACATCCGGCTCGCGGTAGTGGTGGTAGGCGTGGTGTGCGCTGAACCCCATCCGCTCGTACAGAGCCCGCGCCCCGGCGTTGTCCGACTCGACCTGGAGCCACGCGGCCGACGCGCCCTCCTCCAGCGCCCGCTGCGCCAGCGCCGCCATCACGGTCGAGGCCAGCCCCCGTCGCCGTAGCGCGGGATCCACCTCGACCGCGGCGAACCCGGCCCAGCGGCCGTCGACGACACACCGCCCGATCGCTGCCGGTGCCCCTCCCGTCTCCGAGGAAACCGTGGCGAACCACACCGAGGGCCCGCTGCCGAGCACCCGCAGCGCCACCTCGCTCACGCCCTTGCGCTGGTAGCGCGCCAGCCAGCCCGCGTCGGCCTCCCGGGACAGGACCACACCGTCACCGGAACGGTCCGCGACCGGGGCCAGGGCCCCCGTCCACAGCTCCGCCGTCACCTCCCGCGTCCACCCGCGCGTCTCCAGCTCCGCGCACAGCACCTCCTGGGTGCCGTCGGCGCCGGTCGCGGTCTGTATGTAGGCCGGCAGCCCGCGCTCGCCGTACCACCGCCGTACGGCGGCCAGGGCCTCGTCGAGCGGCAGCCCGGGGTCGCCGAGCGGGAGGACGGAGTTGGCGCGGCGGGTGAACCCGGCGGCGGCACGCAGCTCCCACTCACCGAGCCGCTCGCTCTCCACCGGCCGCCAGCCGCGCGCGGCGATCCGGGCCAGTTCCTCGTACGAGGCGGCGGGCCCCCGGCGACGCGCCGGGGCGGAGGGGACCACCTTGCCCGCCACCAGCGCGGACTCCGGAATGCGGACGCGCTCGCCGTCCCGTCGCGTGATCATCAGCACACCGGCGTCCCATGATGTGAGAACACCCACCGTGTCGGTGAACTTCTCGTGCGTGACGGCGGTTTCGTCCAGGCACCGCACGGACACCCGTTTCCCCACGTCAGCAGCGGAGATACGGACGACCAGGCGCCCCGCGGCGGAGATTTCCACAGGTCAGTTCACCCCTCCTGTTCGGATCATGGCCAAGAACGGAGATACTAGGGGCGGGCATCGACGACGCCGCGCTCCCGCGCGCGAGGCGGCGGAGCCTGAGGAGGCCCGCCAGCGCCCTATGGAGGAGGAACGACAGCGTGACCTACGTCATCGCGCAGCCTTGTGTCGACGTGAAGGACAAGGCCTGCATCGAGGAGTGCCCGGTCGACTGCATCTACGAGGGCTCCCGGTCCTTGTACATCCACCCGGACGAATGCGTCGACTGTGGTGCCTGTGAGCCGGTGTGCCCGGTCGAGGCGATCTTCTACGAGGACGACACCCCGGATGAGTGGAAGGACTACTACAAGGCGAACGTCGAGTTCTTCGACGACCTCGGTTCGCCCGGTGGCGCCAGCAAGCTCGGCCTGATCGAGCGGGACCACCCGTTCATCGCCGCGCTGCCGCCGCAGGCCTGATCATCCGGCACCCCCAGGCGTGCCGCCTCGGTCCCGTACGGCCTGATCATCCCTGATCACGGCCGTGCGGGACCGAGGCGTTTTGCCGTACGACCCGAAAGCGAGCGCGACAGCCGTGTCCGCAGTCTCCGACCGCCTGCCCACCTTCCCCTGGGACAAGCTGGAGCCGTACAAGAAGAAGGCTCTCGAGCACCCCGGCGGCATCGTCGACCTCTCCGTCGGCACCCCTGTCGACCCGGTCCCCGACCTGATCCAGAAGGCTCTGATCGACGCGGCGGACTCCCCGGGCTACCCGACCGTCTGGGGCACCCCGGCGCTGCGCGACGCGATCACCGGCTGGGTCGAGCGCCGCTTGGGCGCCCGCGAGGTCACCCACCGGCACGTCCTGCCGATCGTCGGCTCCAAGGAACTCGTCGCCTGGCTCCCCACCCAGCTTGGCCTGGGCCCGGGCGACCGGGTCGCCTACCCGCGCCTGGCGTACCCGACGTACGAGGTGGGCGCGCGCCTCGCCCGGGCCGAGTACGAGGTCTACGACGACCCGACCGAGCTGGACCCGGCGGGCCTGAAGCTCCTGTGGCTCAACTCGCCGTCGAACCCGACCGGCAAGGTGCTGTCCAGGGACGAGCTGACGAGGATCGTCGCCTGGGCCCGGTCGCACGGCATCCTGCTCTTCTCCGACGAGTGCTACCTGGAGCTCGGCTGGGAGGCCGACCCCGTCTCGGTGCTCCACCCGGACGTGAACGGCGGCTCCTACGACGGCATCGTGGCCGTCCACTCGCTCTCCAAGCGGTCCAACCTCGCGGGCTACCGCGCGGCCTTCCTGGCGGGCGACCCGGCGGTCCTCGCGCCCCTCCTGGAGATCCGCAAGCACGGCGGCATGATGACGTCGGCGCCGACCCAGGCGGCGGTGGTGGCGGCCCTGGGCGACGACACGCACGTGCGTGAGCAGCGTGAGCGCTACGCGGCCCGCAGGACCCTGCTGCGCGAGGCCCTCCTGGACCACGGCTTCCGCATCGAGCACAGCGAGGCCAGCCTCTACCTCTGGGCCACCCGTGACGAGTCCTGCTGGTCCACGGTCGACCACCTGGCCGACCGGGGCATCCTGGTGGCTCCGGGCGACTTCTACGGCGAGGCAGGCGAGAAGTTCGTCCGCGTGGCCCTGACGGCGACCGACGAGCGGGTACGGGCGGCCGTGGAACGTCTGTGACTGCTTCTGCCGTACGCCGAAGGGGCCCGGAGAGATCTCCGGGCCCCTTCGGCGTACGCGCGGGGTACTAGCCGAGCGGGAGGCTCTTCACCGGCAGGGTGTCCGCCGACGGCAGGCCTCCGCCCTTGGTGAGGGAGTCGGTCGGCAGGCCGCCCTTCGTGGCCGTGGACGTGGTGTCCCCGAGGAGGCCCCCGGCGGAACCGGCGGCCTCGCCCGCCGTCTTCTGCGCGGCCGGAGCCGCCTTCTTCACGGCCTTGCCGCCGGTCTTGCCCGCGGTCGGCACGGCCTTCTCGACCGCCTTGCCACCGGCCTTGCCCGCGGTCCCGGCCAGGTTCTGCGCCGCACCGTCCACCGTGTTGCCGACGTGCGCCCCGTCCAGAGCGGTCAGGCCGCCGAGGTTCGGGGCAGCCGGCAGCTGCGCGGGGGCCGCACTGGCGGCGCCGGCCGCACCGACCCCGGCTGCCGCTCCCGCAGCGACGAGCAGCGCGGCACGGGCGATCCTGCGGGTCAGGGGGAGGGACATGTTGCTCCTTCGACGAGGAAACGTTGCTAGGACGCCGTGACTACCGCTCGAAGCCGACGAAGGTTGCGGAGGCCCAACGTAAAGAGTTGGCAATGCGTCGCATTATCACCTCCGGATAAAAACGGGCAAAAAGCTACCGGTCTGAAAGTCCGTCGAATCCTTGGAGCCCTTTGTTCTCAAGGGTTCTGGCGGATACGGGGGTGACGCGGCGAAAACCTGCGCACACCCGCTCCCGCGGCGGCCGGACGTGACCCTCCCAGGTGATCTTCCGAACTACCGTGCCGTGAGGATCCGCACCGACCCCGTGGAGCTCTCGCCGCTTGCCGGACGCCACTGGCTGTCCGTGCTGCCCGCGGTCCACTGCCGCCCGGCGTACGAGACCCGCTCGATGCGCAGCGCGGAGGAGTTGGCGACCGCCCAGTGCGCGAGCTGCCAGCCGCGTTCCGTGAGACTGCGGCCGGCACCCCGGCTCGTGTCCTTGCGCACCGGAAGGGTCACGGTCCGCCCGTCACCGGGGGCGGACAGCGCGCGCGGCGACGCCTCGGCGCCCACCTCCGCCGCGGTCGTCTCCAGCACGTCCCGCCCGAAGTCCCGTACCAGGGCCGACCGCACCCCGTCCGGGCCCGTCGCGGCCTGCTGGGTCGTGGCGCCCACCGAACCGGTGGCGGCCGCCTGTACGGGGTCCTGGCGGCCGTCACAGGTCAGGGTGGCCGCCGAGGTGCCGGTGAGGGCTGCGGCGAGCACGGTGGCGTCCGGCTCGTGCTTGGCGTACGCCTCCGGATAGCCGCTGCGCTGCACCCGCTGCGCGGCGACGGTCAGCGGCAGCTTCTGGTAGTCCGCCACCTTGACCAGGTGCTTGTAGAACTCGCCCGCCGCGTAGGTCGGGTCGAGGATCTCCTGCGGGGTGCCCCAGCCCTGCGAGGGACGCTGCTGGAACAGGCCCAGCGAGTCGCGGTCGCCGTGCGAGATGTTGCGCAGCCCCGACTCCTGGAGGGCGGTGGCCAGCGCGATGGCCACGGCCCGCTCGGGCAGCCCGCGCCCGGTGCCGACGGCGGTGATCGTCGCCGCGTTCACCGCCTGCTCGGGCGTGAACTCGTACGACGGTCCGCCCGCCTCGCCGGAGACGACTTTGCATCCCGGACCGCCCGGGCCTCCGGTGACGTACTGCACCACGAGATAACCGGCGACCGCGCACAGGATCACGAGGGCCGCGGCGAAGCGCAGGAGGCGGCCACGGCGTTTGCGGGTGGGGGGCAACGGCTCTGGCATCCGCACAAGATACTGGAGAGTACTGAGGAGCCAGAGCCCGATGGGGACAGAGGGGCGGGCGGCGGGGGGCGCTAGGGTCGACAGCATGGCCGACACCCCTCTTGACCTTTCCCTCGACGCGGCTCAGCTCACCGCGCAGCTCGTCGACTTCCCTTCCGAGAGCGGCACCGAGAAGCCCCTGGCGGACGCGATCGAGACCGCCCTGCGCGCCCTGCCGCACCTCACGGTCGACCGGCACGGCAACAACGTCGTCGCCCGCACGAACCTCGGCCGCCCGGAACGCGTCATCCTCGCCGGCCACATCGACACCGTGCCCATCGCGGGAAACGTCCCCTCCCGGCTCGACGACGAGGGCTACCTCTGGGGCTGCGGCACCTGCGACATGAAGTCCGGCGTCGCGGTCCAGCTGCGCATCGCGGCGACCGTCCCCGAGCCCAACCGCGACCTCACGTTCATCTTCTACGACAACGAAGAGGTCGCGGCCCACCTCAACGGCCTGGGACATGTGGCCGAGGCCCACCCGGAGTGGCTGGAGGGCGACTTCGCGGTCCTGCTGGAGCCCACGGACAACCAGGTCGAGGGCGGTTGCCAGGGAACCCTGCGGGTGCTGCTGACGTTCAACGGAGAGCGTGCGCACTCCGCGCGCGCGTGGATGGGGTCCAACGCGATCCACAAGGCCGGCCCGGCCCTCGCCAAGCTGGCCGCGTACGAGCCGCGCAAGCCGGTCGTCGACGGCCTCGAGTACCACGAGGGCCTCAACGCGGTCGGCGTGACGGGCGGCGTGGCCACCAACGTCATCCCCGACTCCTGCGTCCTGACGGTCAACTTCCGTTACGCGCCCGACCGCAGCGAGGCCGAGGCGGAGGCCTTCGTGCGGGACTTCTTCGCGGACTGCGGGGTCGACGAGTTCACCGTCGACGACCACACCGGCGGCGCCCGCCCCGGCCTCACCCACCCCGTCGCCCAGGCCTTCATGGCCGCGGTCGGGGGCGTCGCCCGCCCCAAGTTCGGCTGGACCGACGTCTCCCGCTTCAGCGCGCTCGGCGTGCCCGCGGTGAACTACAGCCCCGGTGAGCCGCTGCTCGCGCACAAGCTGGACGAGCGCGTGAAGGTCTCGCTGATCCCGGAGGCGGAGCAGAAGCTGAGGGCCTGGCTGACGGCGTGAGGACACCGGGCGGCGCGGTGGTGCTTCGTGCCGGACACGCGGACGTCCCCCCTCCGTAACCCGCGTAGATCTACGCTGAGATGGAAAGACCAGGCAAGCGGAGGGAGCGCACATGGCTACCGGGAACCCCGAGGGCAAGAAGCAGCCGCCGGAGGAGCAGCGCCTGGGACCGGTCCTCCGCAGGCGGGACCAGGTCACGGCGAGCACCACCGACCAGCGCCTGCTGGACGCGGGCGGCCCCTCGGACTGGGTCCACACCGACCCCTGGCGCGTGCTGCGCATCCAGTCGGAGTTCATCGAGGGCTTCGGCACCCTCGCCGAACTCCCGCCCGCGATCAGTGTGTTCGGCTCCGCTCGGACACCGGCCGACTCCCCGGAGTACGAGGCGGGCGTGCGGCTCGGGCGGGGCCTGGTGGAGGCCGGCTTCGCGGTCATCACCGGCGGCGGCCCGGGCGCCATGGAGGCGGCCAACAAGGGTGCCTGCGAGGCCAAGGGCACGTCGGTGGGGCTCGGCATCGAGCTGCCCTTCGAGCAGGGGCTCAACCCCTACGTCGACATCGGCCTCAACTTCCGCTACTTCTTCGTCCGCAAGATGATGTTCGTGAAGTACGCGCAGGGCTTCGTCGTCCTCCCGGGCGGCCTCGGCACCCTAGACGAACTCTTCGAGGCGCTGACCCTGGTCCAGACCCAGAAGGTCACCCGCTTCCCGATCGTGCTGTTCGGCAGCGCGTACTGGGGCGGCCTGGTCGACTGGCTCAAGAACACCCTGGTCGCCCAGGGCAAGGCCTCGGAGAAGGACCTGCTCCTGTTCCACGTGACCGACGACGTGGACGAGGCGGTGGCGTTGGTGTCGAAGGAGGCGGGACGCTAGCGCCGGGCTTGAACCGGGGTCTTGGTACGGCGCCGTTGCCAGGAGCTGCCGCCCCCGGACCCCCGCTTCGGCCCTGAAAGGGGCCTCGTCCTCAAACGCCGGACGGGCTGAGATCGCCTGGACCGAGGCTGAAATGCGAACGGTCGGCAATGCAGCCCCTCCGGCGTTTGAGGAGCGGGGGTCCGGGGGCGGAGCCCCTGGGAGCGGGGTCGAAGGGGCGGCAGCCCCTGGAGGACGGGACGGGTAGGGGCGGCGGGGGCGAAAAACGTCTTACGCCAGCCCCCGACGAGCGACCGCAGGCGGCCGGTGCCCCGCGATCGACGCGACCATGTCCAGCACCTGCCGGGTCTCCGCGACCTCGTGCACCCGGTACACCTGCGCCCCCAGCCAGGCCGACACCGCCGTCGTCGCCAGGGTCCCCACCACCCGCTCCTTCACCGGCTTGTCCAGCGTCTCGCCCACGAAGTCCTTGTTCGACAGCGACACCAGCACCGGCCACCCGGTGGAGACCATCTCCCCGAGCCGCCGCGTCGCCTCCAGGCTGTGCCGCGTGTTCTTCCCGAAGTCGTGCCCGGGATCGATCAGCACCGACTCCCGCGGCACCCCGAGCGACACCGCACGCTCCGCCAGTCCCACGGTGACCCGCAGGATGTCCGCCATGACGTCGTCGTACGTCACCCGGTGCGGCCGGGTACGCGGCTCCGCGCCCCCCGCATGCGTGCACACCAGCCCCACCCCGTACCGCGCCGCGACCTCCGCGAGGCCCGGATCGACCCCGCCCCACGCGTCGTTGAGCAGATCCGCCCCCGCCTCGCACACCGCCGCACCGACGGACGCCCGCCAGGTGTCGACGCTGATGATCACGTCCGGGAACCGCCGCCGCACCTCCGCCACGAACCCCACGGTCCGTCGCGCCTCCTCCTCGGCGGACACCTCTTCCCCGGGCCCCGCCTTGACCCCGCCGATGTCGATGATGGCTGCGCCCTCGGCCACCGCCTGCTCCACGCGCGCGAGGGCGGGCTCGTCGAGGAACGTGGCCCCCTGGTCGTAGAAGGAGTCGGGGGTCCGGTTCACGATCGCCATGATCACCGGCTCGTGCGCCGCGAAGGAGCGCCTGCCCAGCCTGAGCATCCCCTGTGACCTCACTTCCCACGTCTGTGTCCTCGGCTTCAGCCGCCTGTGTCTTCGGCTTCCGCGGCCGCCTGCGACCCTAACTGTCAGACTCGCATGGCACGATCGGACCCTGACACATTCGACGCCGGCGGCCGGCCGCCGGCAGGGACCATGGGGACCTCAGCGATGGTTATGTTCTTGTTCCTGGTCATCGCGCTCGCGGTCGTGGTCGCCGCGGTGACGCTCGCCGTGGTGGGCGGTGGCGACAGCGACGGTCCGCTGCCCGACGTCGCCCCCGAGCGGCTCCAGGACCCCCTGCCGCCCGACCGCCCGGTGGACCGCGCCGACATCGACAGCCTGCGCTTCCCGCTCGCCGCCCGCGGCTACCGCATGGCCGACGTGGACGACGCCCTCAGCCGGCTCGGCGCCGAACTCGCCGAGCGGGACGCCCGGATCGCCGACCTGGAGTCCGCGCTGGCCGGTGCCCGGGCCACCGCCCACGTGAGCATGGAGAAGCCGGACCACGGTCACGAGGAGCAGCGGTGACCGGCGCCGCCCTCGCGGGCCCGGACGGGGCGCTGCGCTGCCCCTGGGCGCTGTCCACCCCGGACTACGTGGCGTACCACGACGAGGAGTGGGGCCGCCCCGTCCACGGCGACGACGCCCTGTACGAACGCCTCAGCCTGGAGGCCTTCCAGTCCGGCCTGTCCTGGATCACCATCCTGCGCCGCCGCGAGACCTTCCGGGCGGCCTTCGCGGGCTTCGAGATCGCCAAGGTGGCGACCTTCGACGAGGCCGACCGCGAGCGCCTGCTCCTGGACCCCGGGATCATCCGCAACCGCGCCAAGGTCGACGCGACGCTGGCCAACGCGCGCGTGCTGGCGGAATGGACCCCGGGGGAGCTGGACGAGCTGATCTGGTCCCACGCCCCGGCCTCGCACCCGGTGCCGAAGACGCTCGGTGACGTCCCGGCGATCACCCCGGACTCCACGGCCCTGTCCAAGGCCCTGAAGAAGCGCGGCCTGCGTTTCGTGGGCCCCACGACGGCGTACGCCCTGATGCAGGCCTGCGGACTGGTGGACGACCACCTGGAGACGTGCGTCGTGCGAACGGGCTGAGTCCGGACGGCCCGGGTACGGGCCTCGGGTGCCTAGCGGCCCAGGTACTCGGGGGCCTGCTTGTTCACGAACGCCCGTACGGCGATCGCGTGGTCCTCGGAGGCCCCGGCCCGGGTCTGGAGCTCGTCCTCCTTGTCCAGGGTCTCCGACAGGGTGTGGGTGGCCCCGTAGGCCAGAGACTCCTTGATCGCCCCGTACGCCACCGTCGGCCCCGAGGCCAGCGCCCGCGCCACCTTCTCCGCCTCCGCGGGCAGATCGGTGGACGGCACCAGACGGTTCACGATCCCGAGGTCGTGCGCGTCCCGGGCCGACATGGTCCGCGGGAAGAGCAGCAGGTCGGCGGCGCGGCCCGGCCCCACCACCCGCGGCAGCGTCCACGAGATGCCGGAGTCCGCGGTCAGCGCCACCCCCGCGAACGACGTGTTGAAGGCCGCGGTGTCCGCCGCCACCCGGTAGTCGGCCGCGAGCGCGATCCCGAAGCCGGCGCCCGCCGCGACCCCGTTCACCCCGGCCACCACCGGCTTGGGCATCTCGGTCAGGGCGCGCACCACCGGGTTGTAGTGCTCCTTGACCGTGCTCATGACCTCCGTCGAGCCGTCGGCCAGCAGCCCGATGTGCTCCTTGAGGTCCTGGCCCACGCAGAACGCCCGCTCCCCGGCCGCGGTCAGCAGCACGGCCCGTACGGCGTCGTCCTGCGCCGCCGACTCGACCGCCTCCCGCAGAGCGACCTTCGTGGCGATGTTCAGCGCGTTCATCGCCTCGGGGCGGTTCAGCGTGATCGTCGCGAGTCCGTCGCTCACCTCGTAGAGCACGGTGTCGGTCATGGCGTTTCCCCTCCGCTGCGTCCGATGGACCGGATGTCCACAGGACAGCATGGCGGAGATCGTCGTGCGGGGACCGGAGCGGACGTGTGACCTGCGTCAAAGAAATCGGGAGCGTTCACAGCACGTCCGGATCCGCGCGGCGGCGGAGTATCGCAGCCACATCGCCGAATTGAGTGGTTTTGCTCGCGCGCGTTGCCCAAGCGATGCCGACTGATGTTGGTCATCGGGTCCCGCGATGCGGGATAATGGCCTGGAAGCAATGTGTTCGATGCCGGTGTCGCGTGTCCCACTTTGACGCGCGTGCCCTCCAGGGCCGTCGGCTTTGGCGATGAGCTGGTTTCAGGAAGGGGAACGAGCATGGCGGCCATGAAGCCGCGGACGGGCGATGGCCCGCTCGAGGTGACCAAGGAGGGGCGGGGCATCGTCATGCGCGTTCCGCTCGAAGGCGGCGGTCGGCTCGTCGTCGAGCTGACCCCTGACGAGGCCGACGCGCTCGGCGACGCCCTCAAGAAGGTCGTCGGCTGACGCGGAACGCGACCATACCCTTTCGGCTGCCCCGGCATCTCCTGAGGTGCCGGGGCAGCGGTCTGCCCGGACGGACACCCGGATGGCGGTACGGGGTGGAAGCGGCTGCTCCTGGAACCACTGCTCCTGGAACTGCTGCTCCTGTCGCTATCGCTTGACGGCGCAGAGCAGCCCGTCGCCGACCGGCAGCAGTGAGGGCATCAGCTCCTGGGTCTCGCGGACGGCCCGCAGCAGTTCCCTCAGCCGCAGCACTTCCGTGGGCTGCGGCCCCGAGTCCACCGTGCGGCCGTTGGCGAAGACGCCCTCGAAGACCACGAGGCCACCCGGACGCAACAGGCGCAACGATTCAGCGAGATAGTCCATGACCTCCTGCCGGTCGCCGTCGCAGAACACCAGGTCGTAGCCGGCGTCGGCGAGGCGGGGCAGGACGTCCAGCGCGCGGCCCGGGATGAAGCGGGCCCGGTTGCTGGCGAAGCCGCAGGCGCGGAAGGCCTGGCGGGCGAACTGCTGGTGCTCCGGCTCGGGGTCGACGGTGGTCAGCACCCCGTCGGGGCGCATGCCGTACAGCAGATGGATGCCGGAGACGCCGGTGCCGGTGCCGATCTCGGCCACCGCCTTCGCGTCCACGGAGGCCGCCAGCAACCGCAGCGCCGCGCCCGTGCCGGGCGACACCGAGCGCAGCCCCGCCTCACGGGCCCGGTCGCGGGCCCAGAGCAGCACTTCGTCCTCGGCGACGTAGGCGTCGGCGAACGCCCAGCTCGTCTGCCGGTTGGCGGTAATGGCCCTCTCCTTGCCCCGTGGTTGCCTGGGCGTGACTGTATCCGTTGGCGTCGGGAACCCGCAGATGGGACCGGGCGTTTAGAGGGGTGGAGACGCACCCGGGGGGACACAGTTGGATCACGATGACGAGCAGGCCCTCGAGCAACTGCTGACGCAGGGGACCGAGTGGTATCAGCCCAGATCAAATTCTCGTAAAACCGCTTATCCGGAGCTAACGGGCGAGGTGGCTATGGTAGGGGCTCCACTGGAGACAACCAGAGCCGACAGGGGAGGTGCGGCCGCGCCTGGGGATCGTGGGGGAGTGCTGCGGCGCTTCCTCGGATCGGCGGGCAGGCCGAAATCCGTGAACGACACCGCTGACCACAGCCACGCCGGCGACTACGCCCAGACCGCGACCTTCGCCACCGACGCGGATGGGCAGGCGTGGACTCCGCCCACCTGGGAGGAGATCGTCAGCACGCACAGCGGCCGCGTCTACCGCCTCGCGTACCGCCTCACCGGCAACCAGCACGACGCCGAGGACCTCACGCAGGAGGTCTTCGTCCGCGTCTTCCGCTCGCTGTCCACGTACACCCCGGGCACCTTCGAGGGCTGGCTGCACCGCATCACCACCAACCTCTTCCTGGACATGGTCCGCCGCAAGCAGCGCATCCGCTTCGACGCCCTCGGCGAGGACGCGGCCGAGCGACTGCCCAGCCGCGAGCCCTCGCCCCAGCAGGTCTTCAACGACGCGCACTTCGACGCGGACGTCCAGCAGGCCCTCGACACCCTTGCGCCGGAGTTCCGCGCCGCGGTCGTCCTGTGCGACATCGAGGGACTGTCGTACGAGGAGATCGCCGCGACCCTGGGCGTCAAGCTGGGCACCGTGCGCTCGCGGATCCACCGCGGCCGTTCCCAGCTGCGCAAGGCCCTCGCGCACCGCTCCCCGGAGGCCCGCGCCGAGCGCCGTTCCTTCATGGCCCGGGTCCCCGCGCTGGGGGGAGGGGGCGCGACCGCGTGAGTGGATCACTGCCCAAACCCGGCGAGGGAAGCCTCGCGGACCAGCATCTGGGAGACCGACTCGCCGCCCTGGTGGACGGCGAGCTCGGTCATGCCACGCGTGAGCGTGTCCTCGCGCATCTCGCCACCTGCGCGAAGTGCAAAGCGGAGGCCGACGCCCAGCGCCGCCTGAAGAACGTCTTCGCGGAGGCCGCCCCGCCGCCGCCCTCCGAGAGCTTCCTCGCCCGCCTCCAGGGGCTGCCCGGAGGTGATCCGGAGGACGGCGACAGCTCGCCGTTCGGCGGGGGAGGCATCGGGGGACTGTCGGGACGACCCGGCACCGGGGCCTTCGGGGTAAGACGTGGCGATCGCTTCGAGTTCGACTACGTCCCCGCACGCACGCACGCGGGGGTGCTCCCGCCCGCCGCCGGCCGGGGTTTCCGCATCCATGACGTCAGCCGCCACGACGCCGAGCGCTCCGCCTCACGCGGTATGCGGATCGCGTTCGTCGCCGCAGGGGCGGTGTCGCTCGCCGCGATCGCGCTGGGCGGCGTCACCACGGGCGTGCCGGGCGACACCGAGGCCCGCGGAGCCGGCAGCAACGTCACTCCGGCGCGCGCCCCGGGCACGGGAGCGGCGGTGCCGGAGAACCAGCGTCGGCGTGGCGTGGGCCCCCTGCTCGCGCAGGAACAGGGGCAGCGGGCACTGGGCGACACCCCCGTCGCCCCCACCGAGGCCTCCGCTCCCCTGCTGCCGGGTATCCCCGCCCAGGTCCAGCAGGCCGCGCTGCACACCCTCACGGCTCCTGTGGTCGCGGGTGCCGCCGCCATGTCCCCGCTCATACGTCCGCTCAGCGAGACCCCGCCGCTCACCCTGACCTCCCTGTCCCCCACGCCGGACCTCACCGCCACCGGCCTCCTCGCAGCACCCGTCCCCCCGAACACGTCAGCGCCGACGCCCCCCGCCTCCGCCCGCTGACCGGCGCCCTGCTCCGGGGCGCGTGAACCTGGTTGAATCCACAGAGAGGTCGACGCGCCGCGGACGCGGCCGGTCAGCTGTGGGTGTGTGGGGGGAACGTGGACCAGGGCAAGCTCACGAAGGCGAAATGGTGGAGCCGACCCCGGGGGCGGGAGGGTTTCGGGCCGGGGGAGCCTGATGCCCCGCAGGACACGCCGTGGTCTGACGCGGCGACGCCTTCCGACGGGGACTTCGAGCCGGCGGCTCCGCGGGGTTCGGCGGAGCCGGACGGGGACTTCGAGCTTGCGCCGCCGGAGGCGGTTGCCCCCGAGCCCGCTGCCAACCGTCCCGAGCCGCCGCAGGACACCGACTCCGGCTCCAACGACACCCCGCCGTACGGCGTACCGGGCCCTTGGGCGCCCGCCCCGCCGGTGCAGCACCCGGCGACCGTATCCCCGCAGGGCGGCACCTCGACACCGCCGCCGGACACCGTGCCCGCCCCGGCGGATGAAACGGCTCCCCCTCCCTCGCCGCCTTGGCAGAACTACGACCCCTGGGACCCCGCCCCCCTCCAGCAGACCGGTACCGCTGTCCCCGCACAGGACCAGGGAAGTCGGCCGACCCGGCAAGCCCTGCTGACCGGGGCCGTTCTGCTCGCGCTCGTGGCCGGCGGGGTCGGAGGGGCCGTAGGGGTGTATCTGGAGCGGAACCGGGTCGAGGGCGGTGTCGTGGAGTTGCCGCAGGCCGGGCGGGAGTCCGGTGAGCGCCCGCCGGGGACGGTCGCCGGGATCGCCGCACGGGCGCTGCCCAGCGTCGTGACCCTGCATGTGCGCGGCACGGCGGAGTCCGGCACCGGAACCGGCTTCGTGCTGGACGGTCTCGGGCACATCCTGACCAACAACCACGTCGTCGAGCCCGCCGGGTCCGACGGCGAGATATCGGTGACCTTCCCCAGCGGGGACACCGCCAAGGCCACCGTCGTGGGGCGGGACAGCGGCTACGACCTCGCCGTCGTCAAGGTGAACGGGGTCCGGGGGCTGCGGCCGCTGCCTCTCGGCAATTCCGACAACGTCCGGGTCGGCGACCCCGTCGTCGCGATCGGCGCCCCCTTCGACCTGGAGGGCACCGTCACCTCCGGCATCATCAGCGCGAAGGAACGGCCCATCACCGCCGGGGGCGAACGCGGGGACGGCAGCGACGTGTCGTACGTCGACGCCCTCCAGACCGACGCGCCCATCAACCCCGGCAACTCCGGCGGCCCCCTGCTCGACTCGCGGGCCAGGGTCGTCGGCATCAACTCCGCGATCCGTTCGGCCGGTCAGGGAGTCGGGTCCGAGAGCGACCAGGCCGGCTCCATAGGTCTGGGCTTCGCCATCCCCGTCAACCAGGCCAAGCGGGTCGCGGAAGAGCTGATCAACACCGGTCGGGCGACCCACCCCGTGATCGGTGTCACCCTCGACATGGGCTACACCGGCGACGGCGCCCGCGTGGGGACCAGGGGACGCGGTGGCGGACCCGCGGTGAGCGAGGGCGGGCCCGGTGAGAAGGCCGGGCTCAAGGCGGGTGACGTGATCACCGGGGTCGACGGCCGGCCCGTCCACTCCGGTGACGAGCTCATCGTCAGGACCCGTGCCCACCGCCCCGGTGACCTTCTCCGGCTCACCGTGGAGCGGGCCGGAAGGGAGTTCACGGTCACGCTGACCCTTGGTTCCTCGGAGGGCAGCTGACGCGCGCCGGACACTCGCCGGCCGACACGAACCTCACAGGAACCGCTGCGCATCCCACCCCACATGGCAAACATCCCGGAAAACCGTTCACTGACCCGCGCCCGGAGCCTGCGGGACAGTACCGGTCATACGGGAACGGCAGGTACCGTGGTCCTGGCCCGGACCCCAAGGAGCTTCAGGTGTTCAATGACATAGGACCGCTCGAGCTGATCACGCTCGTTGTCCTCGCCGTGCTCGTCTTCGGTCCGGACAAGCTCCCGAAGGTCATCCAGGACGTCATGCGGACCATCCGCAAGATCCGCGAGTTCTCGGAGAGCGCCAAGCAGGACATCCGCTCGGAGCTGGGCCCGGAGTTCAAGGACTTCGAGTTCGAGGACCTCAACCCCAAGACGTTCATCCGCAAGCAGCTGGACAACGACGAGCTGGGGCTCAAGGAGATCCGCAACGGCTTCGACCTGAAGAAGGAGATGGCCGAGGTCACCGACGCGGTGCACAGCACCGACACCTCGTCGTCCGCGTCCTCCTCCTCTTCGTCGTCCTCCTCCGGCGGCCGGATCGACATGTCCAAGAAGCCCGAGGAGAACGGCAAGGACGACCGTCCGCCCTTCGACGCGGACGCCACCTGAGCCGTACGCCCCACCGGACGCGGACGTCATCTCAGCCGTACGCTCCCCGTCACCGGCAGGCGCCTGCCGAGCCCTTCGGCTCGCGGGCGCCTTTCGCTGTCGTACGGCCGACACGTGACGCGTTTCATAGTGGGCCGGCACCCCTGAGGGCCTGAACCCACCCCCCGTATGCCTCGCGCGCCGGGCGGTTTCCCGGCAGCTCGGAGCGGTGTGGATATGCTGCCGAGTTGTTGTACGGGCCGTACGCGAACCAGCGACGCCGCCCGAAGGGGGGCGGGGCCGGTCCGGTCCGACGAGAGCTAGTAGGAGGCGTCCGGCACATGGAGACGACGAGCGGGACGGTCGCGCAGGCGCCGGCCGCGGAGAGCGGACAGCAGGTCCCCTCCGCCCGGCGCACGGTCGACGGCTACCTTCAGGCGCCCTTCCCCTGGTACGGCCTCGACGAGGCCTTCACGGGGCCGCGCTGGCTGATGCAGGTCGGCACCTCGGCCGACGGGGCCGTCGAGCACGGCTCGATCGGACACGGTGACGAGCCCTCCGTGAAGAACGAGGCGGGGTCCACGGGGGAGCCGAAGGAGAAGTTCGCGGTCGTGGTGACCGTCGCCGCGAACCCGTCCCGCAGGAGCGCGGACGGCACCGGGCTGCTGGAGGCCACCTCGGTCTCCTCCGCCGCCTGGCTGGCCGGGGTGGGCCTGCTGTCCTTCACCTGGCCCGGGCAGATGGACCACTCCCTGCGCGACGACTGGCTGGACCAGCAGACCGAGACGGCCTGGGTCCTGGCGGACGACCTGGAGGGATCCGACTGGTCGACCCTGTCCCTGCCGGTGGACGGCGTGCCCACGCCCTTCCACTACCGGGAGTCGGAGTTCGGCTGGGTCCTCGCGGGCTCCACCCAGGAGGGGGTGCACGTGGGGGCGTACGGGAGAGGCATGAGCGCGTACGGACTCGGGTTCGCGATGATCAAGGACATCTCGGCGTACGAGTAGAAGTCTCGGCGTACGAGTAGAAGGACGAAACGAAGGGGCACCGCGACCGGGCGGTGCCCCACATCCGTCCTGGACGGCGATGTTGTCGGTCTTAACGGCCCAGTCGCCGCCGTACCCGCCGGACCTGGCGGTTGTCGGCGACCGCGTCGAGCAGTCGACGGCCGGCGCCGGTCTCGTGCGCCGGGCCCTCCAGCCGCAGCAGGGCGCCGTCCCGGACGACGGCGTACGCGACCGGGGCGTCGCTCTTCGGGAACCTGACCGGGTGACGCCCGGCCGGAAGCTTGAGGCGGCCGGGGAGCCGCAGCTCAGCCGTCGTCCCCGCGATCAACTCGGCGTCCACCGTCAACGCGGCCACGGTGACCTTGACGCGGGCCGGAGCGCTCTCCGCGCTCGCCGCCACGTACGGCAACGGCAACGTCCGCTCACCGCGTGCGGTGTTCGCCGCGGCGGCACCGGCCGTGTCGGAACCGAGCCTGCGCTGACGCTGGTCCACGTCGAGGGCGAGCTGACCGCTGCCGGTCCAGTACGGCAGCGCGAGCCGCCCGCCGGTCAGCGCCGGGTCCGCGGCCGGGGCGCCCGGCGTGCCGTCGCCGGTCAGGCGGACCATCCGGTCGATGCCCAGCAGCTGGACGAAGGCCCACACGTCGTGCACACCGCGCTCCAACGGCCGCCCGCCCGCGAGCCGTTCGGGGTCCAGGCCGAGCCGTCCGGAGGCGACGAGCCGCGACCGTCCCTCACCGGCGGGCTCGAGCCGCACCTCCAGGTCTCCCTCCGGGTACCACCAGTCCTCCCGGTCCCGGTCCTTGACGACCAGTTCGGCGTACGCCAGCCGGAACGGGTCGCGGACCTCCCAGCCGTCCCCGGTCCCCGGCACCCCGGCCAGCAGCTCGGGGTCCAGCCACCGCTTGCCGTCCCGCTCGACGAGCACCAGCGGCTCACCGTCCCCGCGGAGCAGCTCCAGCGTGACGTCGGCGACTAGCCGCCCGTCCGCCCACCGCAACTCGCCCACGGTGCTGCGGGCCTTGACCTCACGCACCCGCTCGGCGAGCGCCACGGCCCCGTCGAAGTCCCCGGCCTCCAGCAGCTCGGCCCGCAGCCGCGACACGACGGGCAGGCCCTCGCGTACGGCCGGGGGGAACTCCTCCAGGGCCAGCCGCCGAGCCGCGTCGAACCGCTCCCGCTGCTGGGCGGGGTCTTCACGGAGGATCTCGGGCTCGCGGGCTCGGGAGAGGATCTCGACGTGGTAGTTGCGGTGCAGAAGGCGGTTCTGGAGGGCGTCGAGATCGTTCGAGGCCTCGGTGCCGTCCTTGATCTGGCGGACGATGGTGCGGACGTTGTCCCAGAACCCGAACCGGGGGCTGAAGCGGTGCTGGGTGTTGTTGCCGCCGTCGTCCCGCTTCATCCAGTAGTAGCAGGGGTAATCGGTGAGGACGGAGATCCGTTCCGCCTTCAGGTAGGCGGCGCCGACGAAGAACATGTCCTCGAAGAACCACGGCCCCTCGGGGAACTGGAGCCCGTGCTTCTCGACGAAGGCCCGCCGGAACATCTTGTGCGGCGTCATGCTCTGCATGAGCTCGTCGTTCTCGATCGTGCAGGCGTCCACGGTGTGCCGGAACAGACGTCTGGGCCGCACCATCGTGCTGGACATCTTGCCGAGCACCACGTCGGCGTCATTGCGCTTCGCGTGCTCGTACAGCCGCTCCAGGGCCTCCGGGCCGAGGGTGTCGTCGTGGTCGACGAACTGGATGTACTCGCCCTTCGCGTGCCGCATGCCCAGGTTGCGCGGCGCTCCGGGCCAGCCGGAGTTGGGCCGGGTGTGCACCTGGACGTTCGGATGCCGGTCCGCGAGCTTCTCCACCCGTGCCAGTGTGTCGTCCGTCGACCCGTCGTCGACGTAGATGACCTCGTACTCGTCGGCGGGCAGACTCTGCCCCAGCAGCGACGGCGCGCACTCGTCGACGTACTTCCCGGTGTTGTAGACGGGGACCACGACGCTGACTTTGACTCTCGGCATTCCACGGACCCTACCTGCCCGCGCAGGCGCTGGTGAGTCCTTCACCGAGTGAAAGAGCGGATGCGGAAAGCCGAGAAATGCACCGAGGTGATCAACAAGCGGTTACACAACACCCTCGGAAAAACGCGGTGCGTGAAATGACCGGCAGCGGTGAGAGTGAATTTCTGACCGTTGCCCCCGGTTCTCGATCGGCTCCCGCGCAGCTTGCTTGAGCTATGAACATATCACGACCTCTCTGCGCCCTATGCGTGAGGATTCAGTGAAGCAACGGCCGGATTGAGAGCCTGGAGATACTCTGATGCGGCTTTTGTTCCGCTTCTGAGTCAACCGTCCGCTTCCAGTCGATTGCAGCACGTAAGCAAAGATCGTCACATCCTGTGTGATTATTGTGGGCGCTCGTTTTCCGTTAAGCCTTGACGCTCTTTATCTGGCTCGTATTTAGTTTCCTCTTACGTCATTCATAGGGTGGTCTTACGTGACCTGCCCAAAGGGGAAACAAGGGGTGGAGTGTGCGCACGCGTACACATCTGGCCGGGGGGCTGGCCGTATCGGTCGGCTTGTTCCTGGCCGTCACGGGGGGCGTGACGTTGACCTCGCCACAGGCGGCGGCAGCCACGTGCACGGCGGGAACGTCGAGCGACTTCAACGGCGACGGAGTGGGCGACCGAGTGATCGCAGACCCCGAGGCCACAGTGAGCGGCGCCAAGCGGGCGGGGCTCGTGCGCGTGGTGCTCGGTGGCGGCAAGGGAGTCTCGGAGATATCCCAAGCCACGGCAGGCATGTCGGCCGTACCCGAGGCCGGTGACGGCTTCGGTACTTCCTACGCTGCCTACGACGCCGACGGCGACGGATGCAGCGACCTCGTGATCGGAACGCCGTACGAGGACGTGGTGAAGGACGGGGTCAATCTCGTCGACGCCGGAGCGATCTACGTCGTCCACGGCACACCCACCGGCATCGGTACCGGCTCCACGATCGACGGATACACCCAGGCCGGCCTCGACTCCGCCACCACGACCGAGGCGTACGACTGGTTCGGTTATGCGCTGAAGGCGGGCACCACCGCGAACAGCGTGCCGTACCTGGTCGTCGGTGTACCCGGTGAGGGCGTCACCTCAGGCGGCACCACCTACACCGACGCGGGCTGCATCGAGTACATCCAGGGGAGCACCAAGGTCTCCCTGAGCCAGAACTCCCCCGGAGTTCCGGGCGACGCCGAGGCGAACGACCGCTTCGGCTACTCGCTCTCCGGCACCAACCGTTACTTCGCCGTCGGGTCCCCGGGGGAGAGCGCCGGTGACCTCGAGTTCGCCGGTGGAGTCGCCGTCTTCAACCACACCCTCTCCGGCGGCATGCCGACGCCACTCGTGGGCCTCGGGCAGGACAGCACCGGGATCGGCGGGGGGTCTGAGGCCGGAGACGGCTTCGGAACCTCGATCTCTTTGACCGGCTACCGGCCGAGCGATCAGACGTACAACTCCGACGCGCTCCTTGCCGTGGGCATCCCGGGTGAGGACATCGGCACCACGAAAGATGCAGGGGGCGTCCTGGTGCTCCGCATCCAGCCGTCCGGCGCGTACACCCAGATAGCTGCCTTCGACAACAGCCTCCCGGGCATGGAGGGCGGCGGTGCGTTGGCCGGCGATTTCATGGGACAGCGTGTGGCCATCGTCAACACCGACTCCAGTGTCGTGACTGCCTCGGCCAACGTGCGCCTCGCCGTCGGTGAGCCCGGCAGGGACAAAGCGGCCAAGGACGCGGGTGGCGTCCACATCTTCCGCCCGCTTGACGCGAATCTCACCACGAACGACAAGCTCCTCACCCGGGGCTCAGGGCTTCCCGGCACTGCGACGGACCGTGACTACACGGGCGTCGCAGTAGTGGCCGGAACCTCCTATCTCTACGTGGGGGTGCCCTACAGCAAGGAGACGGCCACCTCCAAGGGTGTGCTCTACATCCTGCCCTGGACGGACGTCGACGGCACGACCAGCACGGGCACCACCACGAACAAGCCGGGATCCGACGGTCTGCCCGACGCGGGCTCGGTGTTCGGGGTGATCGGGTGAACGGCGGATCGAGAAGCAGAAAGCACGACACGATGATGACCCGCACAAGACGCCCCCTCATCGCCGCCGCCACCATCGCGGCCCTCCTCACCCCCGGCCTCGGCATCCTCCCCGCCCCCGCCGCCGAGCAGACCCCCTCCGAGGCGAGCGCCTCGCGGGACGGCGGGGCGTCCCTCTCCCCGTCCGACGCCCAGGCCAAGGCCAGGAAGTCCGGCAAGGCGGTCGAGATCCAGACGCTGCGCGACGAACGCAGCACCACCGTCGCCAACCCCGACGGCACCTTCACGACCAAGCAGTACGTCCAGCCCGTCCGCACGCGCAAGGACGGCAAGTGGACGGACATCGACACAACTCTGGTCAAGCAGAAGAACGGCACTCTCGCGCCGAAGGCCACGACCACCGCGATGTCCTTCTCCGGCGGCGGTGACACGACCTTCGCCCAGATCGAGAAGGACGGCCACGGGCTCTCCCTCGACTGGCCGACGAAGCTCCCCAAGCCGAAGATCGACGGCTCGACGGCCACCTACGCCGACGTCCTGGACGGCGTCGACCTCAAGGTCACCGCCAGTGCGGAGGGCTTCTCGCACATCCTGGTCGTCAAGGACGCCGAGGCGGCCGCCAACCCGGAACTGGCCCGGCTCGAACTCCCCGTCGGCACCGACTCCGTGAACCTCACCCAGGACGCGGACGGCGGCCTCACCGCCGGCGACCCCGGTGCGGGCGGAGCCGTCTTCGAGGCACCGCAGCCGCTGATGTGGGACTCCGCGCACGCCGACGCCTCGACGGACGGCGCGGACACCGAGTCCGGCGCAGCGGACACGGACGCCGTCACCCCGCCCGACGGCGCCCAGGTCGCCGACGTCGGCCTCGACGTCTCGGACGACACGGTCACCCTCACGCCCGACCGCGAGCTGCTCACCGACAAGGACACCGTCTACCCGGTCTACATCGACCCCGTGGTCAAGACCGCCAGCCGCACCGGCTGGGCCATGGTGTCCTCGTACTGGTCGCAGAACTCGTACTGGAAGTTCGACGACGACGAGGGTGTGGGCCGCTGCCCCACCGACGTCTCGGTCCGCTGCGCCAGTTCCACCGACGTCAAGCGGCAGTTCTTCGCTCTCCCCACCGGGTCGTTCGAGGGCAAGGACATCGTCAGCGCCGAGTTCGCGGTCACCCTGGTCTTCACCTACAGCTCGTCCGCCCGCGAGGTGCAGCTGGCCCGGGTGAACAGCACCGGCGCCAGCGCGATCAACTCCAAGACGAACTGGGCCAACCAGCCGGGATCCAAGGCGACCGTCGACACCAAGTCGCCCACGGCCAATGCCGGATCATGCACCTCCACCAACCAGAACGCCGTTTTCAACGCCAAGAGCGCCGTGCAGACCGCGGCCGACAAGGGCTGGGACACCACCACGTTCCGGCTGAAGGCGGGCAGCGAGTCCGACACCTCGTACTGGAAGCGGTTCTGCGGCAACGCCTTCCTGTCGGTGAAGTACAACCGCCCGCCGCTGGAGCCGGCCCAGTCCGACCTCAACATGAAGCCCGGCGGCAGCTGCGAGTACGGCAAGGCGACCGAGCACTACGTCACCAAGGCACCCCGCGTCTCCGCCGTGATCAGGGACTACGACCACGGTGACACCGGCGCCAACTCCGAGACGCTGCAAGCCCAGTTCAAGGTCTGGTGGACCTCCGGCAGCACCACGGTCACCCACTATGCGACGACCGCCAAGAAGACCACGGTGGACTCCAGCTGGAGCGACCAGACCGGCGTGGCGACCTTCTTCTACACCATCGGGGAGGACATCTCGGGCGACGGCGAGGCCGGATTCAGCATTCCGCCGGACGTCACCGTCGCCTGGGCGGTCCGCGGTTACGACCAGGAGTCGTACGGTGCATGGTCGACAGAGGCCGACCAGACCCGCTGCGAGTTCATTTACGACACCACCAAGCCCGGGTCGGCGGTGATCACCTCGGCCGAGTACCCGGACGACGACGCCTGGCATGCGGGAGTCGGCGACTACGGCAGCTTCACCATGGACTCGCCGGCTCCCGACGTGACGCAGTACCGCTACTACTTCACCGGTCCGAACGCCAACAGCGCTCAGAAGACGGCGACGGCCGCCTCCGCCGGCGGGCCGGCGACCATTCGGTGGATGCCGCCCAGCGAAGGGCCGTACACCCTGCACGTGACCTCGGTGGACGGCGCGGGCAACGCGCAGAAGACCCCCACCGTCCATGTCTTCCAGGTCAGCGACGGGCGCGCCCCTGTCGCCGCCTGGACCCTCGGTGACGCCAAGGGCTCCACCAAGGCGGACGGCAGCGGCAGCACCCCCGATGCGACGGCCGGCTCCGGGGTGACGTTCGGAAACACGGGCCCGCTCGGCTCCACCGACACCGCGGCCACGTTCGACGGCAGCGACAACGCCTACCTCGACGCGGGCAAGGCCGCCGTCGACACCGGCTCCACCTTCTCCGTGAGCGCCTGGGTGAAACTGCCCGCGATCCCCACCGAGAACATGACCGTGGTGAGCCAGGACGGCACCGCCAAGCCCGGTTTCGAGCTCGGCTACGACGTGGACAGCGCCTCCTGGACCTTCCGCATCCCGATCAGCGACATGGAGTCCCTCGGCAGCTGGAAGGTGTCCGGGGCCACCGCCGTCGTCGGCAGCTGGACGCACCTCATCGGGGTCTACGACGACGAGCTCGGCAAGCTGATGCTCTACGTCAACGGCGTCCTCGTCGCCGACGACGTCCAGGCCCGGCACACCGTCTGGACCTCCTCCGGCGCCGTGCAGATCGGTCGCAGGCTGGATCTCGACGGCTACACGGCCCCCCTCAAGGGCAGCGTCGCCGACGTCAAGCTCCACGACCGGGTGGTCCCGCCCGCCGAAGGCCAGGAACTCGGCGGCATCCAGCCGCACCAGCTCGCCTACTGGCAGCTGGACTCGGCGCCCGCCGGAGTCTCCCCGGAGACCGGCGGCGGCACCGGGCTGACCCTCGGCGGGAGTGCCTCGATCTACACGATCCCGGACGACTCCTGCGATCCCGAGGCCGATCCCGACTGTGCGGACAAGCCGCCCGCCGAGCCGCTGCGGGGCGACGGGCACCTGGCTCTCGACGGTCTGTCCGGATACGCCACCCGCGCGGCCGCAGGGCCGCTCACCTCACAGGACAGCTTCACCCTCACCGCCCGCGCCCGGCTCGCCGCGGCGAACCCGACGACGGACCAGACGGTGCTCTCGCTGTCCGGCGCCAACGGCACCGCCATCAAGGTCAAGTACTCGGTGCCCGACACCCGCTATCAGCTCGTGGTGACCAACGGCGACACGGCGGCTCCGGTGACCACCACCGCGCTCGACAAGGGCAAGGCCCCGAACGCCACGGGCGAGGGCGACCATCTCGCCCTGGTCTACAACGCCGTCTTCGGCGACGTGCTCCTCTACGTCAACGGCGTCGCCACCGTGGACGTCGCCTGGGACAACTCCTGGGACTTCAGCACCACGAACCTCCAGGTCGGCCGCGCGCTGACCGGAAAGACGGCGGGCGAGTACTTCTCCGGTGCCGTGGACGAGGTGCGGATGTACCAGGGGCCGCTGGACGCCTCACTGGTGTCCCTCGTGGCCGGTCTGCCCGGTGGTTCCAGCGTCGAGGAGAACGCGGCGTAACCAACTCCGTGTGTGGGCGGGCGGCTTCATTGCCGCCCGCCCGTCTCGACGTGCGCTCCGCCCCCCCGACATACGCACCACACCCTCCATTCCCCCTACAAGCTAGGAGAGTTGATGTCCTCGCCTCCCTGGTTCCGGTCCTCACGACCGGCCTGGCGAAGCGGTCGCAGACGGGCCGCGATGGTCCTCGGCCTCGCGCTGTCCATAGGGCTGCTCCCGCAGTACGCCCCCACCGCCACCGCGGACAGCGGACTGACCCGCCCCAAGTCGCAGACCGACCTCGACGACCCGGTGCGCGGCAGGAACGCCACTCCCGAGACGTTCAAGAAGACGGACCAGGCCGAGAAGGCCGCGGTCAGGAAGACGCAGAAGGCGCACTGGCCGGGAGCCGGCAGCGCTGAGGTAAAGCTCAGCGGCAAGGCGGCCCAGGCCAAGGGGCTGCCCCTCACCGCGAAGGCGGCCGGCGGTACCAAGGGTGCCGACTCCGTCCGCCTGGAAGTGCTCGGTCGCAAGGCCACCGAGGCGGCCGGGGTGGACGGCATGCTGTTCACCGTCGCCCGCACCGACGGCGGCGGAACCGCCGGACCGGCCCGGATCGCCCTGGACTACTCGGACTTCGCCGACGCCTTCGGCGGTTCCTACGGCTCCCGGCTGCGGCTGGCCACCTATCCCTCCTGTGTCCTGACCACGCCGGAGAAGAAGGCCTGCTCGACCCCGACGTATCTGAAGACGGCCAACGACGAGGCCGGGCAGACGCTGACCGCGACCGTGCAGGCGGCGCGTGACACCTCCGGCCCCGCCACCCAGCTCCTCACGGCCGGCGCCGCCGCCTCCTCGGCCACGGTCGTGGCGGCCACCGCCGGCGACAGCGGCGACGGCGGTTCCTACAAGGCGACCAGCCTGGCGCAGTCCTCGCAGTGGGGCGTCGACACCAGCTCCGGCGCCTTCACGTGGTCGTACCCGATGACCACCCCGCCGGTCCCCGGCGGCCTCCAGCCGACCGTCGGCCTGAGCTACAACTCCCAGTCCATCGACGGCCAGACGGCGACGACCAACAACCAGGGCTCCTGGATCGGCCAGGGTTTCTCCTACGAACCCGGCTACATCGAGCGCAGCTACAAGTCCTGCGCCGACGACGGTCACGCCGACAACAACGGCGACCAGTGCTGGGCGTTCGACAACGCCACGATCTCGCTCACCGGTGGCAGTTCCGGGCGGCTCGTCAAGGACAAGAGCGGCGAGTGGCGGATCAGCTCCGACGACAACTCCAAGGTCGAGCACCTGACCGGCACCACCAACGGTGACGACAACGGCGAGTACTGGAAGATCACCACCGCCGACGGCACCCAGTACTGGTTCGGCCTCAACCGGCTGACCGGCTACGCGAGCGGCAACGAGGAGACCGGCTCCACCTGGACCGTCCCCGTCTACGGTGACGACAGCGGCGAGCCCTGCTACAACGCGACCTTCGCCAACGCGTACTGCACCCAGGCCTGGCGCTGGAACCTCGACTACGTCGTGGACCCGCACGGGAACGCGCTGTCGTACTTCTACGGCACGGAGACCAACTACTACACGCAGGGCCTGAAGACCACGGAGAACGGCAAGCCGTACATCCGCGGCGGCTACCTCAAGCGCATCGACTACGGTCAGCGCGACAAGCAGGTGTACTCCACCAAGCCGGCCGCACAGGTCGTCTTCACCACGGCCGAGCGCTGCGTGGGCTCCCTGACCGACTGCTCCGCGAGTGCCCTCACCGACGCCACGGCCGCCGACTGGCCCGACGTCCCCTGGGACCAGAACTGCAAGGCGAACACCAAGTGCCCCGGGCAGAACTCGCCCACCTTCTGGACCCGCAAGAAGCTCACCAAGATCACCACGCAGATCCGCACCGGCGACTCGGCCTACACCCCGGTCGACGAGTGGAAACTGACCCACCTCTTCACCGACAACGGTGACGCCTCGAAGTCCCTGTGGCTGAACAAGATCGACCACACGGGCAAGGTCGGCACCGACGCCTCGGTTCCCTCCGTGGAGCTCAACGGCACCAAGCTCCCCAACCGGGTCGACGAGACCGGCGACAACCTCCTTCCCTTCTACCGGTACCGGCTGTCGAGCGTCCTCAACGAGAGCGGTGGCGCGCTCAGCGTCAACTACGCCGACAACCAGTGCACGCCGGGCAACGTCCCGGCCGAGGACTCCTCCGTCAAGCGCTGCTTCCCGGTGAAGTGGAATCCGCCGGGCGTCACCGACCCGATCACCGACTGGTTCCACAAGTACGTCGTCGGCTCGGTCGTCCAGACCGACCTGACCGGGGACAACGCCGACCAGGTCACCTCGTACACCTACGTCGGTGACGCGGGCTGGCGCAAGACGCCGGCCGACGGCATCTCCAAGTCCGAGTACCGCACCTGGAGCGACTGGCGCGGCTACGGCAAGGTCCAGGTCGTCACCTCGGCCGGCACCAACTCCGCGTCCAACACCAAGACCGAGCACGTCTACTTCCGCGGTCTCGACGGTGACGTCAACAAGGCCGGCGCCACCCGGTCCGCGAAGGTCACCGACTCCACCGGCGGCTCCTACGACGACTCCGACTGGAAGGCCGGACTGGAGCTCGAGACGCTCACCTACAACGGTGATGTCGTCACCGAGAAGTCGGTGACGGTTCCCTGGACCGCGGTGACCGCGACCGAGGTCCAGGACTGGGCCACCTACCAGGCCCGCTATGTCGCGACCGGTTCGGTGGACACGTACACGGCTCTCGCGGCGGGCGGCTGGCGTCACATCAAGTCGTCCACGACGTACGACGGTTCGACCGGGCGCGCCAAGATGGTCGACGACGACGGTGAGGTCGGTGTCGCGGACAACCAGTGCACCCGCACCGAGTACGCCGACAGTGCGAGCGCACACATCTACTCGCTCGTCTCGCGCGTCGAGAAGGTCGCCGTCGACTGTGCCTCGACCCCCAACCGGGCCAGGGACGTCATCTCCGACGACCTGACGTACTACGACGGTTCGGCGACGCTGGGCGCGGCGCCGACCAAGGGCGACCCGACGACGACCAAGCGGCTCCAGTCGCACAACGGCACCACGGCGACGTACCAGACGACCGCGGTGACCTCCTACGACGACTACGGCCGCCCGAAGGTGGTCAAGGACGCGGAGACGGCGTCGTCGCCGACGCTGTACACGTCCTCGACCGTGTACACGGACACCTACGGCCTGGCGACGAAGGCCGTCGTCACCAACGTCGACGGCTGGACGACCTCGACCGAATACGCCCCGGCCTGGGGGCAGCCCACGGCCAAGGTCGACCAGAACGGCCTGCGCACGGACCTCGCCTACGACGGTTTCGGCCGTCTGGTCTCGGTGTGGATGCCGGACCGCCCCAAGGCGAACAGCTTCACCCCGTCCATCAAGTACGAGTACCTGATCCGCGGCGACGACGGCCCGGCCGCCGTCCACACCCAGAAGATCGAGAACGACGGGACGACGTACGGCAGTGAATGGTCGCTGTACGACGGCTGGTTGAGGCCCAGGCAGGAGCAGACCGAGGGCGAGGGCGGCCGCATGGTCGCCGACACGCTGTACGACGGCTCGGGTCGCGTCACGCAGGTGAACGACACCTACTTCACCACCCAGGCCCCGTCCTCCACCCTGTTCGATCCGGTCGACGCCGACCTGGACGCCCAGACGGTGACGACGTACGACGGCGCGGGCCGCACCACGGCGTCGATCTTCAAGGTCCAGGGCACGGAGAAGTACCGCACGACGTACACGTACGGCGGCGACCGTGTCACGACCACTCCGCCCAAGGGCGGGGTCAGGACGACGGCGGTCAAGGACGGCCGGGACCGTACGACGACCCAGATCCAGTACCCGACGGACGGCGCGGCCGTCACCACGTCCTACGGTTACAACGCGGCCGGTCAGCTCACGAGCGTGACCGACGACAAGGGCAACAACTGGAAGTACACCTATGACCAGTTGGGCCGGAAGGAGACTGCCTCCGACCCCGACGCGGGCGCGTCCTCGTACACCTGGGACCTGCTGGACCGTCAGACGTCGGTCACGGTCAACGGCGACAAGACCTCCACGGTCTACGACGAGTTGGGCCGGGTGGCCTCCACCTGGCAGGGCGAGCCGACCACCGGCACCAAGCTGTCGGTGTCGAAGTACGACACGGTCTACAAGGGCGAGCTGTACGGCGTCTACACCTACAAGGACGGCGCGGTCTACTCGTCGGTGACCTATCCGACCCTCGACGTCGACAACGACTACCTGCCCCTGTCGACCAAGTACTACCTGTCCAAGACGGCCGAGCCGCAGCTGGGCGGGACGTACGAGTTCGGGGCCGGATACAACGACGACGGCACGCTCAACCACCAGACCCTGCCGGCGGTGGCCGACCTCTCCGGTGAGTCGGTGGCGAACGTCTACGACGCCCTGCGGCGCCCCGTGGGCCTCAACACCTCCCTCGGCGGCCTGAGTTACGTCACGGACGCGTCGTACTCCCCGACGTCGAACCTGGAGACCCTGGAGCTGTCCACCGGCGGGTCGACGGCGAAGAAGACCTGGATCAACAACTACTACGAGGCAGGCACCAACCGCCTGACCAACTCCTCGGTCCGCGTCGAGGGCGCGTCGGCCGTCGCCTACGACGCCGACTACACCTACGACGCCGCCGGCGACATCCTCTCGATCGCGGACACGCCGTCGGGCGGCACGAGTGACGTGCAGTGCTTCGTGTACGACGGTCTCGGCCGGGTCTCCTCGGCATGGACGTCGTCGGTGGCGTCGAACGGCGCGAAGGGCACGGGCGGCACGGACACCTCCTGCGCGTCGGGTGCCTCGGCGTCGACCGTCGGGGGAGTGGCCCCGTACTGGACGGACTACGGCTACGACACCCTCGGCAACCGCACCGGCGAGACCCGGCACGGCCTGAACGGCACGGCGACGTCGACCCGCACCTACAAGTACGGCGAGACGGGCTCCGGCCCGAACGGTGCCGCGTCCGGTCCGCACACGGTGTCGTCGGTGACGCAGCAGACCGCGGCGACGAGCACGACTCCGCAGGTGACGTCCCGGGACACCTACGTCTACGACGCCTCGGGCAACACCAACAAGCGCGTCCTGGACGGCGACACCCAGTCGCTGACCTGGGACAAGCAGGGTGAGCTGACGCAGGTCACGAACGCGGACGCGTCGGTGACGACGTACAAGTACGACGCCTCGGGTGCCCGTATCCTCCGTGACACGCCGACCGAGAAGACGTTCTACCTCCCCGGCACGGAGCTCCACTACGACAAGTCCACCGCCAAGGTCACGGCGACCCGGTACTACACCTTCGCCGGCACGACGGTCGCGATGCGGGAGGCGGACGGCGTCCACTTCCTCGCCTCGGACCACCAGGGCACGGCGGAACTGGCGGTCGACGCGAAGACGGGTTCTGTGACCCGCCGCCGCATGGACGCGTTCGGCAACGCGCGGGACGAGTCGACGTCATCGGGGTCCGGCTGGGTCAACGACAAGGGGTTCGTGGGCGGTACGGTCCAGAAGTCCACGGGCCTGACGACTCTCGGTGCCCGCGAGTACGACTCCGACACCGGCCGTTTCATCTCCGCCGACCCGATCATCGACTACACCGACCCCCAGCAGATCAACGGTTACGCCTACGCCAACAACAGCCCGGTCTCGAACAGTGATGCGTCGGGCCTGCGACTGGCCGACTGCGTCGGCGGCTGGAACGAGTGCGGTCCGGGTCCGAAGAAGCACTCGGGTGCGGTCGACAGCGACGGTGACGGCAGGGCGGACAAGAGCGCCGGCAACAGCACCTACACGGAGGCCCAGGCCAAGGCCGACATCGCCCGCGACGCGGAGGACTCCGCGAAGCAGAAGGCGATAGCGATCGCCAAGGAACTCGGCAAGATCGCAGCCGACGAACTGGGCATCACGGACGCCCTGGACTGCTTCACGACAGGAAACCTGGCGGCCTGCGGCAACACGGCCCTGAACGTGGTCTCGTCCTTCCTGGGCGGTGGGCCACTGGCGAAGCTGGCGAAGAAGTACCTGTTCCGCTGGGACAAGGCTGCGGCCTTGGGGAAGCGGATCTGGGGTCTGGGCAAGGACCTGCTGGACACTTTCCAGGATTGGCGGAAGAGCAGAAAGGCAGCGAAGGCTGCCGAGGACGCCGCGGAGTGCGTGGTCAAGAAGCCGAACAGCTTCACACCCGGCACCCTCGTCCTGATGGCCGATGGCACGACCAAGAAGATCGAGGACGTCGACATCGGCGACGAGGTCCTGGCCACGGACCCGAAGACTGGAGAGACCAAGCCCGAGACTGTCACCGCCGAGATCACTGGCAAGGGCCTCAAGCACCTGGTCAAGGTCACGATCGACGTCGACGGGGACAAGGGCGACAAGACGGCCTCGGTGACGGCGACCGACAAACACCCGTTCTGGGTTCCCGAGCTCGGCGAGTGGCTTAACGCCACGGACCTCATGGCCGGCAACTGGTTGCGTACCAGTCAGGGCACCAAAGTGCGGATCGCCTCGGTTCAGCGCTGGACGGCTCTCGACTCTACGGTTCGCAACCTCACGGTCAATGAGCTTCACACGTATTACGTGGTGCTCGGAGCCACTCCCATTCTTGTCCACAACTGTCCCACGGGTGGTGACGAAGCCGCCGAAGAGATGGTTCGGATGCGGCACTACACCAATGCCCGAGGGAAGGCGGGAATCAAGCAGAGCGGGATCATACGAGCAAGCGACCAGAACAAGGTCTTCATGGTTCCTGCCAAGGGGAAGCCGTGGAGTCCTCGTGACGCCGAGGCCAAACTGGGAATCGGGCGCGGTCGCGGAAACCACGTTCTCGAATTCGACGTCCCGGCTGGGCGAGTGCGGTCAAGATATAATGCAACCATGGGAATTACGGAATGGGTCGCAGATGGTGATATCGCAGTCACGAATATTAGGGTAGTCAGGTGACCGGCGTGCCCGGCGTGCCCGGCGTGCCCCAGAGCGTCGCAGTGGATTTGGAGAAATTCACTGACCTTTTTCGGGATCTGGAGGAGTACGTGGTCTCAATGGACCGGGTGCTGTCACGCATCGGATCCGGGGCGGATCCCCGCATTCTCCTTGAGTACGTGGTGGAGTACAATCTCCCCGCCCGTCTGGCGCGGGCCCGTGAATTTGTGGGCGATTCTTTGGAAGAAGTAATCGGGCCCGATGCCTTGGAAGGAATCGCTGAGCAGGTCGACGCATACCGTGAGCGGGATTGATCGGTCGCTCGCAATAATTTAGTGACGTCGAGCACTCGGTGACGTCGCGAAGGGCCCACCTGCAACGGTGCAGGTGGGCCCTTGTGTGTTGCGCTTCAAGTTCGAGCGTGAAGCGATTAATATCAAAAGCTTCAGAACTTGTTCCGAGGCGTAATCCCCAGCGACAGCCCCGAAAGCCCCCGCTGCCGCCCCCCCAGTTTCCCCGCGATCCCCCGCAGTGCCGCTCCCGCCGGGGAGTCCGGGTCGCTCAGTACGACCGGCTTGCCCTCGTCGCCGCCCTCGCGGAGGCGGACGTCGATCGGGATGGAGCCGAGGACCGGGACCGTGGCGCCGATGGTTCGCGTCAGGCCGTCCGCGACCGTCTGGCCGCCGCCCGTGCCGAAGACGTCCACCATCTCGCCGCAGTGCGGGCAGGGCAGGCCGGACATGTTCTCGACCACGCCGACGATCTTCTGGTGGGTCTGGACCGCGATGGAGCCGGCCCGCTCGGCGACCTCGGCCGCCGCCTGCTGCGGGGTCGTCACGACCAGGATCTCCGCGTTCGGGACCAGCTGAGCCACCGAGATCGCGATGTCGCCGGTGCCCGGGGGCAGGTCCAGGAGCAGGACGTCCAGGTCGCCCCAGTACACGTCCGCCAGGAACTGCTGCAAAGCTCGGTGCAGCATCGGGCCGCGCCACACCACCGGCGCGTTGCCCGGGGTGAACATGCCGATCGAGATGACCTTCACGCCGTGCGCCGACGGCGGCATGATCATGTTCTCGACCTGGGTCGGGCTGCCGTCCGCCCCGAGCATGCGCGGCACCGAGTGGCCGTAGATGTCGGCGTCGACCACGCCCACCTTGAGGCCGTCGGCCGCCATCGCCGCCGCCAGGTTCACCGTGACCGAGGACTTGCCGACGCCGCCCTTGCCGGAGGCGACCGCGTAGACGCGGGTCAGCGAGCCGGGCTTGGCGAACGGGACCTCGCGCTCGGTCTGGCCGCCCCGCAGGGCCGTCGCCAGCTCCTTGCGCTGCTCGTCGCTCATCACGTCCAGCGTGACGTCGACGCGCGTGACGCCCTCGACCGCCGCGACCGCATCCGTCACGCGCTGCGTGATCGTCTCGCGCATCGGGCAGCCGGAGACCGTCAGGTACACGGTGACCGCGACCGCCCCGTCCGCCCCGATCTCGACCGACTTGACCATCCCGAGTTCCGTGATGGGCCGGTTGATCTCGGGGTCGTTCACCGTCGCCAGTGCCTCGCGCACCGCGTCTTCGCTAGCCATACAGACGATGGTACGGCGCCGTGCCGGGCCCCCTGCACGGTCATCAACGGTCGTCTACGTCACGTCCCGACGGCCGATCCGACCGTTCTGCCGGGAATATGGCATGACCGTCGTGCTGCCTCGCCTCCAGTTCCTTCATCAGGTCCTGGAGCTCCGAGCGGATCCAGTCGCGGGTCGCCACCTCCCCGAGACCGATCCGCAGCGCGGCGATCTCCCGGGTCAGGTACTCGGTGTCCGCGATCGACCGCTCGTTCTGCTTGCGGTCCTGCTCCAGGTTGACCCGGTCCCGGTCGTCCTGCCGGTTCTGCGCGAGCAGGATCAGCGGGGCGGCGTAGGAGGCCTGGAGGGACAGCATCAGCGTGAGGAAGATGAACGGGTAGTTGTCGAAGCGCAGGTCGCCGGGCGCGAAGATGTTCCACAGCACCCACGCGATGATCACGACCGTCATCCAGACGATGAACCGGCCGGTGCCGAGGAAGCGGGCGATCCGCTCCGACAGGCGTCCGAAGGCCTCCGGGTCCCATTCGGGCAGCAGCCTGCGCCGCGGCGGACGCGGCTGGTCCAGGCGGGCCCGGGTGCGGGTGGTGGCCGTGGCGCCGGACGGCGTGCGCTCGCGGTTCGAGCTCTCGCGCTCAGGCGTCATGGTGAGCCACCCCCTCGGCCCCCTCCGCGTCGAACTCCGTCTCCCGCCAGTCCTCGGGCAGCATGTGGTCGAGCACGTCGTCCACGGTCACCGCGCCGAGCAGCGAACCCGAGTCGTCGACCACGGGTGCCGCGACCATGTCGTACGTCGCGAAGAACCCGGCGATGACCGGCAGCGTCGCGTCCGGGTCCAGGGCCTGGAGGTCGTCGTCGACGAGCGAGCTGACCAGGGTGTACGGAGGGTCGCGCAGCAGCCGCTGGAAGTGGACGGTGCCGAGGTACTTGCCGGTCGGGGTCTCGTCGGGCGGGCGGCACACGTAGACCTGGGCGGCGAGCGCGGGGGAGAGGTCGGGGTTGCGGACGCGGGCGAGCGCGTCGGCGACGGTCGCGTCGGGCCGTAGGACGATCGGCTCGGTCGTCATCAGACCGCCGGCCGTGTGCTCCTCGTAGGCCATCAGGCGCCGCATGTCGGCCGCGTCCCCCGGCTGCATCAGGCTCAGCAGCCGCTCCTGCTCCTCCGTGGGCAGCTCGGAGAGCAGGTCGGCCGCGTCGTCCGGGTCCATGGCCTCCAGGACGTCCGCGGCCCGCTCCTCCTTCAGCTTGCCGAGGATCTCGATCTGGTCGTCCTCGGGGAGCTCCTCCAGCACGTCGGCCAGGCGGTCGTCGTCGAGGGCTGCCGCCACCTCGGCGCGCCGCTTGGCGGAGAGGTGGTGCAGGACGTTGGCGAGGTCGGCCGCGCGCAGCTGCTCGAAGGTGGCCAGCAGGCTCTCCGCGCCCTGTCCCTGCTCCTCCAGCGTGAAGCCGGTGACCGCCGACCACTCGACGGTCAGCGCCTCGCCCTTGCGCCGGAACGCTCCGCCCTTGCCGCCCTTGCGGACGAAGACCCGGTCGATCTCCCAGTCCCGGCGGGCCGGCAGCTGCTGCACCGAGATGTCGAGGACGGTGACCTGCTCGTCGGACTCGACCAGGGTGACCCGCCGGTCCAGCAGTTCGCCGAAGACCAGGCGCTCGGTGGGCCGTTGCTCGAAGCGGCGGACGTTGAGCACGCCGGTGGTGATGACCTGGCCGGACTCGATGCTCGTCACCCGGGTCATGGGCAGGAAGATGCGGCGCCGCGTGGACAGTTCGACGACCAGGCCGAGCACCCGGGGCGGCCTGCGCCCGACGCGCAGCACGACGACCAAGTCGCGCACCCTGCCCACCTGGTCGCCGTTGGGATCGAAGACGGCGACACCGGCTAGGTGCGAGACGAAGATCCGGGGGGCTCCCGCTGCCATGGCTGTGCTTCCTTTGCGTACAGGGTGATTCGTTCGTCGTTCCTTGTCCGGATTGCCCGCTCGGGAGGGCTTAAGGCTAGCCCGTACCGATCGGATACGCCCTGGTGAGGGGTCCGGACGGTCCGGCTCCGCCCGGGGACCCGGGCCCCGGTACGCTGCCGTACCACGCTGATGGACCGTCGTCGGAGAGGCAGCCTCACCTGTGACCGCGATCGCCCGGGACCGAACCCGCAGGACCGTACTGGCGGGCGCGGTGTGCGCCCTGGTCGTCACGGGCACGGGGCTCACGGGATGCAGCGAGGACCCCGACGCGGGCACCAACGGGGTCGGCAAGCTGCCCGCCGCGCAGATCCAGGCGAAGACCCGGGCGGCAGCCGGCGCCGCCGACGCGCTGCGGCTGTCCGGGAACGTGGTCACCAGCGGCCGTACGTACCGGCTCGACATGCGCCTGAGCGCCGCCGGCGGCTCCGGCTCGGTCACCGCCGAGGGCACCACCTTCCAGCTGCTGCGGATCGGCGAGAAGCTGTATCTGAAGGCCGACGCGGGCTTCTGGGCCCATGAGGACGGCAAGGGCGACGACAGCGACGCGGCCGCCGACAAGCTCGACGGCAAGTACGTCAAGGTGCCCTCGGGGGACCCGGCGTACAAGAAGTTCAGCGGTTTCACGGACAAGGACGTTCTCCTCGACGGGCTTTTGACCCTGCACGGCACCCTGGACACGGACGGTCATCACGAACAAGCGGGTACCCGCACGATCCGGATCACCGGTGACAAGGGCGACGGAGGCACGCTGGACGTCTCCCTGGAGGGGCAGCCGTACCCGCTGCGCCTGGCCCGCGCGGGCGGCGCGGGCACATTGACCTTCTCGGCCTGGGGCAAGAACTTCGCCCTGACCGAGCCGGAGAAGGACGAGACGGTGGACTACGGCAAGCAGCTGCCGACGTCCTAGCCGCGCGGGCCGACCCCGCTATCCGCGTTTGCGACGCCTCAGCAGCAGCCGGGGCAGCCCGGCCGGGACCGGTTCACGCGTGGTCGCCGGTGTCGGCAGCGGCGGTTCGGCCAGGTCGCCGTCGGGCAGCGCGCCCAGGGCCCCCGTCGGCTCCAGCCGCAGCACCCGGCACTCACGCGCCCAACGGTCCGTCATCGCCTCGCCGTCCGGGGCGTTCAGCCGCTTGCCCTTCAGCTCGCCGACCGCCGCCTCCCACGCCTCGGACCCCGGCGCCGGCTCCACGACCCGGGCCGTCCAGGAGACCAGCCGGCCCCCCTTGTCCTTGCTGCGGACGGTCACCTCGGCGGTGCCGCCGTCGGTCAGCCCCGGCAGCGGCTGCTCCCCGGGCCCGTCGCCGACCAGACACGCGGCACCCTCGTGCCACACGTGCCACAGCGCGCGAGCCGGAGAGCCGGGCCCCTGGACCCAGACGAGGCCGGACTTCTTGGTGGCCTCTTCCACAAGGGCGCGGTCGAGCAGCTCGCTGGTCATGGCGCCCACTCTAGAGCCAGCCGTTGCGCTTGAGTGTGCGGTGGATGCCCATGCAGATGACACCGGTGATCGCCATGATCACGGGGTAGCCGAACCGCCAGTGCGTCTCCGGCATGTAGTCGAAGTTCATGCCGTAGACCCCGCACACCATCGTCGGTACGGCGACGATCGCGGCCCAGGACGTGATCTTCCGCATGTCCTCGTTCTGGGCGACGGACGCCTGCGCGAGGTTGGCCTGGAGGATCGAGTTGAGGAGCTCGTCGAAGCCGAGGACCTGCTCCTGGACCCGGACGAGGTGGTCGGCGACATCGCGGAAGTACTTCTGGATGTCGGGGTCCACGAGCCGCATCGGCCGCTCGCTGAGCAGCTGCATCGGCCGCAGCAGCGGGGCCACGGCCCGCTTGAACTCCAGCACCTCGCGCTTGAGCTGGTAGATCCGCGCCGAGTCGACACCGCGCGAGACCTTGCCGCCGCGCCCCGGGGTGAACACCTCGGTCTCCACCTCGTCGATGTCGTCCTGCACCGCGTCCGCGACCGCCACATAGCCGTCGACGACATGGTCGGCGATGGAGTGCAGCACCGCCGAGGGGCCCTTGGCGAGCAGCTCCGGGTCGTCCTGGAGGCGGTGGCGCAGCGCCCTGAGGGAGCCCTGGCCGCCGTGCCGGACGGTGATGAAGAAGTCCCGGCCGGTGAAGCACATGACCTCGCCGGTCTCGACGATCTCGCTGTTGGCGGTGAGTTCGTCGTGCTCGACGTAGTGGATGGTCTTGAACACGGTGAACAGGGAGTCGTCGTAGCGCTCCAGCTTGGGCCGCTGGTGGGCCTGGACGGCGTCCTCGACGGCGAGCGGGTGCAGCCCGAACTCGCTGGCGATGCCGGAGAATTCGGCCTCGCTCGGCTCGTGCAGGCCGATCCACACGAACCCGCCGTCGCGACGCACCTGGCGCATCGCCTCGTGCGGGCTCAGCTGGCAGTCGGTCTCCACACGCCGGCCGTCGCGGTAGACCGCGCAGTCGACGACGGCGGAGGGGGTGGAGGGGTCGCGCGTCGCGTCGTACGCGCCGGTGTCCTTGCGCAGCGAGGGACGCGACGGGCGCACGGCGGCACGCAGGTCACGGATCATCGACATGGCAGGCTCCTTCGTGACGGGCAACAAAGGGCCCCGGCGACGGGTGGAACTACCCGGAATGAGGACGTCCTGCTGTCGGTGTTTGGCACGTCCACAAAGCGGGGAGCACCGCACCATCGCGGTGGCGGACTTCGTTACTGACTCAGCTACTGCTGGTGATCAGAGTGATCAGAGTGATCAGGCAAAACGAACGAAGTGCTCTTCCGCACGAAGACGCGAACGTGAGAGGCGGCGGTTGCCGAACGTCACAGAGCTGCATCAGAGGCCGGAAGAACGAGTGGTACTACCAGGTCGACTTCGATCCATGACAGCCCCACCTCCTCCGGCCGGTCCCTCGTAAGGGACGATCCATTCCCGCAAGGGAGTCTCACAAGGCGTCGTGACTTGAACGCGACGCTTCTGCGTGCTGCCCCGACGACCGGGCCAGAGTAGCAGCAGCCCGAAGTGTCAAGGCGCTGCTTTGCCCGGTACTGACGAGTTCTATGCTCGCCGCATGGCAGATGTTCTTCCTCTGGTCGAGGCCCGGATGCGCGGCGCGCTGGGCGAGCCGGACGCGCGCGCGGCGGTCACCTTCCTCGGTACGGACCGCATCGAGGTGCTCCGCTTCACCGACGGGGACGTCGTCCGCTACGCCACCCTCGGCATGTCCGCGCAGCCGATGAGCGACCCCACCGCGATGCTCGCCGACCCGGTCAAGGGCCCGCGTGCCGAACTGGTCCTCTCCGTGCGGGCAGGGCTCGCCGACACCGACAAGGTGCTCCGCCCGCTCGCCGTGCTCGCCGCGTCCCCGCAGGTCGAGGGCGTGGTGGTGGCTCCGGGCGCCTCGCTCGACGTGGGCGAACCACTGTGGCCCGGCGCCCCCTTCACCTCGGTCCTGGTCGCCGAGCCCGGCGGTCTGGTCGAGGACCTGGAGCTCGACGAGCCCCTTGACCCGGTGCACTTCCTGCCGCTGCTCCCGATGACGCCGAACGAGGCCGCCTGGAAGCGCGTGCACGGCGCCCAGGCCCTCCAGGAGCGCTGGCTGACGCACGGGACGGACCTCCGGGACCCGTCCCGGAAATCCGTCCCGCTGGACTGACCCCCGCGTGAGCAAGCTCACCAAGTGCTGGCCGGAAGCGGTGAGTTGGCGAACACGACGGGCCCTGGCCCCGACCGCCGTCAGCCGGCGAACGCGATGGGCCGTGCCCCCGGCCGCCGTCAGCCGGCGAACGCGATGGGCCGTGCCCTCGACCGCCGTCAGCCGGCGAACACCGTGACGCTGTCCTCCACCGCGTGCCGCGGCTCCAGCTCCTCCGCCTCGTGCGTGAGCGCCTTCCGCCGTACGACGACCACGAGCGCGCCCAGCACCGCGGTCACCGCGGCCACCACGAACGGGACGTGGACGTCGGTCCACTCCTCGATCTTCGGCGCGAAGAACGGCGCCGCGGCGGCCGCGAACCAGCGCACGAAGTTGTAGCCGGCGCTCGCCACGGGGCGCGGGGCGTCCGACACGCCGAGCGCCAGCTCCGTGTAGACGGTGTTGTTCACGCCGATGAAGGCGCCGGACAGGATCGTGCAGACGACGGCCGCGGTGTGGTTGCCGTAGCCCAGGACGAGCACGTCGGCCGCGAGCAGGACCAGCGAGCCGCCGAGCACCTTCAGCGAACCGAACCGCTTCTGGAGGCGCGGCGCGGCGAACACCGAGAACACGGCGAGCAGCACACCCCAGGCGAAGAACACGGCACCCGACTTGTACGGGGTCATGTCCAGCACGAACGGGGTGAAGGCCAGCACGGTGAAGAACGTGTAGTTGTAGAAGAAGGACGAGACGGCCGCCGAGGCGAGACCGCCGTGGCCGAGCGCCTTGAGCGGGTCGAGCAGGGACGTCTTGCGGGCCGGCTTCGGCTGCTCCTTCAGGAACACGGTGATGCACAGGAAGCCGATCGCCATCAGGAAGGCCGTGCCGAAGAACGGGTAGCGCCAACTGGCGTCACCGAGCAGGGCACCGAGCAGCGGGCCGCACGCCATGCCGAGGCCGAGGGCGGACTCGTACAGCAGGATCGCCGCCGCGCTCCCGCCGGCCGCCGCGCCGACGATGACGGCGAGGGCGGTCGAGACGAACAGGGCGTTGCCCAGACCCCAGCCGGCCCGGAAGCCGACCAGTTCACCGACCGAGCCCGAGGTGCCGGCGAGTCCGGCGAAGACCACGACGAGGGCGAGGCCGAGCAGCAGGGTCTTCCTGCCGCCGATGCGGCTGGAGACGAAGCCGGTCACCAGCATCGCGATCGCGGTGATCAGGAAGTACGAGGTGAACAGGAGGGACACCTGGCTCGCCGTGGCGTCCAGGCCCTTGGCGATCGACGGCAGGATCGGGTCCACGAGTCCGATGCCCATGAAGGCGACGACGGACGCACCCGCCGTCGCCCACACGGCCTTCGGCTGGCGCAGGATGCCACCGGCTCCCGCATCGAAGGGGTCCATGGTCTTTCCTCCACTCTCGACGAGGCTTCACGTGATGGTTGGTATATACACATACTAAGTTAGAGTGACTAATAAATGCAAGCTACATCTAATCTCGGCTGGTGCTGCCGGGACGAACCGCTTCCGACCGGACGGGTGATCGTCCTTGACGTGGCGGGGCGAGGGTAGGACCGTGGGGCCCTATGAGGGGCGAACCCAGTTGCCCGAAGTGTGGTGGCCGGGTCAGGGCTCCCGGACTCTTCGCCGATAGCTGGCAGTGCGATGTGCACGGGACCGTGCATCCGCTGCAGCCCGTGATCCCGCCCAGCGTCGAGGCCCTCGGTGTCGTGGTGCATCGCACGCAGGTGCCGGTGTGGATGCCCTGGCCGCTGCCGGTCGGCTGGCTGTTCACGGGCGTGGCCTGCGCGGGCGACGACCGCAGCGGCGGCCGTGCCACGGCGGTGGCCTGCACGGGCCCCGGCCCGCTCGGAGGCGTCGGCGAGCTGATTCTCGTCGCCGAGGAGCTCGGTGTCGGGCTCGGGGCGCGGTACGCGGGGATCGACGGGCCGGACCCGGGCCCGTACATGAGCGTGGAGAAACCGGCGCAGGCCAAGGTGCTGGCCGCGGGGCGGCCGACTCCGCTGTGGCACGTGGCCGGGGCGCCGGAGGACCGGGCGGTCTTCGCCGGGGAGGCGCTCGGCCTGTGGTTGTGGGCGGTCGTCTGGCCCGAGCAGTCGGGGCTCCTGATGTACGACGAACTGGTGCTGACGGATCTGCGGGACGCCGGGGCGGAGCTGGAACTGGTGCCCTGCGGAGCGCTGTCGCCGCGCCTGCTGAAGCCCTGACTGTAGGGGGCGCACCCCTGCTGCGGATGTGACAGCGGACCTCGAAAATCCGGTTATCCTTGAGCGTCCCTCCCCGTCCCGTCATCGCCTGGAGTCCGCGTGCGCATCGACCTGCACACCCACTCCACCGCCTCCGACGGCACGGACACCCCCGCCGAGCTGGTGCGCAACGCCGCCGCTGCCGGGCTGGACGTCGTCGCGCTCACCGATCACGACACGACCCGTGGACACCGCGAGGCGCTTGCCGCCCTGCCCGCCGGGCTGACCCTCGTCACCGGGGCCGAGCTGTCCTGCCGGATCGACGGGATCTCCCTGCACATGCTGGCCTACCTGTTCGACCCCGAGGAGCCCGCGCTGCTCGCCGAGCGGGAGCTGGTGCGGGACGACCGGGTGCCGCGGGCGCGGGCCATCGTCGCGCGGCTCCAGGAGATCGGGGTGCCGGTGACCTGGGAGCAGGTCGCACGGATCGCCGGGGACGGCTCGGTCGGGCGGCCGCATGTCGCCACGGCGCTCGTCGAGCTCGGCGTCGTGGCGAGCGTGGACGAGGCCTTCACCGCCGACTGGCTCGGCGACGGCGGGCGGGCCCACGTGGCGAAGCACGAGACCGACCCCTTCGAGGCGATACGGCTGGTCAAGGCGGCCGGAGGCGTCACCGTGTTCGCCCACCCGGGCGCGAGCAAGCGCGGCCGCACCGTCCCGGAGTCCGCGATCGCCGAGATGGCCGCCGCCGGGCTCGACGGCATCGAGATCGACCACATGGACCACGACGAGGAGACGCGGGCACGGCTGCGCGGGCTCGCCGCGGACCTGGGGCTGCTCGTCACCGGGTCCAGCGATTACCACGGCAGCCGCAAGACGGTCGCCCTCGGCGCGTACACGACGGATCCCGAGGTGTACGGCGAGATCACGCGGCGGGCGACGGGCGCGTTCCCGGTGCCGGGGACCGGCGGGGTCTGAGGTCAGTCCCGGCCCCCACGTTCACCTCTCTTCTCCTGCAAGGCTGTCATGTTCGACGTCGCCGTCTTCGGCTCGCTCTTCCTCACCCTGTTCGTCATCATGGATCCCCCCGGGATCACCCCGATCTTCCTCGCCCTGACCGCCGGCCGGCCCGGCAAGGTGCAGAAGCGGATGGCCTTCCAGGCCGTCTGTGTGGCGGGCGGTGTCATCGCCGTCTTCGGGCTCCTCGGCCACCAGATCCTCGACTACCTGCACGTCTCCGTGCCCGCGCTGATGATCGCGGGCGGGCTGCTGCTCCTGCTCATCGCCCTGGACCTGCTCACCGGCAAGACCGACGAGCCGAAGCAGACCAAGGACGTGAACGTGGCGCTCGTACCGTTGGGCATGCCGCTGCTGGCCGGCCCCGGCGCGATCGTCTCCGTGATCCTCGCCGTGCAGAAGGCCGACAGCGTGGCCACGCAGGTCTCGGTGTGGGTCGCCATCCTCGCCATCCATGTCGTGCTGTGGCTGGTCATGCGGTACTCGCTGCTGATCATCCGGGTCATCAAGGACGGCGGGGTGGTCCTGGTGACACGGCTCGCGGGCATGATGCTCTCCGCGATCGCCGTACAGCAGATCATCAACGGGATCACCCAGGTCGTACGGGCGAGCTGAGCGCGGTCCGGGAAGCCGAAAGGGCCCCGGTCCTGGAGACCGGGGCCCTGAAGCTTGTGCGGTGAGCCGCGTCCGTAGCGTGTGCCGTGATCGCGCGCGAGTCGTCTGTGGTGAGTGTCGGTGAGTGTTACGAGGCCGTGGTGTCGGCCGGACGGATCCACAGCCGCTGCCCGATGGCGGCGGCCTGCTGAACGATCCGGTTGACGGAGGCGGCGTCCACGACGGTGCTGTCCACGGGCGTGCCGTCGACGTCGTCGAGTCGCATGATTTCGAAGCGCACAGGCTTCTCCCTTCGTCTGGTCATCCTCCTGCGGAGAATTGCTGCGTACGTAGGTAGTCAACGGGGTGCGTGTTACAAACATTCCCTACGCTAAAGAAATTTTTCGAACGACTAACTACTGACCGGTAAGTGAGTCCTCGGGAACTCATTGGGACCGGTTGTGTTCGCAGCGTGACCGCCGGGACAATGGAGGCGATGAACGACGACCTCGCGCCCCTGAGCGCCCGCATCGACCGCACCAACGAGCTGCTCCAGCGCATGCTCGCCGAGGTGGCGAAGACGCCCTCGACCCATGCGATCTTCGTCGACGCGGGATACCTCTACGCGGCCGCGGGACGACTCGTCGCCGGCACCGAGGACCGCCGTGCCTTCGACCTCGACGCCGAGGGCCTGATCGAGGCCCTCATCGACCGGGCCCGCACCATCTTCGCGGACAGCAGACTGCTGAGGGTCTACTGGTACGACGGCGCGAGACGCCGTATCCACACCGCCGAGCAGCAGTCCATCGCCGAACTCCCGGACGTGAAGGTCCGGTTGGGCAATCTCAACGCCAACAACCA
The DNA here is from genome assembly GCF_000383655.1 of Streptomyces sp. 351MFTsu5.1. Classification (NCBI taxonomy): domain Bacteria; kingdom Bacillati; phylum Actinomycetota; class Actinomycetes; order Kitasatosporales; family Streptomycetaceae; genus Streptomyces; species Streptomyces sp. 351MFTsu5.1. The sequence goes on along the minus strand of NZ_KB911781.1, from coordinate 280,624 downwards.
GCAGAAGGGCGTCGACTCGCTGATCCGCAGCGACCTGGAGTCACTGGCCCGCCACCGCGCCATCAGCGACGCGGCACTCCTCGGCGGCGACGAGGACCTGGTCTCCGCGGTCGAGGCCGCCCAGGGCTACGGCGCCCGCGTCCACCTGTGGGGCATCGAGGCACCCGAGGGCCGCAACCAGGCGGAGCCCCTGCTCTGGGAGGTCGACAGCCAGCGCACCCTCGACCTCGACTTCTTCAAGCCGTACGTCGCCCGGCGCACCGCGGCCGCCTACGAGTCGACGGCCGCCCGGCCCACCCGTGAGAACGTCCGGTTCGTGGGCGCGCAGATCGCGGCGAAGTGGCTGGCGGAGCGGGGCCGGGAGTCGCTCCGGGAACTCCTGCCCGGCCACCCCTATCTACCGGGCTCGGTGGACCAGGACCTTCTGGTGGAGGCGGAGGGGCTGCTCCAGTACTCGCTGCGCGGCCAGTCGGATCTGCGACGGGCGCTGCGGGACGGGTTCTGGGAGCACGTGCAGGCGCAGTACTGACGTCTCAGTTGCCGCCGCCCGCGGCGCGGCCGTCCCAGAAGTCGGCCAGGGCGCGGGCTGTGGGGAGCGGCTCGTCGGCGTTGGGGGAGTGGTCGGCGCCCGGGATCACCGTGCGCCGCGCCCGGAGCCGTACGGCCATGTCGTCCAGGAGCGGGACGGGCCAGGTGTCGTCCTGGGAGCCGGACAGGACGTGGAACGGCAGCGGGACTGCGGCCAGTTCCGCGACCCGGTCCGGTTCCGTGCACAACTGACGTCCAGCCGCGAGGAGTTGGGCGGGCTTGTTGCCGAGCCAGCGGCGGCGGAGCTGTACGACGTCCCCGATGCCCTGCGCGGGGCCGCCGACCTCCTCCGGCGGGCCCATGGCCAGGATCGCGTCCCACACCTCGGCCATCGTCATCGTCCCGAGCGCGTCCCGCAGCAGCTTGACGCGTTGCTGCTGGGAGTCGGAGATCTGCGCCGGGCCCGAGGAGACGAGGGTGCAGGACAGGAAGGGGGAGTGGTCGAGGAGGACGGCCGCACGGGAGACCTGGCCGCCCATGGAGTGCCCGACCAGGTGAAGGGGTGTCCCCACGGCGGCGGCCTGGGCGAGCACGTCTCGCGCCAACTCGTCCTGCGCGTAGGCGGATTCGTCGGTCTCCGGGCCGTCCGACTCGAACTGTCCCCGCCCGTCCACGGCCACGACCCGGTACCCGCGTGCCGTCAACGGCTCGTGCAGCAGCGTGAAGTCCTCCTTGCTCCCGGTGAACCCCGGCACGAACAGGGCGGTGCCCTTCCTGGCGACACCGGCGGGCACGTCGGACTCCACGACCGCGAAGTCACCGCGGGCGGTGTGCAGGGGGTAGGCGCGGGCGCCGGGGGGCAGGGCGAAGACGGCTCGGGTGCTCACGGGGTGAGGGTACGGGGGGTCGGGGGCATCTGCGGAGTGCGGGTGGGTGTGGGCTGGTCGCGCCCACGCGGCGGAGCCGCACATCGACATAGCCCCGCGCCCCTGGGTGGGTGCGGCGGGACTGTGATGTGTGCTCCGGCGCTCCTGGTGTGGGTTCGCCGGGGAGGAACGCCGACGGCCCGGCCCCCGTGAGGTGGGCCGGGCCGTTCGGTGTGGGGTCAGCTGTCCGCGGGTTCCGCGGCAGCCGTCTTGCGGGTGCGGCGCCGCGGGGCGGCCGGCTCCTGGTCGGCCTGAGCCGGGATGTCGGCGGTCACCGCGGGCTCGGCGGCCTTGCGGGTGGTGCGCCGACGGGGCTTGGCCTCGACGACCTCGTCCGTGGCGGTCTCCGCGGGGGCGGCAGCGGCGGTCTTGCGGGTGCGGCGCGGCTTGGCGGCCGTGCCTTCCGCGGTGTCCACAGCGGCCTCGGCGGCCTTGGTCGCGGCCGTCTTGCGCGTGCGGCGCGGCTTGGCGGCCTCGGCCACCTCCGGCTCCTGGACCGTCTGGACCGGGATCTCGGCGGCCACGGCCGGCTCGGCGGCCTTACGGGTACGGCGGCGCGGCGTGGTCACCGTGGCCTCGGCCGTGTCGACCGCGGCCTCGGCGGCCTTGCTTGCGGCCGTCTTGCGGGTACGGCGCGGCTTGGCCTCGGTCGCTTCGACCGTGTCCACCGCGGCCTCGGCGGCCGTCGTCGCGGCCGTCTTGCGCGTGCGGCGCGGCTTGGCCTCGACGGCGGCCTCGGTGGCCTCGACCGCGGCGGTCTCCGCGGGGGCGGCAGCGGCGGTCTTGCGGGTACGGCGGCGCGGTGCGGTGGCCGTGCCTTCCGCGGTGTCCACAGCGGCCTCGGCGGCCTTGGTCGCAGCCGTCTTGCGGGTGCGGCGCGGCTTGGTCTCCGCGACCTCCGTGACGTCCGTGGCCTCCGTGACCTTCGGGGTCTCCACCGTCTCCACCGCGGCCACTGCTGCCACGGCGGGCTCCGCGGCCTTACGGGTACGGCGGCGCGGCTTGGCCTCCGTGGCCTCGGCCGTGTCCACGGCCACCTCGGCGGCGTCGGCGGCCGGAGCCGCGGCGGCGCTCTTGCGCGTACGGCGCGGCTTGGTGGCCGGCGTCTCCGCGACCACCTCCGTGACCGGCGCGGTCTCGGTGACCGTCGTCTCGACGACCGTCTCCGGGGCCTGCTCGACCGGCGCTTCCGCGGCCTTGCGGGTCCGGCGGCGGCGCGGCTTGGCCGGGGCCTCGGTGTCCAGGGACGGGCCCTCCGCCGTCGTGACCGCGGCCTCGGCGGCCTCGGAAACGGTCGGCTCGACGGTCACCGCCGCCGTGGACGCCGTGGCCGGCGCGGAGTCGGCCGCTCCGCCACGGGTACGGCGACGGCGGCGCGGAGTGCGGGGAGCGGTGACGTCCTCGGCCGAGGAGGCCGGGGCGGGCGCGGAGGTCTCCGACGGGGCGACGGCCTCGGCGGGGGCCGTGGCGTCCAGCGCGCTCCCGCCACGGGTGCGGCGGCGACGGCGCGGCGTACGCTCCGAACGCTCGCGGTCGGCGGAGCGGGACTCGTCCCGGCCACCCCGGCCACGACCCCGGTCCCGGTCGCCGCGGCCACGCGCACCGCGTCCGCCCGGCTCGCCCAGGTCCTCGAGCTCCTCCGCGTCGAGCCCGGCGCGAGTGCGCTCGGCCCGCGGCAGGACACCCTTGGTGCCCGCGGGGATCCCCAGCTCCTCGTAGAAGTGCGGGGAGGTGGAGTACGTCTCCGGCGGATCGTTGAAGTCGAGCTCCAGCGCCTTGTTGATCAGCTGCCAGCGCGGGATGTCGTCCCAGTCGACGAGGGTGATCGCGATGCCCTTGGCACCCGCGCGGCCGGTACGGCCGATGCGGTGCAGGTACGTCTTCTCCTCTTCCGGCGACTGGTAGTTGATGACGTGGGTGACACCCTCGACGTCGATGCCGCGGGCGGCGACGTCGGTGCAGACGAGGACGTCCACCTTGCCGTTGCGGAAGGCGCGCAGCGCCTGCTCGCGGGCGCCCTGGCCGAGGTCGCCGTGGACCGCGCCGGCCGCGAAGCCGCGCTGCTTGAGCTGGTCGGCGAGGTCGGCCGCGGTGCGCTTGGTACGGCAGAAGACCATGGCCAGGCCCCGGCCGTCGGACTGCAGTATCCGCGCGACCATCTCGGGCTTGTCCATGTTGTGCGCGCGGTACACGTGCTGCTTGGTGTTCGCGACCGTCCGGCCCGCGTCGTCGGGCGACGTGGCGTTGATGTGGGTCGGCTGCGACATGTAGCGGCGCGCGAGACTGATGACGGCGCCCGGCATGGTCGCCGAGAACAGCATCGTCTGACGGCGTACCGGCAGCATGTTGATGATCTTCTCGACGTCGGGCAGGAAGCCCAGGTCGAGCATCTCGTCGGCCTCGTCGAGGACGAGCGCCTTGATGTGGCCCAGGTTGAGCTTCTTCTGGCCCGCGAGGTCCAGGAGCCGGCCCGGGGTGCCGACGACGACGTCGACGCCCTTCTTGAGGGCCTCGACCTGGGGCTCGTAGGCGCGGCCGCCGTAGATGGCGAGGACGCGGACGTTGCGTACCTTGCCCGCGGTCTGCAGGTCGTTGGTGACCTGTGTGCACAGCTCGCGGGTGGGGACGACGACGAGCGCCTGCGGGGCGTCGGTGAGGTCCTCGGGCTTGGCGCGGCCGGCCTCGACGTCGGCGGGGACGGTGACGCGCTCAAGAAGCGGGAGGCCGAAGCCCAGCGTCTTGCCCGTGCCGGTCTTGGCCTGGCCGATGACGTCGGAGCCCGAGAGGGCCACCGGGAGCGTCATCTCCTGGATGGGGAACGGGTTGATGATGCCGACGGCTTCGAGGGCCTCGGCCGTCTCGGTGAGAATCCCGAGATCGCGGAAAGTCGTAGTCAGGGTGCTGCCTCTTCTGTGTGCGCGGTGCGAGGCGAGCGCGGGGGGTCGTCATAACCGTGCTGGGGACGTCGGCTGCCTTACGGGCGAAGCCGTAATGGCACGGGACCACTGCCGACGCTCTAGCGCTCGTACCGCTGAGGGTCCCCCTCCGAACTCCGTACGCACTGTGCCGTACGGGCGAGGAGGGCTGTCGGGTCGGAGCCGATCGGGCCACCGACCGGGCATCCTCATACGTGCGGCCTGTCGAGGCACGGCGCACTAGGAAAGTGCCGTCGTACCAGCAGGCGCATTACCACCATACCTCGGAATCGCGCACATGTGATGGCCGATTTGGTCACGTAGTCGTCGTCACACTGATTGACCAGGGACTTCCGAGGCGCGGCGAGCGGACTATTGTGCGCTTCATGACGACGCCTGACAACACCTCTGACGCACCCGCCGAACGCACCGGAGTGGCCGCCCAGGACTGGGCCCAGGCCGCCACGGAACCGCAGTACCGGGCCGCGGTCGTCGATCTCCTCGGCGCACTCGCGTACGGCGAGCTCGCGGCCTTCGAGCGGCTCGCGGAGGACGCCAAGCTGGCGCCGACCCTCGCGGACAAGGCGGAGCTGGCGAAGATGGCGTCGGCCGAGTTCCACCACTACGAGAAGCTGCGCGACCGGCTGGCCGAGATCGGGGAGGAGCCGACGCTCGCCATGGAGCCGTTCGTCGCGGCCCTGGACGGCTTCCACCGGCAGACGGCGCCCTCGGACTGGCTGGAGGGGCTCGTCAAGGCGTACGTCGGCGACTCGATCGCCAGTGACTTCTACCGCGAGGTCGCCGAACGGCTCGACACGGACACGCGCGAGCTGGTCCTGGCCGTGCTCGACGACACCGGGCACGCCGGGTTCGCCGTCGAGAAGGTGCGGGCGGCGATCGACGCGGAGCCGCGGGTGGGCGGTCGACTCGCCCTGTGGGCACGGCGGTTGATGGGGGAGGCGCTGTCGCAGTCGCAGCGGGTGGTCGCGGACCGGGACGCCCTGTCGACGATGCTCGTGGGCGGCGTGGCCGACGGCTTCGATCTCGCCGAGGTGGGCCGGATGTTCTCCCGCATCACCGAGGCCCACACCAAGCGGATGGCCGCGCTGGGGCTGGCGGCGTAGCTGTCGCGAGCCGCGGGGTCCTGCCGGAGTCGTGGGGTCCTGTCGGACCGCGGGGTCCTGCCGGGGCCGCCTGGCCGAGGGCTCGGCTACCGGCTGGGGCTTCTGCGGGGGCGCCTGACCGGGGGCGGCTGCTGGTCTTTCGTCGGGGCCGCCAAGCGGAGGCTGCTGGTCTCCGGTCGGGGCCGCCCGGGGGAGGCTGCTCGTCTCCCGTCAGGGCTGCCAGGGCGGTGTCTCCGGCGAGAGGCCGGTCCCATCAGGCAGGCCCCAGCGGCTCCCGGCATGAGACCGGCAAGGCCCACGTGAAGCAGGCCCTGCTGCCGCTGCCCTACTCGACGTCCCCTTTGCCGCTCGTCACGCCGTGGCTGAGCGGCGGAGTCTTCCCGACGGGCGCAGCAGGAGGGACAGCGAGGCGACGGAGACGACCGCCGCGCCCAGGAGGATCGGCAGGACATTGCCCGGGTCCAGGGCGGTGTGGGTGACGAAGGCGCCGAACAGGGCTCCCGCGGGGCCGGTCACGAGGACCAGGGAGCGGGCGGGCAGACGGTGCGAGAGGCGGCGCAGCGCCACCCCCGCCAGCACCAGACCGAGCAGTGCGGAGCCGAGCGCTTCGAACAACATCATGGAGTCCCTCCCACACGGCCACACTGCGCATCACGGTCGTAGCCCGTCATACCCGTGACCTGCGGAATGCAATCCTCCCCGAGGCGCGAGTCGTGCTCCATACGGGGAGGGGAGATTCCGGGCACAACGCGAGGAAGGGCCCGGCGACTTCCTGTCGCCGGGCCCTTCCTCGTCGTCTGCCTACAGCGCGCCGAAGCCCACCTTGCGCGGAGCCGGCTCACCGAGCTCGACGTACGCGAGACGGTCGGCCGGGACGAGGACCTTGCGGCCGTGTTCGTCCACCAGGCTCAGCAGCTGAGACTTGCCGGCCAGCGCGTCCGCCACCGCCCGCTCGACATCCTCGGCGCTCTGACCGCTCTCCAGAACGATCTCGCGGGGCGCGTGCTGCACGCCGATCTTGACCTCCACGGCTATGTCCCTCCGACGGTCAGTGAAGTGCGCGACCTTCCGCGCCGTACCCAGCACACATTAGCCCGGTGAGGGGACGTACACGCTCCGCGTGACAACGCCAACAGCGAACACCGGACGGGAACAAACGACCCGCACGCGCGCGTGCGGGTCGGATGGTGTTCCCGGCGGTGCACCGCCGGCGGCCTCAGTGGTGGTCGGTGCCGTGCAGCGGGAAGCCGGCGATGCCCCGCCACGCCAGCGAGGTCAGCAGCTGCACCGCCTGGTCGCGCGGCACGCTGCGGTCGCTGTGCAGCCAGGAGCGCGCCACGACCTGGGCCAGGCCACCGAGGCCGGAGGCCAGCAGCATCGCCTCCGCGGGCGAGAGGCCGGTGTCCTCGGCGATCACGTCGCGGATGGCCTCCGCGCACTCGTTGGTGACCTTGTCGACGCGCTCACGGACCGCGGGCTCGTTCGTCAGGTCCGACTCGAAGACGAGACGGAAGGCGCCGCCGTCGTCCTCGACGTACGCGAAGTACGCGTCCATGGTCGCGCGGACGCGCTGCTTGTTGTCGGTCGTGGACGCCAGCGCGCTGCGCACGGCCTGGATCAGCGACTCGCAGTGCTGGTCCAGCAGCGCCAGGTAGAGGTCGAGCTTGCCCGGGAAGTGCTGGTAGAGCACCGGCTTGCTGACGCCGGCCCGCTCGGCGATGTCGTCCATCGCGGCCGCGTGGTAGCCCTGCGCCACGAAGACCTCCTGCGCGGCACCCAGCAGCTGGTTCCGTCGGGCACGGCGCGGCAGTCGCGTCCCTCGCGGGCGCGCCGCCTCTGTCTGCTCGATGGCTGTCACGCCGCCTCCCAATGTCGTCCACATGCGGTGTGCGCCGCGCCGCCATCGTACTTTTCGGTAACCGTGCTGTGCGCGGTGCCGACGCAGAATTTCACGGACCGGACAGTGACGAAAGCCACGCAAAGGTTTCAAACAGGGATCCGACGGGCAGAGCCCGCTCCGTTTCTGTCCTGTTCCTGCTCGGAATGGCTCGGCGTCACCGATAGTCCTCCTCGTCGAGCGAGACCACCCTGGCCTGCTCGATGAGGTCGGCCTCGCTGGCCCGGCCGGGGTCCACGCCGGTCAGCGGGTCGTCGCGGTCCGGCGCGATGTCGGTGTGCTGCTCGGCCGCGTCCACCTCTGGAGCCTCGACGTCGAGCTCGACGGCTTCGGACTCTTCCTCGAAGGCCTCGGGGTCGGTGGGGTCGTAGGCCATGGCGGGCTCCCTTCCTAGAACGTCCCTGATGCGCACAGGGGGCCACATGCGGGTGCCCTGCCTACGAGCCTAGGAGACACCCGATCCGGACGCCATGCGGTGCGCGTGCGGTGGATGTGGGAGGAATGTGCCCCGTGGGCCCCGGTGGCGGCGCCCCGTACATGTGCTCTGTGACGGCGAACACATGAACCAGTGCGTGATCGTCTCGTAACATTGCCGCATGTCTTCGACCGAGGTGCCCTTCGTGCCGCCCGCCAACGTGCTTCCGAAGGTGTCGCCCGTCAGGGTCGGTGAGGGCGAGCGGCTCCGCTCGGTGGGCCTTCAGGGCATCACCCTGACGGTGCGTTCACGACCGCCCGCGCGCGAGGGCCTGCCGCCCGCCCTGTACGTCCACGGCCTCGGCGGTTCCTCGCAGAACTGGTCGGCGCTGATGGAGCAGTTGGAGGGCGATCTCGACGGCGAGGCCCTCGACCTGCCCGGCTTCGGCGACTCCCCGCCGCCGGACGACGGCAACTACTCGGTCACCGCGCACGCGCGCGCGGTGATCCGCTTTCTCGACGCCTCCGGCCGCGGGCCCGTCCACCTCTTCGGGAACTCCCTCGGCGGCGCGGTGTCCACGCGCGTCGCCGCGGTGCGGCCGGACCTGGTCCGCACCCTCACCCTCGTCTCCCCGGCCCTCCCGGAGATCCGCGTCCAGCGCACGGCCGTGCCCACGGGCCTGCTGGCGCTGCCGGGTGTGGCCGGTCTGTTCACCCGGTACAGCAGGAACTGGACGGCCGAGCAGCGCGTCCGCGGGGTCACGGCCCTCTGCTACGGCGACCCCGGCCGGGTCACCCCCGAGGGCTTCCAGCACGCCGTGGAGGAGATGGAACGGCGGCTGCAACTGCCGTACTTCTGGGACGCGATGGCCCGTTCCGCGCGCGGGCTGGTCAACGCGTACACGCTGGGCGGCCAGCACGCGCTGTGGCGTCAGGCCGAGCGCGTCCTCGCCCCGACCCTGCTCGTCTACGGCGGCAAGGACCAGCTCGTCGGTTTCCGCATGGCCCAGAAGGCGGCCCGCACTTTCCGCGACTCCCGGCTGCTGACCCTGCCGGAGGCGGGGCACGTGGCGATGATGGAGTACCCGGAGACGGTGGCGGGCGCGTTCCGCGACTTCGTCTCGGCGAAGGACTCCGCCCTGGACAGGGACTCCGCCCAGGACAAGGACTTCGCTCCGGACAAGGACTACGCCCCGGACAAGGCGGTGGCTTCTGCCGGCGGGGTCGGTGGTGCGACCGGTCCAGGGGGCCGGGGTGAGGCCGGGACGGCCTCCGGTGGCGGCGCCGATGCCACGGCCGTGGGGAGCTGAGGCGGGGCGTGGGACGCCACAGTCGACGCGGGCCCGCCCCCAAGAAGGGGTCCGACAACAGCAGTTCGAGTGACGGCAGCAGCGGGCCGGGGCAGCCGGGTCCCGGTGCGGGCGCGGAGGTGCCGGGCGGCCGGGCGCGGAACCTGACCCAGGCTTCCTCGCCCCAGATGTCGTCGCTGCCGCGGCGGGGTGGGCCGCAGGGGCGCGGTCCCGGGGGCGGGGCGCCCGCGCCGGGCGGCGCCGGACACCGGGTTCCCGCGCAAGGTGGCCCGAGGCTGCCCGAGGGCACGCCGGCGCACGGCTTCCCGCGGCTTCCTGAGGGCACCCCCGCGCGGGGGCTGCCCCGGCTGCCGGACGGCACGCCCGCGCACGGTTTCCCCCGCATCTCCGACGGCACCCCGGCCCAAGGAACCCCCAGGGCGCGCGGCGGGCATCCCGAGCAGCGTGAATCCGGGGGCGGCTGGGGGGAGTTGGACGGCCGCGGTCCGGGCGGACAGGCCGCCGCCGGGCCCGCAGGCGCTCCTCCGCGCCGGCGGCAGCAGTCGGCGGGGACTCGGCAGGGGCCCCGGCAGGACTACCTCGACGCGTTCACCGAAGGTCATGCGCCTCGCCGAGGCGCCGGGCTGTCCGTCGCCGCGCACCCCTCCGACCCTTACGGCTCCTACGGCTCTGTCACCGACTGGCCGGACGACACCCGCGACGGAGCCGGGACCCGCCCCGGCTCCGACGAGGCACCGCCCCTCGACGCCCCGCCGTCGGCCAAGGGCGGCAAGGGCCGGACGTTCACCGGCATCGCCGCAGCGGCCGTCGTCACCGTGCTCGCGGTCGTCGTGGCCGGGCAGGTCACCGGTGAACGCGACACCGCTGCCGGCTCCTCGACGGCGACCGACCAGGCGCGCGACGCCCGGGACTCCGTCACGGCCGGGCAGCCGACGCCGTCCGGCTCGCCCAGTGTTGCGACGCTGACGTACGAGCAGGCGATGGGCACCAAGTACCCGCTGAGCGCGAAGCTCGACGGCTCGGGGAAGTTCGACGCGGTCCCGGGGTTCGACAAGGCGCCCGGCAAGGGGCAGAAGTACACCTACCGCGTGGACGTGGAGCAGGGACTCGGGCTCGACGGCGCGCTCTTCGCCGAGGCCGTCCAGAAGACCCTCAACGACGACCGCAGCTGGGCCCACGGCGGTGCCCGGACCTTCGAGCGCGTCCACACCGGCAAGCCCGACTTCGTCATCACGCTCGCGAGCCCCGGCACCACGGCAGACTGGTGCGCCAAGTCCGGCCTCGACACCACCGAGGACAACGTCTCCTGCGACTCGGCCGCCACCGAACGAGTGATGATCAATGCGTATCGATGGGCGCAGGGATCAACCACGTACGGTGATCGGATCCATGCGTACCGGCAGATGTTGATCAACCATGAGGTCGGCCACCGTCTCGGCTACTCCCATGTGACGTGCGACAAGAACGGCGAGCTCGCGCCCGTGATGCAGCAGCAGACCAAGTTCCTCGACCACGACGGAATCCACTGCCGGCCCAATCCCTGGCCCTACCCGGGGAGTTGACGAACGGCGCAGAGGCCGGATTGACATGGGTTGATCCGGTCATACATATTGCTGCCCATGTGGTCTAGTCATGCCGTCGAGAACAGCGCCGCCATTGAGCTGGCGCTCATCGGCGTGACTCCGCTCTGCGTGGCCGACATTCTCTGTCGCTGACGCCCGCCCCCTCTGGCGCGCGCGTCGCGATTTCCGATCACCTTCCGTGACCTCGGTCACGGCTTTTCGACGACCTGACGCCGGGGCAGACGTCCGTCCACCTTTGTCTCACCCTTCGTCAATTCGTCTCGCCATTCGAGACTCGTCATTTCGAGAGGTCGTCTCCGATGCGTCAACCGTCCCTCACGAAGCGCCGCGTGGCCGCGGTGTCCGTAAGCCTTGTTCTGGCCGCGGGCGCAGCCGCCTGCGGTCCTGAGGACAACGATGCCAAGAGCTCCGGTGGCGACTCCACGCCCCACAAGGGCGGCACCCTCACGGTCCTGAACTCCGACCCGCAGTCGGACTTCGACCCGGCCCGGCTCTACACCTCCGGCGGCGGCAACGTGCCCTCGCTCGTCTTCCGCACCCTCACCACCCGCAACCGCGAGAGCGGCGCCGAGGGCACCAAGGTCGTCCCCGACCTCGCCACCGACACCGGGCGCCCCAACAAGGACGCGACCGTGTGGACGTACACCCTGAAGAAGGGCCTCAAGTACGAGGACGGCACCGCGATCACCTCGGCCGACATCAAGTACGGCATCGAGCGGTCCTTCGCGCCCGAGCTGTCCGGCGGTGCCCCCTACCTGCGGGACTGGCTCGTCGGTGCGGCCGACTACCAGGGGCCGTACAAGGACAAGAAGGGCCTCCCGGCGATCGAGACGCCGGACGCGCGGACCATCGTCTTCCACCTGAACAAGCCCGAGGGCGAGTTCCCGTACCTGGCCACGCAGACGCAGTTCACGCCCGTCCCGAAGGCCAAGGACACCGGCACCAAGTACGAGGAGCACCCGGTCTCGTCCGGCCCCTACAAGGTCGTCAAGAACGAGAACGACGGCGAGACGCTCCTCCTGGAGCGCAACTCGTACTGGTCCGCCGCCACGGACCCCGAGCGCAAGGCCTACCCGGACAGGATCGCCGTGAAGTCCGGCCTCGACTCCTCGGTGATCAACCAGCGGCTCTCCGCGTCCCAGGGCGCCGATGCCGCCGCCGTCACCACCGACACCAATCTCGGCCCGGCCGAACTCGCCAAGGTGACCGGCGACAAGGAACTCGCGGCCCGCGTCGGCACCGGCCACTTCGGCTACACGAACTACATAGCGTTCAACCCGACGGTCAAGCCGTTCAACGACGTCAAGGTGCGCCAGGCGATCTCCTACGCCGTCGACCGCTCCTCCGTGGTCAACGCGGCCGGTGGCTCCGCGCTCGCCGAGGCCGCCACCACCTTCCTGCCGAACCAGAAGTCCTTCGGCTACGAGCCGTACGACCTCTTCCCTGCGGGTGCCACCGGCAACGCGGCCAAGGCCAAGGAGCTGCTGAAGGAGGCCGGCTACCCGAACGGCCTGACCGTCACGCTGACCCACGACAACGCCCAGAACTTCAAGACCAGCCCCGAGATCGCCACCGCGATCCAGGACGCGCTCAAGAAGGCCGGCATCACGGTCAAGCTCCAGGGCCTGGAGGACAACAACTACTCGGACACGATCCACGACGTGAAGAAGGAGCCCGGCTTCTTCCTCTCCGCCTGGGGTGCCGACTGGCCCTCCGGCGGCCCCTTCCTCGCCCCGATCTTCGACGGCCGGCAGATCGTCAAGGACGGCGCGAACTTCAACTCGGGCCTGCTCGACGACAAGTCGGTCAATGCCGAGATTGACGCGATCAACAAGTTGACCGACCTTGACGCGGCCGCCAAGAGGTGGGGCGCTCTGGACCAGAAGATCGGTGAGCAGGCGCTGACCGTGCCGCTGTTCCACCCGGTCTACAAGCGACTGGTCGGCAAGGACATCAGGAACGTCGTGATCAGCGACTGGACCGGCGTCCTGGACATCTCGCAGGTCGCGGTCAAGTAACCCGATGAGCGAGGCACTTGTCACCACCGAGATCCCCGAGGCAGTCGCCCCGGGGGTCTCGGGGGCCCGTCAGTTCTGGCGGCGGCTGCGGGCGCAGCGGGCCGCCATGGTCGCGGCGGGCGTCGTCGCGCTGCTCGTCCTGGTCGCGCTCGCCGCGCCCCTGCTCACCGCGCTGGAGGGCCAGGACCCGACCACCTACCACCCCTCCCTGGTCGACTCCGCGCGCGGCGGCGTCCCCATCGGCTCCTTCGGGGGCGCCGGCGGGGAGCACTGGCTCGGCGTCGAACCGCAGACCGGACGCGACCTGTTCGCCCGCCTGGTGTACGGCGCCCGGGTCTCCCTGGGGGTCGCGCTGGGCGCCACCGCCGTCCAGGTCCTGCTCGGCGTCGTCGTGGGCGTCGCCGCCGCGCTCGGCAACCGATGGGTTGATCAACTGTTGAGCCGGGTCACCGACATCATCGTGGCGATGCCGTTGATGATCATGGCGTTGGCCCTGCTGGCGATCGTGCCCGAGAACTTCCCGAGGCCGGTCCTGGTCGCCCTCGTCATCGGCTTCGTCGCCTGGGGCACCATCGGCAAGATCGCCCGCGCCCAGACCCTCACCCTCAAGGAACTCGACTACGTGGCCGCCGCCCGGCTCAGCGGCTGGGGCACCTGGCGGATCGCCCGCCGCGAACTGCTGCCCGGCCTCGCCGCCCCCGTCATCACCTACGCGGCGCTCATGGTCCCGGCGAACATCAGCATCGAGGCGTCCCTGTCCTTTCTCGGCGTGGGCGTGAAGCCGCCCACCGCGTCCTGGGGACAGATGCTCTCCTCCGCCAACGTCTGGTACCAGGCCGCCCCGCAGTACCTCCTGCTGCCCGCGACCGCGCTCTTCGTGACCGTGCTCGCCCTCACCGTCCTCGGCGACGGCGTCCGCACCGCCCTCGACCCGCGCGCGGCCTCCCGCTTGCGCATCGGGACGGGCCGCAGGCAGGAGTCCAAGGCGGGCGAGTCCAAAGCGGGCGAGTCCAAGATGGGCGAGGCGAAGGCGGGCGAGTCCAAGGCGGGCATGGAGGCCACCTCATGAGCGGCTTCGCGGGATTCGCCGTACGCCGGACCGTGAGCGCCGTCCTCACGCTGCTGGCCCTCTCGGTCATCATCTACGTCGTCTTCTACGCCACCCCCGGCAACGTCGCCCAGATCACCTGCGGCCCGCGCTGCTCGCCGGAACAGGTCCACCAGGTCGCCCAGCAACTCAGGCTCGACGACCCGCTGTACCTGCGCTACTGGCACTTCCTCCAGGGCATCGTCGTGGGCCACGACTACTCGACCGGCACCTCCGTCGAGCACTGCCCGGCGCCCTGCCTCGGGCTGTCGTACCAGAGCGACCAGCAGGTCACGCAGATCATCCTGAACAAGCTGCCCGTCAGCCTGTCCCTGGTGATCGGCGGCATGGTGCTCTGGCTGCTGCTCGGCGTCGGCACCGGCGTGCTGTCCGCCTGGCGGCGCGGCCGCTTCAGCGAGCGCGCCCTGACCGGCCTCACCCTCGCCGGCGTCGCCACGCCCGTGTTCGTGATCGGCCTGGTCCTGATGATCGTGGTCTGCGGACAGCTGGAACTGCTGCCCTTCCCGGAGTACGTCCCCTTCTGCGACGACCCCGAGCAGTGGATGTGGGGCCTGCTGCTGCCCTGGGTCACGCTCGCCCTGGGCGAGGCGGCCTACTTCGCGCGGCTCACCCGGGCGTCGATGCTGGAGACGCTCGCCGAGGACCACATTCGCACCTTCCGCGCCTACGGCGTCGGCGAGCGCTCCATCGTCGGCCGGCACGCCCTGCGCGGCGCCCTCGCGCCGATCATCGCCCTGAACGCCAACGACTTCGGCAGCGCGGTCGGCGGTGCCGTCCTCATTGAGTCGCTGTTCGGACTGCCCGGCATCGGCCAGGAACTGGTGCACGCCGTCACCGTCGTCGACCTCCCGGTCGTCGTCGGCATGGTCCTGGTCATCGGCTTCTTCGTGGTGCTCGCCAACGCTGTCGCGGACGTCCTGTACGCGGTGGCCGACCGACGGGTGGTGCTCGCATGAGTCTCGTCCATGTGACGGACCTGACGGTCGAGTTCGGCGGCCTGCGTGCCGTCGACGGCCTCTCCTTCACCCTGGATCCGGGTGCCGCGCTCGCCCTGGTCGGCGAGTCCGGCTCCGGCAAGTCCACCGTCGCCTCGGCCCTGCTCGGGCTGCACCGCGGCACGGGCGCGCGCGTGCGCGGTTCGGTCGGCGTCGCCGGAGTGGACGTACAGCAGGCGTCGGACGACGAACTGCGCCGGCTGCGGGGCGCGAAGGCCGCCATGGTCTTCCAGGACCCGCTGTCGTCCCTCGACCCGTACTACGCGATCGGCGACCAGATCGCCGAGGTGTACCGCGTGCACACGCGTGTGTCGCGTCGAACCGCACGCGCGCGTGCCGTGGAGGTGCTCGACCGGGTCGGCATCCCGGACGCCGCACGCCGGTCCCGGTCCCGTCCGCACGAGTTCAGCGGTGGCATGCGCCAGCGCGCCCTCATCGCGATGGCGCTGGCCTGCGAGCCCGAGCTGCTGATCGCCGACGAGCCGACCACCGCGCTCGACGTGACCGTCCAGGCCCAGATCCTCGACCTGCTGCACACGCTGCGCCAGGAGACCGGCATGGGCCTGCTGCTGGTCACGCACGACGTGGGTGTCGCCGCCGAGAGCGTCGACGACGTGCTCGTCATGCGGCACGGGCGGACGGTCGAGCACGGGCCGGTCGGCACGGTCCTCGGGGCGCCCGCGGAGGCCTACACGCGCGAACTGCTCGCGGCGGTCCCGCGCGTGGACGCGGTCAGGGCATCTTCCCGGGCGTCCGACGAGGTGGTCCTCGAAGCGGTGGGCCTCAGGCGCGAGTTCGGCCGTGGCAAGAAGGCCTTCGCGGCCGTGGACGACGTCTCGCTGACCGTCCGCCGGGGCGAGACCCTCGGCGTCGTCGGCGAGAGCGGCAGCGGCAAGACCACACTCGGCCGGATGCTCGTCGGACTGCTGGAGCCGACTGCGGGGGAGGTCCGTCACGACGGCCACCCGCGTGTGGGCGTCGACCCGGCCGTGCAGATGGTCTTCCAGGACCCCGTCTCCTCCCTCAACCCCCGCCGCAGCGTGGGCGAGTCCATAGCGGACCCGCTACGCGCGCGTGGCATGGGGGTCCCCCCGCTCGAGCGAAGCCGAGAGTGGGGGAGGGATGAGCAGCGGATCAGGGGGCGCGTGCGGGAACTCCTGGAGCGCGTGGGGCTCGAAGGGGCGCACTACGACCGCTACCCGCACGAGTTCAGCGGCGGCCAGCGCCAGCGCGTGGGCATCGCGCGGGCGCTCGCGGCCGACCCGCGGGTCATCGTCTGCGACGAACCCGTCTCCGCCCTCGATGTCACCACCCAGGCCCAGGTGGTGGCCCTGCTCGGCGAACTGCAACGCGAACTCGGACTGGCCCTGGTCTTCGTCGCGCACGATCTCGCCGTCGTCCGCCAGGTCAGCGACCGGGTCGCCGTGATGCGGCGCGGCCGGATCGTCGAAGAGGGCCCGGCCGACGAGGTCTACGACAGTCCGCGCGACGCGTACACGAAGCAGCTCCTGACCGCCGTACCGGCACTCGATCCAGAGATCGCGGCCCGGCGCCGGGCCGAACGCGGGGCAGTGGCCGTGAGCTGACGTTCCGTGTCCGGATGATCTCTTAGCGCGACCGAACGCGACCCGCACAGGAAAGTTACGAGCGTTCACCCCTTTTGGTGGCGCGATGGACAACCGTCCGTCGCGCCACCGCCTTGTCCGCATACGTTCGTCCCGCTGCGAGCCGCCGGGCCAACGGCGGCTCCTCATACGGGAGATCGGGGGTGCACTCGTGCGCATCGGACTGCTTACGGAGGGTGGCTATCCGTATGTGAGCGGTGACGCCAGGCTCTGGTGCGACCGGCTCGTGCGCGGGCTCGAGCAGCACGAGTTCGACATCTACGCGCTCAGCCGCAGCGAGCAGCAGGACGACGAGGGCTGGGTTCCCCTGCCGCCGCAGGTCGACAGGGTGATCACCGCCCCGCTGTGGACCGCCGAGGACGACGGCGTGGTGTACGGGCGGCGCGCGCGGCGCCGGTTCGCCGAGTCCTACGGGGAGCTGGCGGCGGCGCTGTGCGAGGGGGGCTCGGGGGAGGCCCTCGGCGTTGAGGCGGACCGTTTCGCCAGCGCTCTGTACGGGCTCGCCGAACTCGCCCGCGACGAGGGCGGACTGGTGGGAGCGCTCCGCTCCGAGACCGCCGTACGAGCCCTGGAGCGCGCCTGTCGTGCGCCCGGCGCCCGGCAGACGGCTCGCGAGGCGCGCGTACCGGATCTCCTCGCCGTGGCCGCACACCTGGAGCGCGCCCTGCGCCCCCTGTCCCTCGACTGGTACGAGGACGACGGCCTCGGCGCGGTCGACCTCTGCCACGCGGCCTCCGGCGGCCCGGCCGCCCTGCCCGGACTCCTCGCCCAGCACTTCTGCGGAGTGCCCCTGCTCGTGACCGAGTACGGCGTACGGCTGCGGACGCACTACCTCGCCGACAGCGATTCCCCGCCCGCCGTTCGCGCCCTGCTCGCCGCCTTCCACGGCCGGCTCGCCACCGAGACCTACCGGCGGGCCGCGGTCGTCACGCCCGGCAACACCCACGCCCGCCGCTGGCAGGAACGCTGCGGCGCCGACCGCGAGAAGATCCGCACGGTCTACCCCGGCATGGACGCCGGACACTTCGCCGAGGTCGGCGAGTCGGCGCAGTGCGTGGACCCGGACACGCTGGTGTGGGTCGGCCGGGTCGAACCTGCCAAGGACCTGATCTCGCTGCTCCACGCCTTCGCGGAGATCCGCAAGGAGGAACCCAAGACCCGCCTGCGGATCATCGGCGCGCCCTCCGGCCCCGAGGGCGCGGCCTATCTGGGGCACTGCAAGGCGCTGGCCGCGCAGCTCTTCCCCGACGAGGCGGAGGGGCTGCACGCCGTCGGCGACAACCCGGTCTCCTTCGAGGAGATCGGCGGTCCGGAACTGCCGAGTGCGGCCGACGCGTACGGCTCGGGGGCGGTGACCGTCCTGTCCAGCGTCGTCGAGGGCTTCCCGATCAGCCTGGTCGAGGCCATGTTCTGCGCCCGGGCGACCGTGTCCACCGACGTGGGTGCGGTCGTGGAGGTCATCGGGGGCACCGGGCTCGTCGTCCCGCCGCGCAACCCCAAGGCGCTCGCGGAGGCGTGCCTGACCCTGCTGCGCGACCCCGAGCGCCGTGAGCGCCTGGGAGCCGCCGCCCGCGCCCGCGCACTCGAACTGTTCACCGTGGAACAGAACATCGCGGCATTTCACGGCATTTACCTGGAGATCGTCTCGCGCACCCCGGTCCGCCGGGTCGTCCTGGACGGCACCGGTGAACCCCTGCCCTTCGCCACCCCCGCCGAGGCACACGTCCCCGGCCGCTGGACCGAGCGCAGCACCCGGGTCGCGGCCCGCGGCGGCCCCGGCTGGGCCGCGGGGCTCCCGGTCCGCGCGACACCCCCGTTCGCCGCCACGGAAGGAGCGCCCGGATGAGCGACACCGACACCTCCGGCGCACTGGGCGAGCACGAGACCGTGGACGCCGGTGGGAAGCTCGGCGAGCACGAGGTGAGTGGCGCCGGTGGAGAGCTCGGCAACCCGGACGCGCCCGCCGACGCGTCTCCGAAGTCGGCCGAACGCCCGCAGCGGGCCGCCGCCTCCTCGGGACAGGCAGCCACGGAGGCGGACGCTCCCACCCCGCCGGCACCCACCCCCCGCGCCCCCGAGATCGCCACCGGCCGCGCCTCCACCTCCACCACCAGCTCCGCCCGGCGTACCGCGGCAGACCCGGTGAAGGCCCTGATGCACCGTCACCGCGAGCTGTGCGAACGGGCCGTCGACCCCTTGGAGATCGCGGCCGGTCTGGAGGCCCACGGCGTCACCGACCGCACCGCCGTCCGCTTCCGCCACCGGGACGTCTTCTCACTCGCCGAGGAGATGTACGCCCGCATCCCGAGAGACGGCGAGACACCGCCGCCCCCCGCGGTCGACAGGACACCGCGGCCCCGCGCGGCCTGGGCCCTGCTCACCCTCCTTCCCGGCGTGCTGTGCGCGGCCACGGTCGTCGGCATCCGCCTCACCGACGGCCGGTCCCGCCTGGTCACCGCACTGATCGGCGCCCTGGTCATCTCCTTCGCGGTCCGCGCGGCCCTGTCCCGCGGCCCACTCGGCGCCCCTGACCGCGCCGGCACCACCACCCCCTCCACCTGGACCTACTGGCTGCTCGCCTACGCCGCCCTCGGAGACGGCCTGCTCGGCGCTGCCGTGACCGGGGGCCCCGACGCGCTGCCCACCGGCGCCGCCGACGCACCCTGGCCCGTCGCCACCGCCCCCCTCCTCGCCCTGACCCTGTCCTGCGCCCCCGCGGCCTGGTCCGCCCACCTCCTCAGGGCCCGGGCCCGTCGCAAACTGACCGCCAGCCGGGGCCTGGAGGACTTCGCGGCCTCCGTACGACCCCTGCTGCTCGGCACGTTCGCCCTGTACCTGTGCGCCCTGACGGCCCTCCTCGCCCCCTCCGCCGCGGCCCTGGACGAACCCGCCCCCTACGCGCAGACCCTCACCCTCGGCGCCCTCCTCTTCCTGGCCCGCCTCCTCACCACCCACGGGTTCACCCACGCCCCCGTGGTGGTCCTCATCGCCGCCACGACGGCCCAGGCGACGGCCCTGGCCACCAGCTTCGCCTCCCGTCTGCCGGGCTGCGGCTTCCTGGCCACGCCGGTGAACGCCCTCGTGGACCTCTGGGGCGCGGCCGGCATTCAGACCCTCTCCTGCGGAATCGGCGCTCTGGCCCTGCTGATCCACGCGACCCGCAAGCTCACCCGGGCATCGGCACACGCCCAGGAGGAGCCGTGCTGACCCGACTCCGCCGCCCCGCGCATCCGCCGTAGCGCCGACCACCCGCGTGAGCGACCGCCGCGTGAGCGAGCGCCCCCTTCAGGGCCGTTGGCGCCAGTGGCCACCCGCTCGAGCGGGGGCCCGCACCCGGCTGCGGCCGGCCTCAGCCGGTGCACTCTCGCCGCGGTCGCGGTCGCGGTCGCGGTCGCGGCCCCGGCCACCCACCGGTCCGGGCCACACCACCCGCCCCTGAACCCGCCCCAGGCGCACCCCGTCCGCCGCAGGCATCCCGGCCCCCAGCCGGAGGCAGCACGCCCCCGGCCCGACCGCCGGAAGCACCACGCAAGCCCCTCCCGAAGGAGAACCCGCAATGACCACCTCCCGACCCGCCCGCAAGGCCCCGGGAGCAGCCCGATGAGAGTCCTGCTGATCGGAGCCAACGGCTACCTCGGCCGCTTCGTCGCCGACCGTCTGCTCGCCGACCCCGCCGTCCAGCTCACCGCCCTCGGCCGGGGCGACGACGCCGACGTCCGCTTCGACCTCGCGTCCGGCAGCCCCGGCGCCCTCACCCGCTTCCTCGACGCGGTCCACCCGGGTGTCGTCGTCAACTGCGCCGGCGCCACCCGCGGCGGTGCCCGCGAACTCACCCGCCACAACACGGTCGCCGTCGCCACCGTCTGCGAGGCCCTGCGCCGCAGCGGTTGCGGGGCCCGGCTGGTGCAGATCGGCTGCGGCGCGGAGTACGGGCCCAGCCAGCCCGGCTCCTCGACGGCCGAGGACGCCATCCCGCGCCCCGGCGGGCCGTACGGCGTCAGCAAGCTCGCCGCCACCGAACTGGTCCTGGGCTCCGGCCTGGACGCGGTCGTCCTGCGCGTCTTCTCCCCGGCGGGGCCCGGCACCCCGGCCGGCTCCCCGCTCGGCCGGCTCGCCGAGGCCATGCGCCGGGCCATGCAGTCCGGCGACGGCGAGCTGAAGCTCGGCGGCCTCGGCGCCCAGCGCGACTTCGTCGACGTCCGCGACGTGGCCCGCGCCGTCCACGCCGCCTCGCTCTCCGCCGCGCAGGGCGTCATCAACATCGGCTCGGGCCGCGCGGTCCGCCTCCGGGACGCTGCCGCGGTGCTCGCCCGGGTCGCCGGATACGGCGGCGCCCTCCACGAACTCGACGGCCCTCCCGGCCCGTTGCGGGCATCCATCGGCCATCCCCGCTCCGAGCCCGACCACGCGGCCCCGGTCGCGTACCCGTACCCGGACGGCTGCGGCAGCTGGCAGCAGGCCGACGTGCGCACCGCACGCGACCGGCTCGGCTGGCGCCCCCGGATCAACCTCGAAGAGTCCCTCGCCGATATCTGGATGGAGGCGGCATGCCGCATCTGACCAGCACGAAGAGCAGTACGCCCAGCACCGAACTCCATACCGGCCTCGGTGTCCCCGGGTTCGCCCACCCCCTGGTCGCTCCCGCCGAATGGGCCGAACTCACCCGCCCGGGCACCCCGCTGCACTGGACCGTCCTCAACATCGCCGACGGTCCCGGCGCCCGCCCCGACCCGCACTGCCTCGAAGCGGCCGGCCGACTGCGCAACGCGGGCGTCCGCGTCCTCGGCCACCTCGACACCACGTACGGGGCCCGGACCTTCGGCGAGCTGATCTCCGAAGGGCAGCGCTACCTCGACTGGTACCAGGTCGACGGCTTCCTCCTGGACCGCTGTCCGACCGGACGCGCCGCGCTTCCCGAGATCCGCCGCGCCGTCACCACGCTCCGGGCGCTCCGTGACGACGCTCACATCGTCTTCGGGCACGGCACCCATCCCTACCCCGGATACGCCGAGAACGCCGACCAGTTGATCACCTTCTCCGGCCCCTGGAGCGACTACCGCTGGTCGCAGGTGGCCGAGTGGACCGCCGACTACCCGCCCGAGACCTTCTGCCACCTGGTCCACGGACTGCCGGGGCCGCATCTCGAGGAGGCGCTGCGGATCGCCCGCTGGCAGGGCGCGTCCACCATCTGGTTCACCGACCGCACGGACCGCGGCGGCCGCGTCGACCCCTGGGAGACCATGCCCGGCTACTGGGACGAAATCGTCTCGCGGATCGGAACGGGTGTCTCGGAATGAAGAAGCCCATGGCAGTGTTACGGGGAGAACAACTGTAGTGATTGACCGACCAACGGAGTCCCCGTGTCGCTGCCACCCCTGGTCGAGCCGGCTGCCGAGCTCACCGTAGACGAGGTCCGCAGGTACTCCCGCCACCTGATCATCCCCGACGTCGGGATGGACGGGCAGAAGCGGCTGAAGAACGCCAAGGTGCTCTGTGTGGGCGCCGGCGGCCTGGGCTCGCCGGCGCTGATGTACCTGGCCGCGGCGGGCGTCGGCACGCTCGGCATCGTGGAGTTCGACGAGGTCGACGAGTCGAACCTGCAGCGGCAGATCATCCACAGCCAGGCCGACATCGGCCGCTCCAAGGCCGAGTCCGCCCGTGACTCCGTCCTCGGCATCAACCCGTACGTGAACGTGATCCTTCACGAGGAGCGGCTCGAGGCCGACAACGTGATGGACATCTTCAGCCAGTACGACCTGATCGTCGACGGCACCGACAACTTCGCGACCCGCTACCTGGTCAACGACGCGTGCGTGCTGCTGAACAAGCCCTACGTCTGGGGCTCGATCTACCGCTTCGACGGCCAGGCCTCGGTGTTCTGGTCCGAGCACGGCCCCTGCTACCGTTGCCTCTACCCGGAGCCCCCGCCCCCCGGCATGGTGCCCTCCTGCGCCGAGGGCGGCGTGCTGGGCGTGCTGTGCGCGTCCATCGGCTCCATCCAGGTCACCGAGGCCATCAAGGTCCTCACCGGCACCGGCGAGCCGCTGGTCGGCCGCCTGATGATCTACGACGCCCTGGAGATGCAGTACCGCCAGGTCAAGGTCCGCAAGGACCCGAACTGCGCGGTCTGCGGCGAGAACCCGACCGTCACCGAGCTCATCGACTACGAGGCCTTCTGCGGCGTCGTCTCCGAGGAGGCCCAGGAGGCGGCGGCCGGTTCGACGATCACTCCCAAGCAGCTCAAGGAGTGGATCGACGACGGCGAGAACATCGAGATCATCGACGTCCGTGAGATCAACGAGTACGAGATCGTCTCCATCCCGGGCGCCAAGCTGATCCCGAAGAACGAGTTCCTCATGGGCACCGCCCTCGAGAGCCTTCCGCAGGACAAGAAGATCGTCCTGCACTGCAAGACGGGTGTCCGCAGTGCGGAAGTCCTCGCGGTCCTGAAGTCCGCGGGCTTCTCCGACGCGGTCCACGTCGGCGGCGGTGTGATCGGCTGGGTCAACCAGATCGAGCCGGACAAGCCGGTCTACTAGGCCCAGGCCTTCACTCGGGCCCACGCCTTCCCGGAAGGGGCTCGGCACCACGTGTGCCGGGCCCCTTTCCGTCACCGGCCCTGGGCGCAGACCTTGCCGTCCTTCGGCACCGCGCCCTTCAGCAGGTACGCGTTCACCGTGGAGTCCACGCAGTCGCTCCCGTTCCCGTACGACGTGTGCCCCTGGCCCTCCCAGGTGAGCTCCACCCCGACCCCCTTGCCGAGCTCGTCCGCCATCTTGCGGGCGCCCTCGTACGGCGTCGCCGGGTCGCCCGTGTTGCCGACCACCAGCACCGGCGCCGCACCCGGCGCGCTCACCTCCGGTGTCTCGAACTGCCCGGCCACCGGCCAGTCGTGGCACCAGCCGGCCGCGTCCCAGCCGAGGAAGGGGCCGAACACCGGCGAGATCCTCTCGAACTCCGGCAGCAGTCTCTTCGCCTGCGCGAGGGTGGGCCGCTGCTTGTCGTCCAAGCACGATATGACCCGTTGGGACTGCGGAAGCAGGCCGTAGTGCCCGGACGGATCCCGCTCGTTGTAGCCGTCGGCGAGAGCCAGCAGTTCGGAGCCGTCGCCCCGTTCGGCCGTCCGGAGAGCGCTGGTCAGTGAGGGCCAGCTGTCCTCCCGGTACAGCGGATAGACGATGCCGGTGAACGCGAGCAGCTGGGTCAGCTTCCGCCCCGAGAAGGTGGGCAGCGGTTTCGCGTCGATCCGCTCCAGCAGGTCCGCGATCCTCCGGGTGCCCCGGGCGGGATCCTGCCCGGTGGACTTCAGGTAGTTGTCGAGCGCGCGCTGGAAACCCCGGGCCTGGTTCTTGCGGTGGCCCACCGCGTCGGCGCTCGGGTCGACGGCCGCGTCGAGCACCAGCCGCCCCACCCTGCGCGGGAACAGGTGGGCGTAGACACCGCCGAGCTGGGTGCCGTACGAGATGCCGAAGTAGTAGAGCTTGTCGTCGCCGAGGACCTGGCGCATCAGGTCCATGTCGCGCGCGGTGTCCGTGGTCGAGACGTGGGCCAGCAGCTTGCCCGCGTCCTTCTCGCAGCCCCGCGCGAAGTCGGTGGCGTCCCGGAGGTAGGCCCGCTCCTCGGCCGGGGTGTCCGGGGTGGCGTCGACGGACTCGGCGGCCCGAACCTCCTTGTCGCCGCGGCAGCGGACGCCCTCGCTGGCGCCGACCCCGCGCGGGTCCCAGCTCACCAGGTCGTACCGCTCGCGCAGGAGGGAGGCGGTGGCGGCGTAGGCGGGCAGCGTGCCCACTCCGGTGAGGCCGGGGCCGCCGAAGTCGAAGAGGAGCGAGCCGATGCGGTCGCCGCCGCGGGCCTTGGTGCGGATCAGCGCGAGGTCGATCGTCTGGCCGTCCGGCTTCGACCAGTCCAGGGGCGTCTTCAGCGTCGCGCACCGCCAGTCGTTGCCGGGCGGCGAGAAGTCCCCGGTGGCCTTGCAGCGCCCCCAGTCGAGCCGCTGCGAGGTCAGCGAGGCGGGCAGCGCCTTCGCGTCCCTCGTGGCGGGTGCCGTGCTCCCGGCCCGTTCGTCCCGGCCCCCGCCGCCGGACGAGCCCCCGGACGAGCCGCCGGAGCAACCCGTCGCCAGCAGCGCGGCCGTGGCGGCCACCGCCGCCCACCGTGAGAAACGCCCCATGACAGTCCCCCTCCCGAAGCCGTCCGTGCCGATCCACGAACGCCGGTCCGGCCATGGTAGGCCGAGTGCGCGAAGCCCGTCAGAGCCTGTGGATAACGCTGTGACCTGGGAATTCGCAGCCGGTCAGGCTAAGAACAGACGGTGCCCGCCGCAGGTGCCGTTCCGTTCAGCAGATAGCCGTCCACCGCCTTCTGCACACACCTGTTCTTGCTGCCGTAGGCCCCGTGCCCCTGGCCCTTGTAGGTCAGCTCGACGCCCACGCCCGGGCCGAGCGCCTCCACCATCCTCCGGGCGCCTTCGTAGGGGGTGGCCGGATCGCCCGTGTTCCCCACCACGAGGATCGGGGCCGAGCCGGCGGCGCTCACGTCGGGATGGTCGGCGGCGCCCGCCACCGCCCAGTCCGTGCAGCTCAGCATGGACCAGGCCAGGAAGTCCCCGAACAGCGGGGAGGCGGCGCGGAACTCGGGCAGCCTCCGCTCGACGTCGGCCGCGGTGTACCGCGGTTTGTCGTCGGCGCAGTTGATGGCGATGTTGGCCGCGGTGATGTTGCTGTACTCGCCGTTCTCGCTGCGCCCGTTCAGCGAGTCGGACAGCAGCATCAGGATCCTGCCGTCGCCGTCGTACGCCTGCTGAAGGCCCTCGACGAGGTACTCCCAGAAGTCCTTCGAGTACAGCGACTGGGCGATGCCGTTGGTCGCCGCGGTCTGCGTCAGCAGCCGTTGGCCGATTCCCGGGATGGGCTTGCGGTCGAGGTCCGCGAGCAGCTTGGCGATGCGGTCCTTGACGTCCTGGGCGGTGTCGCCGACAGGGCAGTCCTCGGTCTTGGAGGTGCAGTCCTCGGCGAAGTTGTCCAGCGCGAGCTGGAAGCCCTCGGCCTGCCCGAGCGAACCCTGCTCGCTGTTCTGCGTCGGGTCGACGACCGCGTCGAAGACCGCCCGCCCCACGTGCTTCGGGAACAGGTGCGCGTAGACGCCGCCCAGTTCGGTGCCGTACGAGATGCCGAAGTAGTACAGCTTGTCGTCGCCGAGGACCTGGCGCATCAGGTCCATGTCCCGAGCCGCGTCGGTGGTGCGCACGTGCGGCAGCATCTTCTTGGAGTTGTCCTCGCAGGCCGCGTTGAACTCCTTGGTGTTGGTCAGCAGCGCGGTGCGCTCGGCCGGGTCGTCCGGGGTCCAGTCCTGCTCGAAGTAGTAGTCGAGCTGGGGGTCGTTCAGGCACTCCACGGGGGCACTGCGGCCGACTCCGCGGGGGTCGAAGCTCACCAGGTCGTAGCGGGTGCGCAGGGTCGCGTAGTCCGTGCCGAAGGCGGGCAGTGTGGTGACGCCCGAGCCACCGGGGCCGCCGAAGTTGAAGACGAGCGAGCCGATGCGCCTGTCCTTCGGCCCGCTGGACTTCGCCCGGATCAGTGCGAGGTCGATCGTGTCGCCCTTGGGCTTCGCCCAGTCGCGTGGGGCCTTGAGGGTGGCGCACTGCCATTCGGCGCCGCCCGGCAGCGGGGAGGGGGCGTCACCGCCGCCCTCGGCCCGGGACGGGGCCGGGCAGTCCTTCCAGCTCAGCTCCTGGGCCGACAGGTCCTCGTGCTGCGAGTCGCCGCCGCAGCCCGCCAGCGCGCAGGACAGCAGCAGGGCGGTGGCGGTCAGGGCGGCGACACGCAGGCTGGGGGGGTTCGGCATGACCCCATCCTGCGCTCGCGCGCGCGGGTGCGCTCGGGGCAGGCGCCGTAAGGGGTACGCCCTACCGCGTCACAGGGCGCCCTTGCGGGACAGGTGGTTGAAGGCCAGCCAGCCCGGCAGCACCGGCAGCCAGAGCGTCAGCAGACGGAACAGCAGGACGGCGGGCGCGGCGACCTCCTTGGGCAGCCCCACGGCGATCAGCCCGACCGTCAGCGTCGCCTCGACGGCGCCCACACCGCCCGGCGTCGGGGCGGCCGAGCCGAGCGCGTTGCCCGCGAGGAAGACGACCGCGACGCTGGCGATGCTCAGCGAGGTGCCCTCCTGGCCGAAGGCGCGGATCGAGGCGTCCAGGCACATCACGAAGCAGGCTGTCAGCAGCAGCATGCCGCCGATGCCGGTGACCAGCTTCTGCGGCCGCTGGAGCACGTCCAGCATGCGCGGCACGACACCCGCGAACAGCGACCTCACGCGCGTGACGACGAACTTCCTGAGGAACGGCACCGAGGTGACCACGAGCACGAGCACCGCGACCGTCAGCAGACCCGCGATGACCGTCCGGGACGGCGACAGCGACGGCGTCTTCTCGGTGCCGGTCAGATAGCCGAAGGACAGCAGCATCAGGATGTGGCAGCCGAGCCCGAAGAGCTGCGAGGCGCCGACGCTCGCGACCGCGAGGCCGGGCCGCACGCCCTGGCGTTGCAGGAAGCGCGTGTTGAGCGCGACGCCGCCCACCGCGGCCGGTGCCACGATCTTCACGAACGACCCGGCGACCTGGGCGGCGACCGTCCGCAGGAAGCCCACCCGTTCGGGCACGAACCCCAGCAGGGCCATGGCCGCGGCGAAGTAGCTGCATGCCGAGAACAGCACGGCCGCGGCGACCCAGCCCCACTCGGCGTTCTCGATGAGCGGCCCGAACTCGATGTGGGTGAGCTGCGTCAGCAGGAAGTACGCGCCGATGGCGCCCGCGAAGACGCTGATCAGGGTGCGCGGCTTGACCCGTTCCAGCCGGGCCGGCTCCACCGGTGCCTGCGGCCTGATGAGCAGGACCTGGTTGCGGATCTGGCTCAGCAGATCCTCCTCGCGGGCCTCCTCCAGGGCCTCGTCGATGGCCCGCTTCTCGGCCCGCGCCTCCGCGCGTTCGGCCTTCTTGTCAGGCTTGTCCAGTACGGGCCCGGCGTCGTCCTGTGCCGCTTCGTCCAGCCGGGCCTGCTTGGCCTGCCGGGAGGCCTCCAGGACCGCCTCGCGCTCGCGCTGGGCGCGCTCCCGGCCGAGTCTGCGCAGCGTCGCGCGCGTGGAGCGCGTCAGCGCGATGGGCTGGAGCATCGGCAGGCAGTCGGCGACGGCGTCGGGTCCGAGGATCTCGACGCCGGAGGCGACCGCGCGTTCCGCGCCCGCGAGCAGCCCCAGGGTCGTCACCAGCTGGGCGACGTCCATGCGCAGCAGCAGGGTGCTGGCCGCGATCTCGCCGCCGCGCAGGTCGGTGAGGATCACCGAGCCGGAACGATCCACCAAGATCGCGTCTCCGGCGAGCCTGCGGTGCGCGATGCGCCGTGACTGCAACGCCTGCACCTGGCGCCAGGTGTTGCGCAGCAGTTCGTCGGTGATCTCGTCCTCGGACAGCGATTCGAGCGTACGGCCGCCGGTGTGCTCGTAGACGAGCATCACGGCGTCGGGGCCGAGTTCGGAGGTGGCGATCAGCTTGGGCGCGTTGGCGCCCGCGGCGATGGCGGCGTAGGCGAGCAGGGCCTCCTGCTCCAGTGCCTGGCGCAGCGACTGGAGGCTGCTGCGGGTGGCGAAGCCGCGCAGCGTGAGATTGCGCCACACCCGGTAGAAGAAGCCCTGTGCCTGCTGCTCGCGGTCGACCACGGTGACGTCCAGGGGCGGGCCGTCCTCCAGGGTGACGAAGTAGCGCCGGCCGCGGTCGCCGTTCTCCGCGGTCTCCGGGGCCTCCTCGCGGGCCGCGCCCGCCGGGTGGAAGCCGACGGTCCGCAGGCCCGCCATCAGCGTCTGCCCGGTCGGCCGGACATTGGGCGAGCCGACCGCGTACAGCGTGCCGTAGGCGACCGTCCAGCCGATCAGCACGGTCAGGATGATCGAGAACGGGGTGGTGTAGCCGGTGACGAGCATCGAGAACGCGTCGAGCGTCAGCACCATCCACAGCACCGCCCGCCAGCGCGGCCTGCGGGACATGCCGACGGCCGTCATATAGGCGATGACGGGCGCCAGATAGCCGTGCACGGGGTCGGTGAGGGCGTGGATGTCACCGGGGGAGGGCTGGGTGAGCGCCTCCTGGATGGAGTCCGGGGCGGCCTTGGCGACCCACAGGTCGGTGGCGAGCGTCACACCGTGGGCGAGGACCGCGGCGAGCACACCGTCGGCGATCCGCAGCCCGTCGCGTTTGATCAGCCGTTCGATCGCGAACGCGACCGGGACCAGGAGGATCGCGATGCTGGAGGCGAGTCCGGCGATCTTGATGAGCAGGTCGGGCGCCTGCCCGGTGCCCTTGTTGATGTCCTGTTCGAGGCCCGAGGTGGTGCCGTGGGCGAACGCGGCGATCGCGAGCAGCACGACGACGGCCAGCACACCGACCAGCAGCCGCATGAGGTCGGAGGGCCGGTGCACGCGCGCGGGGAGCAGGGGCTCGTCGCCCTCGACCTCTTCGGAGTGCGTCTCCTCGGCTTCGGCGGCGGCGTCCGCGCCGGGGGCCCGGTCGTCGTCCCCGTCGGCGGCGTCAGGGCGCGACGAGGCGGCAGAGGTGCTCTCGGCGTCCTCCGGGTGCACACCCTGTGGCTTCATCGTCTCTTCTTGATCTCGTATCACCAGTCACCGCCCGCACGATGGTGGCATGCCCCACCGACACACGGGGGTGTCAGGGTGCACATGCGGGGGCGCACAGTCTGCCCGAAGCGCCCTTGCCGGGCGAGGGATACGCACCGTCGCGAGCCCGTCACATTGTCGGTGGGGTGGGGCAGGATGGGGCGGATGAGCGAGCAGAGCCTTCCTCAGGACGCCCACCCGGAGTACGCGGACACCCTGCCGGAGTACGCCGAGCGGGTCCTCGACGTCGCCGAACGCATCCCGCCCGGGTGCGTCATGACGTACGGCGACGTCGCCGAGTGGCTGGAGGAGGGCGGGCCCCGTCAGGTGGGCCGGGTCATGGCCCTGTACGGCTCGCCGGTGCCGTGGTGGCGTGTCGTCCGCGCGGACGGCGTGCTGCTGCCCGGTCACGAGCTGGAGGCGCTGGGCCGCTACCGCGCGGAGGGCACACCCCTGAAGGAGGCGAGCAGGGCCGCCGAGGGCCATCTCCCGCGACTCGACATGAGACGGGCGCGCTGGGACGGCGACGAACGCGCGGAGGGTCACACCTGACAGCTTCCGCCATCCGGCCGCCCCGGGGACACCCCGCGACCCGTACGGGGGAATCGGGGCATGTCCGAGGCATGGCGTACGTTCGTGAGGCGAGGGACGCACGGGGCCGTGGTGTCGTGAGTGGTCCGAGGGAAGAAGGGGAAGTCCTGCTTCCGCTCCACTCCTCGGCGTAGCGTCGGCTGCACGCGTCCCCCTCACCCCCCGTCCACCGCCCTGCACGCGCGGCGGCCCGACCGACAGCACACCCACCAGGACCGGCGAACCACGTGAGCTCCTCTTCCTCCACCAGGCACCCGTCGCACGCCCAGGTGCGACAGGGGGCCCGTGGCGCTTACCGGCTGGTCCGTACCCCGCCGGGCCGGGTGGATCCCCCTCATCTGGACGCCGCGCAGCGCGCCGTGGTTGAGCACCGAAGCGGGCCTTTGCTCGTTCTTGCAGGTCCGGGCACCGGGAAGACCACGACCCTCGTCGAGTCGGTCGCCTCACGAATCGCCCGTGGAGGGGACCCCGCGCGCGTGCTCGTGCTGACGTTCAGCCGCAAGGCGGCCGTCGAGCTCCGCGACCGCATGGCGCTGCGCATCGGAGCGGCCCGCGCCCCGCAGGCGACCACCTTCCACTCGTTCTGCTACGCCCTCGTCCGCGCCCACCAGGACAGCGACCTGTTCGTGGAGCCGCTGCGGCTGTTGTCGGGTCCCGAACAGGACGTCACCGTGCGCGAGCTGCTCGCCGGCCAGCCGGACCTGGAGCGGCTCGGCCTCGCCCATGTGCGCTGGCCGGACGAACTGCGCGCCTGCCTGACCACCCGAGGCTTCGCCGACGAGGTCCGCGCGGTGCTCGCCCGCAGCCGCGAACTGGGTCTCGGCCCCGGCGCCCTGGACGCCTTCGCCCGCCGCATCGGCCGCCCCGACTGGCGGGCCGCGGCCGCCTTCCTCGCTGAGTACCTCGACGTCCTCGACCTCCAGGGCGTGCTCGACTACGCCGAACTGGTCCACCGCGCGGTGCTCCTCGCCCGCCGCCCCGAGGTCGCCGAGCAGCTCGCCGCCCAGTACGACGCCGTGTTCGTCGACGAGTACCAGGACACCGACCCGGCCCAGGTACGGCTGCTCGACGCCCTCGCCGGCGGCGGCCGCACCCTCGTCGCCTTCGGCGACCCCGACCAGTCGATCTACGCCTTCCGCGGCGCCGACGTGAACGGCATCCTCGACTTCCCGTACGCCTTCCCGCGCGCGGACGGCCGACCGGCCCCCGTGGAGGTCCTGCGCACCTCCCGCCGCTCCGGTGCCGCCCTGCTGACCGCGACCCGGCTGGTGACCCAGCGCATGCCGCTGACACGCCTGCCGGCGGAGAAGGTCCGCGCCCACCGGGAGCTCGCCCCGGTCCGTGAGGGCGGCCGGGTCGAGGTCTTCACCTATCCGACCCCGGGCACCGAACTGGACAACATCGCGGACATCCTGCGCCGCGCGCACCTGGAGGACGGCGTCCCCTGGGGCGAGATGGCGGTGCTGGTCCGCGCGGGCTCCCGCACGATCCCGACGGTCCGGCGCGCTCTCACCGCCGCCGGAGTGCCGCTCGACATCGACGGCGACGACCTCGCGCTGCGGCACGAACCGGCGGTGGCACCCCTGTTGACGGCTCTTCGGGCGGTGGCCACGGCGGAGGCCGAGGGAAGCGTCGTACGGCACGAGGAGACAGCGCGCGCCTCCGATGAGCAGGGCGCCTCCGAGGACGCGGGTGCCGCCGATGAGCGGGGCGCCTCCGAGGACGCCGACGCCGATGAGCAAGGCCCTACCGCGGACGCGGCCGCCTCCGATCAGCAAGGTGCCGCCGAGGACACCGCCGTCGAGGCCCCGGCATCCGTCACCTCCTGGCTCGACACCGAGACCGCTCTCACCCTCCTCGCCTCCCCCCTCGCCGGGATGGACGCCGCCGACCTGCGGCGCCTCGGGCGGGCCCTGCGGGACGAGGAGCGGGCCGGCGGGAACGCCCTTCCGCCGCCCTCGGACGAACTGCTCGCGCGCGCTCTCGCCGAGCCCGAGCGGCTGGCCGCGCACGACCCCGCGTACGCGCGCGGGGCGCAGCGGCTCGGCGCGCTGCTCGGGAAGGCCCGCGCGCGCCTGGCGGGCGGCGGCAGTGCCGAGGAGGCGCTGTGGGACCTGTGGGACGGCACCCCCTGGCCCGGACGGCTGGAGCGGGCGGCGAGGCGCGGCGGCGCCGCGGGCCGCAACGCCGACCGTGATCTCGACGCCGTGTGCGCCCTCTTCGCGACGGCCGCGCGCGCGGAGGAGCGCACCGGCGGCCGGGGCGCCCTGAACTTCCTGGAGGAGATCGACGCCGAGGACATCGCCGCCGACACCCTCACCCGGCGCGCCGTACGCCCCGACGCCGTCCGCCTGATGACCGCGCACCGCTCCAAGGGCCTTCAGTGGCGGCTGGTCGTCGTCGCGGGCGTCCAGGAGGGCCTGTGGCCCGATCTGCGTCGCCGCGGCTCCCTCCTGGAGGCCGACCGCATCGGCCGGGACGGACTCGCCGAACCGCTCACCCCGGGCGCCCTCCTCGCAGAGGAGCGCCGCCTGTTCTACGTCGCCGCCACGCGCGCGCGTGAGCGCCTGGTCGTCACCGCGGTGAAGGCACCGGCCGACGACGGCGACCAGCCCTCCCGCTTCCTGACCGAGCTCGGCGTCGAACCCAAGGACGTCACCGGACGCCCCCGCCGCCCCCTGTCGGTCTCCGCGCTCGTCGCCGAACTCCGTGCCACGACCGTCGACCCGCGGGTCTCGGACACCCTCAGGGAGGCCGCCGCGCGCCGCCTGGCGCGGCTCGCCGCCCTCGCCGACGACGACGGCCGTCCGCTGGTCCCCTCGGCCCACCCGTACCGCTGGTGGGGCATGTTCGAGCCGACCGAGTCCAAGGTGCCGCTGCGCAACCGCGACCAGCCCGTGGTGCTCTCCGGCAGCGCGCTGGACCAGCTCGCCAACACCTGCGCCCTTCAGTGGTTCCTGGGCCGCGAGGTGAAGGCCGACGCGCCCGCGACCGTCGCCCAGGGCTTCGGCAACGTCGTGCACGTCCTCGCCGACGAGGTCGCCTCCGGACGCACCCCCGCCGACCTCGACGTCCTCATGGAGCGCCTCGACTCCGTGTGGAACGCGCTCGCCTTCGACGCGCCCTGGAAGTCGGCGCAGGAGAAGGAGAACGCGCGCGTGGCGCTCGAACGCTTCCTTAAGTGGCATGTCGATTCCAACGGCGTCCGCGCCGGCCGCACCCCGGTGGCCAGCGAGCACGACTTCGACGTCACCCTGGAGGCGGGCGAGGTCGAGGTGCGCATCCGCGGCCAGATGGACCGTGTGGAGGCCGACGGCGAGGGACGCGCGTACGTCGTCGACTTCAAGACCGGCAAGCAGCCGGTGAGTTCGGCCGACGTGGAACGCCACCCCCAGCTCGCCGTCTACCAGCTCGCCGTGCGCGAGGGTGCCGTGGACGAGGCCTTCGACGGCGTACGGCCCGAACCGGGTGGCGCCGAACTCGTCCAGCTGCGCCAGGGCGCCCCCAAGCGCGACGGCGGCGAGACCCTGCCCAAGGTGCAGGCCCAGGAACCGCTGGAGGGGGAGTGGGTCGGCGACCTGCTCGCCACGGCCGCCGGCAAGGTCCTCGACGAACGGTTCACGCCGAGCGCGGGACAGCACTGCTCCCACTGCGCGTTCCGGGCCTCGTGCAGCGCGCAGCCGGAGGGACGGCACGTCGTGGAGTGAGCGGCGCGGCCGGTGTGATCAGTCGCACCCCACGTGCTGACCTGCGTTTCGTCCTGACCCCGGGGGTGATTCGTCCTCCGTTGTCAGTGCGCGCCGCTAGCCTCTCCGACATGGCCGCCCGTATCACCGATCCCGATCAGCTCAAGGAGCTCCTCGGCATCCCGTTCACCCCGGAGCAGACGGCCTGCATCACCGCGCCCCCCGCCCCCCAGGTGATCGTGGCCGGTGCCGGCTCCGGCAAGACGACGGTGATGGCGGCCCGCGTGGTCTGGCTGGTCGGCACCGGCCAGGTCGCCCCCGAACAGGTCCTCGGCCTCACCTTCACCAACAAGGCCGCCGGAGAACTCGCCGAGCGCGTCCGCAAGGCGCTCGTCAGGGCGGGCGTCACCGACCCCGACGTCATCGACCCGGACAACCCGCCCGGCGAGCCCGTGATCTCCACCTACCACGCCTTCGCGGGCCGCCTGCTGACCGACCACGGCCTGCGGATCGGCCTGGAGCCGACCTCCCGGCTGCTCGCCGACGCCACCCGCTACCAGCTGGCCGCGCGGGTGCTGCGCGAAGCCCCCGGCCCCTACCCGGCCCTGACCCGCTCCTTCGCCGACCTGGTCAGCGACCTCCTCACCCTCGACGCCGAACTCTCCGAGCACCTCGTCCGCCCCGAGCGGCTGCGGGCGTACGACGCCGAGCTGCTGCTGACCCTTCAGGGCGCCAAGCTCACCAACGACACCCTGCGCAAGGTTCCCGAGGCGGCCGCCGCCCGCCGCGAACTCGCCGACCTGGTCGTCCGTTACCGCGCCGCCAAACGCGAACGCGACCTGCTGGACTTCGGCGACCAGATTGCCCTGTCCGCACGTCTCGCGGGAATCCCGGAGGTGGGCCACACCTTGCGCGAGGAGTTCAAGGTGGTGCTCCTCGACGAGTACCAGGACACCTCGGTCGCCCAACGCGTCCTGCTGGCGGGCCTGTTCGGCGGCGGCACCGGGCACCCGGTCACCGCCGTCGGCGATCCCTGCCAGGCCATCTACGGCTGGCGCGGCGCCTCCGTCGCCAACCTCGACGACTTCCCCGAGCACTTCGCCCACCCCGACGGCCGGCCCGCCACCCGTCAGGCGCTCAGCGAGAACCGCCGCAGCGGCGGCCGTCTCCTCGACCTGGCCAACGGCCTCGCCGAGCCCCTGCGCGCCATGCACGCGGGCGTGGAGGCCCTCCGCCCGGCCCCCGGCGCCGAACGCGACGGCGTGGTGCACTGCGCTCTCCTGCCCACCCACGCGGAGGAGATCGACTGGCTCGCCGACTCGATCGCCCATCTCGTACGGACCGGCAAGGAGCCCGGCGAGATCGCCGTCCTGTGCCGCACCGCGACCGACTTCGCCGAGATCCAGGGCGCCCTGGTCGAACGGGACGTGCCGGTGGAGGTGGTGGGCCTCTCGGGCCTGCTGCACCTGCCCGAGGTCGCCGACCTGGTCGCCGTCTGCGAGGTCCTCCAGGACCCCGGCGCCAACGCCGCCCTGGTCCGGCTGCTGACCGGCCCGCGCTGGCGCATCGGCCCGCGCGACCTCGCACTCCTCGGGCGGCGGGCCCGTCGGCTGGTGTCCTACGCGCGCGTGGACGCCGACGACGATCCCGACCGCCGGCTCGCCGAGGCCGTCGAGGGGGTCGACCCGGCCGAGGTGATATCGCTCGCCGACGCCCTGGAGACCTTCCTGGAGACACCCCTCCACAGCGACGAGGACGACGACGGGCTGCCCTTCTCGCCGGACGCGCGCGTGCGGTTCGCCCGCCTCGCCGCCGAACTGCGCGACCTGCGCCGCGCGCTGGCCGACCCCCTCATGGACGTCCTGCACCGCGTCCTCGCCGTCACCGGCCTGGAGGTCGAACTGTCGGCGTCCCCGCACGCGCTGGCCGCCCGCCGTCGCGAGACCCTGTCCAACTTCCTCGACGTCGCCGCCTCCTTCGCGGCCGGTGACCAGGAGGCGACCCTGCTCGCCTTCCTCGGCTTCCTGCGCACCGCCGCCCAGTACGAGAAGGGCCTCGACAACGCCCTCCCGGGCGGCGAGAACACCGTCAAGGTGCTCACCGCGCACAAGTCCAAGGGCCTGGAGTGGGACGTCGTCGCCGTCCCCGGCCTGGTCACCGACACCTTCCCGAGCGCCAAGGGCCGCGAGAAGTGGACCGCGCAGAGCAAGGTGCTGCCGCACGCCCTGCGCGGCGACGCCGAGACCCTGCCCGACATCCCCTCCTGGGACTCCCGCGGCATGAAGGCCTTCCACGAGGCCATGAAGGACCACCAGCACACCGAGGAACTCCGCCTCGGCTACGTCACCTTCACCCGTCCCCGCTCCCTGCTCCTAGGCTCCGGCCACTGGTGGGGCCCGACGCAGAAGAAGCCGAGGGGACCGTCGGACTTTCTCCAGGAGCTTTACGACCACTGCGCGGCCGGCCACGGCGAGATCGAGGCATGGGCCGACGAGCCGGCCGAGGACGAGGAGAACCCGGCGCTGCACAGCCGGACCGAGGACCAGGTCTGGCCCCTGCCCCTGGACGACAACGCCCTGGCCCGCCGCCGGGCGGCCGCGCAGACGGTCCTGGACCACCTGGAGGACCTCGCCGGGCCCGTCGACCACACCGACCCGCACCCCGCGGCCGTACACGACCCGGACACCTACGACGACCCGGACTGGCCCCCGCCGCCGGACGACGACGAGGCGCCCTACGCCGAGGAACCCCCCTTCGAGGACGAGCCCGTCGGCGAGGACCCCGACGGGAACTGGGACACCTGGACGACAGAGCGCCCGTCCGTCCCGCACCAGGCCACGGCACCGGACACCACCGACGCGCCGGCCCGACACCGTCCCGCGCCACCGGAAACCCCCGTGCCGGCCCGGCCGCACCCCGCGGAGCCCGAAGGCCTCACCCCCGAGGAAGCCCGCACCATCGCCTCCTGGGACCGCGACCTCGACGCCCTCACCGGCGAGCTCCTGCGCGCGCGGGCCGCCGTGACCGACGTACCCCTGCCCGCGTCGCTCACCGCGTCCCAGGTGCTGCGCCTGGCCGCCGACCCGGACGGGCTCGCGCAGGAACTCGCGCGCCCCATGCCGCGCCCGCCGCAACCCGCCGCACGTCAGGGCACCCGCTTCCACGCCTGGGTGGAGGCCCGCTTCGAAGCGCTCACCCTGCCCATGCTGGAACCGGACGACCTCCCCGGCGGCGACGCCGAGATCGCCGACGAGCGCGACCTGGAAACCCTCAAGGACGCCTTCGAGCGCAGCGCGTACGCCCACCGCACCCCCTACCGCGTCGAGACGCCCTTCCAGCTCGCCATCGCCGGACGGGTGGTCCGGGGCCGTATCGACGCCGTCTACCGGCAGACCGACGGGGAGACGACGACGTACGAGATCGTCGACTGGAAGACCAGCCGCACCCGCACCGCCGACCCGCTCCAGCTCGCCGTGTACCGGCTCGCCTGGGCCGAGCGGCAGGGAGTGCCTGTGGAATCGGTCACGGCGGCCTTCCTGTACGTCCGCACCGGAGAGGTCGTACGCCCCGGGAACCTGCCGGGCCGGGCCGCCCTGGAACGGCTCCTGACCCAGGAACCGGACGGTTCCGCGCAAGCAAACTGTGAGGAACCGCCCAACGAGGATGTCGGTGCGGGCCGATAGGCTCATGACCATGAGCCCGACCCCGGACAGCGCCGTCCGTTCGTACATCCAGCAGCACCGCGCCGCCTTCCTCGACGACCTCGCCGAATGGCTGCGCATCCCGTCCGTCTCGGCCCAGCCCGACCACGGACCCGATGTACGCCGCAGCGCCGACTGGCTCGCCGCCAAGCTCAGGGAGACCGGATTCCCCACGGCCGAGGTGTGGGAGACGCCCGGCGCACCCGCCGTCTTCGCCGAGTGGCCCGCGGAGGACCCCGGGGCGCCCACGGTCCTGGTCTACGGCCACCACGACGTACAGCCCGCCGCCCGCGAGGACGGCTGGGACAGCGACCCCTTCGAGCCGGTCGTCTGGGACGACCGCCTCTACGCGCGCGGGGCCGCCGACGACAAGGGCCAGGTCTTCTTCCACACGCTCGGCGTCCGCGCCCATCTCGCGGCCACCGGCCGCACCGCCCCGGCGGTGCACCTCAAGTTGCTGATCGAGGGCGAGGAGGAGTCCGGATCCCCGCACTTCCGCGCCCTCGTCGAGGAGCACGAGCAGCGGCTCGCCGCCGACGCCGTGATCGTCTCCGACACCGGTATGTGGGACGAGCACACCCCGACGGTCTGCACGGGCATGCGCGGCCTCGCCGAGTGCGAGATCGTCCTGCACGGCCCCGACCAGGACATCCACTCCGGCTCCTTCGGCGGTGCCGTCCCCAACCCGGCCACCGCCGTCGCCCGCCTCGTCGCGGCCCTGCACGACGAACACGCGCGGGTGGCGATCCCCGGCTTCTACGACGGCGTCGTCGAACTCACCGACCGCGAGCGGGAGCTCTTCGCCGAGCTGCCCTTCGACGAGGAGCGGTGGCTGCGCACCGCAAAGTCGAACGCCACCCTGGGCGAGGCCGGACACACCACCCTGGAGCGCGTCTGGGCCCGCCCCACCGCCGAGGTCAACGGCATCGGCGGCGGCTACCAGGGCCCCGGCAGCAAGACGGTCGTCCCGTCCTCCGCCATGGTCAAGCTCTCCTTCCGGCTGGTCGCAGGACAGGACCCCGACCACATCGAGAAGGCCGTCCGCGACTGGGCCGCCGGGCAGGTGCCCGACGGAATCCGCCAGGAGATCACCTTCGGCGCCGCCACGCGCCCGTGCCTCACCCCGCTCGACCACCCGGCCCTCCAGTCCGTCGTCCGGGCCATGGGCCGCGCCTTCGGCCAACCGATCCGCTTCACCCGCGAGGGCGGCTCCGGCCCCGCCGCCGACCTCCAGGAAGTCCTCGGCGCACCCGTGCTGTTCCTCGGCATCTCCGTCCCCTCCGACGGCTGGCACGCGCCGAACGAGAAGGTCGAACTCGACCTGCTCCTCAAGGGCGTCGAGACCTCCGCGTACCTGTGGGGTGATCTCGGCGAGCACTTCAGCCATGCGCCCTGAGAGTCCCGCGTCGTACGTCCGCCGAACCGTCCGCCGAAACAATCCGCTGCACCGGGGGAGTTGGAAGCACCCGTGACCACCTGGACCGACCACACCGCCGACCGTCCCGTCTCACTCACCGCCCCCAGCGGCATCGACCGCGCCGCGCACCACCGGCTCGACGAGGCCTGGCTCGCGGCGGCGTGGAGCCACCCCACCACCCGCTGCTTCGTGGTCTCCGGCGGCCAGGTCCTCATAGACGAGACGCCGGACGGCCGTACCGAACTCGTCATGACCCCGGCCTTCGAGGCCCCGCTCACCGAGGCGCACCGCTACTTCCTCGGCATCGACGACGAGGGTGTCCGCTACTTCGCCCTCCAGAAGGACGCCCTGCCCGGGCGGATCGACCAGTCCGCGCGCCCCGCGGGGCTGCGGGAGGCCGGTCTGCTGCTGTCCGCGCGCGAGGCGGGCCTCATGGTGCACGCGGTCGGGCTGGAGAACTGGCAGCGCACCCACCGCTTCTGCTCCCGCTGCGGCGAGCGCACCGTCATCGCCGCGGCCGGCCACATCCGCCGCTGCCCCGCCTGCGGTGCCGAGCACTACCCGCGCACCGACCCGGCCGTGATCATGGCCGTCACCGACGACCAGGACCGCATCCTGCTCGGCCGCCAGGTGCACTGGCCGGAGGGCCGCTTCTCGACGCTGGCCGGGTTCGTCGAACCGGGCGAGTCCATCGAGCAGTCGGTGCGCCGCGAGGTCTTCGAGGAGGCCGGCATCACCGTCGGCCCGGTCGAGTACGTGGCCAGCCAGCCCTGGCCGTTCCCGTCCAGCCTCATGCTCGGCTTCATGGCCCGCGCCACCTCCACCGACATCAATGTCGACGGAGACGAGATCCACGAGGCCCGCTGGTTCTCCCGCGACGAACTCCAGGCCGCCTTCGAGGCGGGCGAGGTCCTCCCGCCGTACGGCATCTCGATCGCGGCCCGCCTGATCGAACTCTGGTACGGCAAGCCGCTTCCTACGAGGAGCTTCGTCTGAGAGGTGGCCCACGGCCTGCCCGGCTGTCCGGCCCAGACACAAAAAGGCGGTTCCTGAGTCGTCTCAGGAACCGCCCGTACCCTGCGGAGCCTTACGCGCCGATCTTCTGCTTGACCTGCGCCAGCGACGGGTTCGTCAGCGTCGAACCGTCTCCGAACAGCACCGTCGGAACCGTCTGGTTCCCGCCGTTCGCCTTCTCCACGAACGCCGCGGACGCCGGGTCCTGCTCGATGTTGATCTCGGTGTACGCGATGCCCTCGCGGTCCATCTGCTTCTTCAGCCGCTGGCAGTAACCGCACCAGGTGGTGCTGTACATCGTCACAGTGCCCTGCATGTCTCGCGCGCTCCTTCGGGGGCTCGGGGATGAGGCCGTCCGAAGAGGGAAC
Source organism: Streptomyces sp. 351MFTsu5.1 (assembly GCF_000383655.1). Taxonomy (NCBI): domain Bacteria; kingdom Bacillati; phylum Actinomycetota; class Actinomycetes; order Kitasatosporales; family Streptomycetaceae; genus Streptomyces; species Streptomyces sp. 351MFTsu5.1. Next base: position 240,744 of record NZ_KB911781.1, on the reverse strand, counting down.
GTACGCGAGCGGGGCGCCATTCCCGATGCGGGGTTCCCGGCCCGGTGACACCTGCCGCATTAGTACGACCGCGACTACCTGCCTGTGGACAACCGGCTCATCCGTCTCCGCCGACCTGGCAGCATGGCGGTGTGACAGCAGCAACGCATTCCACGCTCTTCCCGCGCACACCGGACTCGGCCGACGCCGTGCTCGAAGGGCTCGACCCGGAGCAGCGCGAGGTCGCCACCTCCCTGCACGGGCCGGTGTGCGTGCTGGCGGGTGCCGGTACCGGCAAGACCCGGGCCATCACCCACCGCATCGCCTACGGAGTGCGGGCCGGGATCCTCCAGCCCTCCAGCGTGCTCGCCGTCACCTTCACCAACCGCGCCGCCGGGGAGATGCGCGGGCGACTGCGTCAGCTCGGAGCGGCGGGCGTCCAGGCGCGTACGTTCCACTCGGCCGCCCTGCGCCAGCTCCAGTACTTCTGGCCGAAAGCCGTCGGCGGGTCCATGCCCCGGCTCGTCGACCGCAAGATCCAGCTCGTCGCCGACGCGGCCGCCGCGTGCCGCATCCGCCTCGACCGGGGCGAGCTGCGGGACGTCACGGGCGAGATCGAGTGGTCCAAGGTCACCCAGACCGTGCCCTCCGACTACGCGCTCGCAGCCGCGAAGGCCGGACGTGAGACACCCCGCGCCGCGGCGGAGATCGCCCAGCTGTACGCCGCCTACGAGGACGTCAAGCGCGAGCGGTCCGTCATCGACTTCGAGGACGTGCTGCTGCTGACCGTCGCCATCCTCCAGGACCGGCACGACATCGCCGACCAGGTTCGTTCGCAGTACCAGCACTTCGTCGTCGACGAGTACCAGGACGTCAGCCCCCTCCAGCAGCGCCTGCTGGAGCTGTGGCTCGGGCAGCGGGACAGCCTGTGCGTGGTCGGCGACGCCAGTCAGACGATCTACTCCTTCACAGGAGCAACTCCCGACCATCTGCTCGACTTCCGCACCCGCCACCCCGGGGCCACCGTCGTCAAGCTGGTCCGCGACTACCGCTCCACCCCCCAGGTCGTCCATCTCGCCAACGGCCTGCTCGCCCAGGCCCACGGCCGCGCCGCCGACCACCGGCTGGAACTGATCTCCCAGCGCCGCCCCGGCCCCGAGCCCGTCTACACCGAGTACACCGACGAGCCCGCCGAGGCCGAGGGCGCCGCCCGGCGCATCCGGGATCTCATGGACGCGGGCGTGCGGGCGAGCGAGATCGCCATCCTGTTCCGCACCAACTCCCAGTCCGAGACCTATGAGCAGGCCCTCGCCGACGCCGGAGTGCCCTACCAGCTGCGTGGCGCCGAGCGGTTCTTCGACCGGCCCGAGGTCCGCAGGGCCATCGTCAACCTCCGCGGCGCGGCCCGCTTCGGCGGCAACGACGCCCGGCTGGACGACGCCGTCGACCTGCCCTCCCAGGTCCGCGCCGTGCTGTCGGGCGAAGGCTGGACCAGCGAACCGCCGGCCGGGTCCGGCGCCGTCAGAGAGCGCTGGGAGTCGCTGGCCGCCCTGGTGAACCTCGCGCAGGACTTCGCGGCCGCCCGCCCCGGGGCCACGCTGAACGACCTCGTGGCCGAACTCGACGAGCGGGCCGGCGCCCAGCACGCCCCGACCGTCGAGGGCGTCACCCTGGCCTCCCTGCACTCCGCGAAGGGCCTGGAGTGGGACGCCGTCTTCCTGGTCGGGGTCGCCGAGGGCATGATGCCGATCACCTACGCCAAGACCGACGAGCAGATCGAGGAGGAGCGCCGGCTCCTCTATGTCGGCGTCACCCGCGCCCGTGAGCGCCTCCATGTCTCCTGGTCGCTCTCCCGCTCGCCCGGCGGCCGCCCCAACCGCCGCCCCAGCCGCTTCCTCGACGGACTGCGCCCCGGCTCCACCGCCACCGCGGGGCGGGCGGCCGCGGGCGGTCCCGGCGGAGTGGAGCGCGGCTTCACGAGCCCCGCCGGCGAGGTCCCGAGACGCACCCGGCGCACCCCGGCGCGCTGCCGGGTCTGCGGGCGCACGCTCACCGACGCGGGCGAGATGAAGCTGATGCGTTGCGAGGACTGTCCCTCCGACATGGACGAGGGGCTCTACGAGCGGCTGCGCGAGTGGCGGGCCGTGCAGGCGGAGCGCAGCGGACAGCCCGCGTTCTGCGTCTTCACCGACAAGACCCTGATGGCGATCGCCGAGGCCGTCCCCGACGACGAGCACGAACTGACCCGGATCCCGGGCGTCGGGATGCGCAAGCTCAACCGTTACGGAGCCGATGTCCTGGCCATCTGCGCAGGCCAGGAGGTCGCGCAGGAAGAAGACGAGGACTGATCCCAACTCGTCGAAAAAATAGTTTGCGCATGCCCCGGGAATCCCCATAGGTTCTTAGCCACGGGGACGGAGGCCTTCTCGGAGGCCCCGATTCCGTGCTCTACTTGCATATCCGTCGGACAGCGGCTCGCGCCGCGGTCCCCCTAGACGCCGAGAGGAGGCGATTGAAGTGATCAGCATCAACAGCACCAAGGCCATCAGCACCGCCAAAATGACCGATCGCTCGGTCGTCTCCGCGTGCATGCTCGGCGTTTCGAACCTGGGCACTGGTCTGTCCGGCATCTCTGCCGTGCGTCCGGCGTCCTCCCTGTCTCTCGCGGTCCTTCCCGTCCGTGAGCGCAATGAGCGACCGACCAAGGCACTGGAAGCAGTAGCGGCACAGGCGCAGGCCTATGCCTTTGCGGCTACCGGTGCCGGATTCCGGAAGCTGACGACGCAGCACCACCAGATGTGGGCCTTCCGTGGGCCAGAACCCTGGAGTGATCCAGCCTGATCGACTCAGGCCGGCGCCTTCAGGGCCGCGGAACCCCATCCGGGATCCGCGGCCCTTCTGTTTTCCCCGAACGGGGACGGCGGAGCGAAGGGGCCTCGGGACAAGAAAAGAACCCGGTACCAAGCCGACAACCGGTCCCACAGGGCCGGACCGACCAGACGAGGAAGACGAACCGTGCAACTCGAAGCGCACGCCCCGTCCGTACCGCCTTCCGCAACGCTCCCCCCGCCCGGTTCCACGGAGGACTCCACCTTGATCCCCCTCACTGCGCTCACCGCGCTCGACGACGCCATCGAGAACCTCGGCGTACCCGTCCCCTGCCGTTCCTACGACCCGGAGGTCTTCTTCGCCGAGTCGCCGGCCGACGTCGAGTACGCCAAGTCCCTCTGCCGTACCTGCCCGCTGATGGAGGCCTGCCTCGCCGGCGCCAAGGAGCGGCGTGAGCCCTGGGGCGTCTGGGGTGGCGAGCTGTTCGTCCAGGGTGTCGTCGTAGCCCGCAAGCGGCCCCGTGGTCGCCCGCGCAAGAACCCGGTCACGGCATGAACACCATCGCAGGAACGATCGACCGCCCCCTCACGAACGACCCCAAGAAGCAGGCCCCGATGAAGCCGTCCACCAGCGAGCCCGCAGGCTCCGCGATCCCAGACTTCACCACCACCGGCGCGATCGACTCGCGTCAGAACAGGACCCGAGAGATGCAACTCATCCCAGAAGCCCTGGCTCGTGCGCATATGCACGACCGGCTGCAAGAGGCCGAGCAGGAACGCAGGGCCATCCGCCTCGCGACCGCTCGCCGGATGCAGCGCCGGGCGGAGCGCGCCTCCCTGCGCGCCCGTCGCGCGCTCGCCATGGCCGTCATGCAGTAACACGACCCGGTAGTTCCCCGCGGGGGTCGGTCCGTCGGAACGGACCGGCTCCCGCGGTGCGTTCCGCGCGCCGAACGGGTTGGCCCGGCGTTATCGTCGGCGCGTGACGAGTCCCTCCGGAGACAGCGACGACGGTGGCTTCCCGCACGGGGACGCCGAGGCGGAGACGCGGCCTCTCGTGTGCGCCCGCTGCGGAAAACGGGCCGCGGGACCCGAGCCCACCTGGACTCTCTCCATGGAGAACGGCATCCGCCAGTACTTCTGCGACACCTGCTCCCGGGAGCACCTCAGGGCGATCGAGGGGCGGCTCGACTCGGCCTGGTGGTAGACCACGTCACGTCACGCCTCCGCGGCCGACTCGTCCTCCCCGCCGTCGTCCTCCGGCAGGAACCCCGGCAGCCACTCCTCCAGTTCCTCGCGCAGCCGGACCGCGGCGCCCAGCTGGCACAGGACACCGATGGTGCTCAGGGTCACCCGGTGGATCAGCAGGTACGCCGGCGGAAGGTTGAGCTGTTTGCCGAGCTGGTGCGCGGGGGAGCGTGGGTCGGCGATCCGGGCGGCCTGGCTGCGCATCCAGCCCCGGGTGAAGGTGAACTCCTCGACCACGGCCGGTTCGATGATCGGCAGGAGGTAGTCGAGGACGGCGTCCGGGTCCAGCTCTATCGAGTCCTTGACGAAGCCCTCGGTGCGCAGCAGCTCGTAGACCGCCTCGGCGTCGCCCTCCAGCGTCATGCGCAGGGACGCGCCGATGGTGTCCGGCAGCCCGCCGGGGAGCCGGTCGACGGTGCCGAAGTCCAGGACGCCCAGGCGCCAGTCCTCCTCGCCCTCCGGTCCGCCGGGCAGGAGACGGAAGTTGCCGGGGTGCGGGTCCGCGTGCAGCAGGCCGGTGCGGGCGGGGCCGGAGAAGAGGAAACGGGCCAGCAACTGGCCGGCGCGGTCGCGCTGCTCCTGGGTGCCGTCGGCGATCACTTCGGACAGCGGGACGCCGTCGATCCACTCCGTGATCAGGACCTGTTCGCCCTGGTGGACCACCGCCGGCACCACGACGTCCGGGTCGTCCGCGAACTCCTCGGCGTGGGCCTGCTGGGCCTGGGCCTCCAGACCGTAGTCGAGTTCCTCCGAGACCCGGTCGCGCAGCTCGTTGATGAGCGGCTTGATGTCGATACCGGGCACCAGGGGCCCCAACAGGCGGGCGAAGCGCCCCAGTTGGTTCAGGTCGGACAGCAGGGCCTCACCGGCCCCCGGGTACTGGACCTTGACCGCGACCTCGCGTCCGTCATGCCACACGGCCCGGTGCACCTGGCCGATGGAGGCCGCCGCGGAAGGCTTGTCGTCGAACTCGGCGAACAGCGTCCGCCAGTCCGCGCCCAGCCGCTCCTCAAGCACCGTGTGCACAGTGCGGGTGGGCATCGGGGGCGCCGCTTCCTGGAGCTTCGTCAGGGCCGCCCGGTAGGGTCCCGCGACCTCCTCGGGCAGCGCCGACTCGAAGACGGACAGGGCCTGGCCGAACTTCATGGCGCCGCCCTTGAGCTCCCCGAGCACCTTGAAGAGCTGATCGGCGGTGCGCTGTTGCAGCTCGCGGCCGACGATCTCCGCGGACTCGCCCACGATCCGCTTGCCGAGTCCCCAGGTGGCCCGCCCGGCGAAGCCGAGCGGGAGCGCGGCGAGTTTGGCGGTCCGGGTGACCGCCTTCCGGGGAAGATCAGACATGCGCCCTCCAGGTCCCAGCAGGCCGTGGTGCGGTTGCCTTGCGGCACGACTCCTCCGACGACCCTTGCACTGCCATTGTCTCGTGCGCAGCCTCCTCCTTGGAGGTGTGTTCTCCCTTACCTTTCTCCGCGGCCCCGCACGGGCATGCCGCATGCGGCCACACCGGCCGGGCGTGCCAGTTCAGGCCGGGCAGCGAGACCTCCCAGCGGGCACCGGCGCTCGACGGGACCCGGCCGTCCAGGAAGGCGAGGGCGTGCGCGGCCGCCAGCCCCGCGACGGTCGTGGCCAGCGCCAGGTCGCAGGGGCGGGCCGGCCGGGGCCCGCTGCCCGAGCGCCACTGGGCGACCAGCCGGGGCCAGGCCTCGTCCCGATCGGTCCGCGTCTCGTGCAGACAGCCCGCGCAGCCCGTCTCGCCCGGAAGGACGAAGGGGCCGACCACCCCGGTCGCCTCGACCACGCCCGCGTACAGATGAGGCGTCCCGGACCGCACCAGGGGTTCGGCCGCCGCCATGGCGGGAGCGTGCACGTCGACGTCGTCGCGCGGGGCGAGGATCACCAGGGCGAAACCGGGGTCGTCCCCTCCTGTCGCCGTCCGGGAGGCGCGGCGCGGCGGGCGGCCGGGAGCCGCCGCGGACACCGCGCGGCGTGCGGTCGTGTCCCTGCGCTCGCCGACGGAGCCGGCGGGCAGTCCGCCCGGGGCCACGTCCCCCGGCTCGACCCGGCCCCAGTCCCGCACGTCCACCTCTCCCACCCCGGCGCCCGAGAGCAGTGCGGCCAGCACCGCGCCCACCCGGCCGGCACCTCTGACCTGCACGCGCAGCGAGCGGCGGGCGGCCAGGAGTCCGATCGCGTCATCCGGTCCGGACGTGGTCAGGGAGAGGGACGCCAGGTCGGGCGCCAGCCGGTCCATGACCTCCTTCCTCCCGCGCAGCGCGTCCGCGGCCGGTCCGCCGCCCTTCGCGTCCTCGACGAGTCCGGCCCGGGCGAGCCGGTCCACAAGCGCGTCGACATGACCCTCGGGAAGATCCATCCTGCTTCCCTCCTCCCGCAGCAGCGCTAGGCCGCGCGTGCCGTTGAGGAGATCCAGGAAGTTGCCCGTCGCCGGGTCCATCGGGCCCAGCGTCATCGCATGCGCCGGGGTCATCCCGAACTGCACGGTGTTCAGATCGCGCCAGCCGCGCCGCAGCGCGGGCTTCATCCGCGGAACCATGGTGTGTGCCGGCGGAACCACTGCTTCCATGACAGGCCCCCGTAGCCCTCGTAGAACGTCCCCGTCCGCCATCGGAACCCGGCGACGGTCGGGTCGCGGTTCCGGCGGCGGTGCCAGCATGCCCGGAGCCCGACATCATGTGCCGAAAGTTGTCCACAGGTGAGGGCTGTTCGTCGTACAAATCAGACGCATGGAGGGGGATCGGAACCGAACCGTCCCGGAGTCGGGACTTCCCCCGTGTGCAGCGGGTAACGTCAGGGCGTGCCCGCCGATCCACTGCACAGCGCCGGAACGCCACAGCGCAGCACGACGAGCCAGCCGCCGAGCGGCTCGGGGGCGAGCGCGATCGAGGTACGCAGGAGCAGCCGCCGACGCCGGACGGTCTCCGCGTACCGCGAGGGCGATCGCACCGTCGTGCTCATCCCTGCCCGGATGTCCGAGGCCGAGGAGCAGCGCTGGGTCAGCGTCATGCTCGACAAGCTGGCCGCGCAGGAAAGCAAACGGGTTCTCGGGGACGCCGAGCTCTCCGAGCGGGCACAGCGACTGTCGGCCCAGTACTTCGACGGCCGGGCCCGGCCCGCCTCGGTGCGCTGGGTCACCAACCAGAACACGCGCTGGGGCTCCTGCACCCCGTCCGAGGGCAGCATCCGGCTGTCGCACCGGCTCCAGGGGATGCCGGAGTACGTCGTCGACTACGTCCTGCTCCACGAGCTGGCGCATCTGCTCGTACCCGGTCACGGCCCCCGGTTCTGGCGGTTGCTGGAGGCGTATCCGCGCACCGAGCGGGCCAAGGGCTACCTGGAGGGCGTGGTGGCCGCCGACCGGTTGCCGCACCTGCCGCCCGGACGCGGAGAGTGACGGTCGACCCGAACGGGTTTTTGTACCGGATCCGTACCGGCTTGAGCCGGTGTCCGAATTTGCCGTTAGCCTGTCGCGACGCACTCGCATTCGGGATGGGGGACGGTCGTAACGCATGGCCAGGGAATTCCAGCGCGGCCACAAGGCCAAGATCAGTGACCTGACCGCGGGCACGGATCTGTACGTAGGTGTACAGATCTCCGGCCCCGGGCTGACCTTCGACATCAGCTGCTTCGGCCTCGACGCCGACGAACGGCTCTCCGACGACCGGTACTTCATCTTCTTCAACCAGCCCAAGTCCCCCGAGGACTCCGTCCAGCTCCTGGGGGCGCAATCGGGCGACACGGAGTCGTTCCGGGTCACGCTCGACCAGATTCCGCCGCAGATCCAGAAGTTGTCGTTCACGGCGACGATCGACGGCGACGGCCAGATGTCGCAGATCGCTCCCGGCTACCTCCGGATCGTCGCCGGCGGCGAGGAAGTCGCCCGGTACTCGTTCGACGGCAGCGAGTTCTCCACCGAGCGCGCCCTGATGGTGGGCGACCTCTACCTGAAGGACGTCTGGCGGTTCGCCGCGGTCGGCCAGGGCTTCGACGGCGGTCTTGAGGCGCTGCTGAAGAACTTCGGCGGCGAGGTCGCCGAGGAGGAGGCCGCTCCCGAGCCCGCCCCCCAGCCCGGCATCCCGGCGCAGGCCCCGGCCCCGGCCCCGGCCTTCGCGCCGCCCCCGCAGGCCGCCCCGCCCGCGCCGTCGTTCGGCGCGCCCCCGGCGCCCGCACCGGCTCCCGCACCGGCTCCCGCCGCTCCGTCTCCCGCGCCGTCGAGCCCGCAGGCCTTCACTCCTCCAGGGCAGACCTTCACGCCACCAGGAGCACCCCCGGCGGGCCAATACGCCCCTCCGGGCGCTCCCGCGGGCCAGTACGCGCCGCCCGGCGCCCCGGCCGCCCCATATGCCCCTCCCGGCGCCCCCGCCGGCCAGTTCACCCCTCCGGGTGCCGTCGCCGGTCAGTTCGCGCCCCCCGGCGCGCCCGGCGCCTTCCCCGGCCAGGCGCAGCCCTTCGGCGGCGGGACCCAGCTCGCCCCCGTCCCGCCGGAGGCCAACGTCCGGGTCGTCCTGACCAAGTACGCGGAAGCGCCCGTCGGGGACCGCTGGACGGAGCAGAACGCCAACCTGGTGCGGGCCACCCTCACCAAGGACGCGCCCATCCTCGCCAAGCAGGGCAGCATGGTCGCCTACCAGGGCGACATCGACTTCGCCCACAAGGGCTCGGGGCTGCTCGGCAAGCTCACCGGAGCGCTCACCGGCCAGGGCATGTCCCTGATGCGCTGCACCGGCAACGGCGAGGTGTTCCTCGCCGACGAGGCCAGCCGGGTCTTCGTGATCCGCCTCCAGGGCGAGCAGCTCTACACCAGCGCCCAGGGCGTGCTCGCCTTCGACGAGACCCTGGAGACCGAGGTCCGGCGCATCGAGGGCGCGGGACTGCCCGGCGGAGGCTTCTTCAGCATGCTCTTCTCCGGCACCGGCGCGGTCGTCGTCAAGACCCGCGGCGTGCCCGTCGTGCTGCCCGTCGGTCCGGCCACCTATGTCGACGGCAACGCCGTCATCGCCTGGTCGGCAGGTGCGCAGGCGGTCACCACGACCTCGCTCAGGCTGCGCCGCTCCGGGTACGCCCGGCAGACCACCGAGGCCGTGAACCTCCAGTTCCGCGGCGCTCCCGGAAACTTCGTCGTCGTACAGCCCTTCGAGGTGTGAGGCCATGGACACCCAGACTCTGAGTGCGCACCGCGCCGCCGCGACCGGCGTCCGGATGAGTGTGCACAGCTCCAAGACGCTCAAGGTCACCATGGTCACCGGCCACGACCTGATCGCCAAGGCCGGCTCGATGATCGCCTACGACGGCTATGTGCAGTTCGACGCGGCGCCCGCGAGCCTGCGCCGCTCGGCGGAGGAGATGGTCACCGGAGAGGGCGGCCGGCTGATGCTGGCCCGCGGCGACGGCGACCTGTACCTCGCCGACTACGGCGGCGACATCCTCGTCCTGCACCTGAACGGCGAGGCGCTGTCCGTGAACGGCGCCACCCTGCTGGCCTGCGACGCCTCCCTGGAACTCGCCATCGAGCCGGTCAAGGGACTCGCGAAGCTGTCCGGCTCCGGCCTGACCAACCTGGTCGTCAAGGGCACCGGCTGGGTCGCCCTGGTCAGCCGGGGCATCCCGATGGCCCTGGACTGCGCCGAACGCGAGACGTACGTCGACCCGGACGCCCTCGTCGCCTGGACGGCCGGCCTGGAGATGAAGGCCCGCCGCACCATCAAGGCGAGCGCCCTCATCGGCCGCGGCAGCGGCGAGGCCTTCCAGATCGGCTTCAAGGGACAGGGCTTCGTCGTCGTCCAGCCGAGCGAGGACACCGGCGACCGATTCAAGATCCGGGGCTGAGGGGAGCACCAGGCACATCATGCACAGCACACTCTTCGCACACGTCCCGGTCGAGTCGACCGGCCGCTACACACTCCAGAACCCGCAGCTCCTGAAGACCGACGTCACCCAGGGCAGCAGCCCCGTGCTCGCCCGGCAGGGCGCCATGGTGGCCTTCGAGGGACAGGTCGAGTTCGACAGCCAGTACCGCAACCGCAACTGGCGCAACGTCCAGCGGATGACCGGTGAGGGCCTCGACCTCATGCGCTGCAAGGGCAACGGCATCGTCTACCTGGCCAGCGTCGCCCAGCACCTGCACATCATGGAGGTCGGCAGCGGCATCACCGTCGACAGCGCCTATGTGCTCGCCTTCGACGGCTCCCTCGGCGTCGGCATCGTCGCCGTGGACAGCGCCGTCGAGGTGGCCGCCGCGGGCGCCTACAACCTGGAGCTGTCCGGCTCCGGGCAGGTCGTCCTGATGACCTCGGGCGAGCCGCTGGTCCTCGAGGTGAGCCCGGAGAAGAACGTCTGCGTCGACTCCGACGCCGTCATCGCCTGGTCCACGTCCCTGCGCACCCAGCTCCAGGCACCCACCTCCACCTCCGGAGTGTGGCGCCGCCGCGGCACCACCGGCGAGGGCTGGGAGATGCACTTCGGCGGCACCGGCCACGTCCTGGTCCAGCCGAGTGAACTCCTGCCGCCGCAGGGCATGCGCAACGGCGGGGTCCTCGGCCAGTTCGGCATGCGCGGCAACTCCCTCGGGGGAAGCAACAGCTAGGCACGGGTAAGGGGCGCCCACCATAGCCGGGCGCCCCTTACATCCCCGCTGAGGAGGCGCTCACAGCCTCGCGCGCGTCGCTTCCAGCAGTCGTACGACCGACTCGTCGGCGACCTCCGCCACCTCGTCGTAGGGGAACCACCGCACGTCGAGGGACTCCTCGCTGATCGTCTCCACGGCGCCGGCCGGGGCGAGAGCCGCGTACTGGACGTCGAAGTGCCAGTTGCAGGGCGCCGGGACGGGGTGCCGGTCCAGGCGGACCGGGCCGCCGGGCAGCAGGGTCAGACCGGCGACCCCCGACTCCTCCGTCGCCTCGCGCAGGGCCGCCGCCTCCAGGGACGTGTCGGCCGGCTCGCAGTGGCCGCCCATCTGGAGCCACATCCGCAACTTCTTGTGAAGGGTGAGCAGGACCTGCCCGCGTGACGGGTCGATCACCAGCGCGCTCGCCGTGACATGCCCCGCGTGACAGGCCTTCCAGATGCCGTCCGGGTGGGCCGCGAGATGGTCCAGGTAGGCCTGGCGCAGCTCCTCCTGGTCCTCGTACCCCTTGATCACGAGGACCGCGTCGTCATGGAGGCTCACTCGGTGTCGTCGTCCTTCTTCAGGTCCGGCTTCCCGTCGGAGCCGTCGGAGCCGTCCGAGCCGCTGCCCGTCTCGCCGAGCATCTTCTCCAGCTCGGAGAAGTCCAGCTGCTCGCGGTGCACGAAGCCGTCCGGGTCGTCCAGGTCGGAGGCGGTCGGCAGCATGTCCGGGTGGGCCCACAGGCCGTCACGGCCGTCGACACCGCGCGCGTCCGTGAGCGAGGCCCACAGGCGGGAGGCGTCCCGCAGACGGCGCGGGCGCAGCTCCAGGCCGATCAGCGTGGCGAAGGTCTGCTCGGCCGGGCCGCCCGAGGCACGCCGGCGGCGCAGGGTCTCGCGCAGCGCGTCGGCGGACGACAGACGCGGCTTCGCGGCCGCGTGGACCACCGCGTCCACCCAGCCCTCCACCAGCGCCAGAGCCGTCTCCAGACGGGCCAGGGCGGCCTTCTGCTCCGGGGTGTCCTCCGGCTGGAACATGCCCTGCTGGAGGGCGTCCTGGAGCTGCTCGGGGTTCTGCGGGTCGAACTGGCCGACCACGTCCTCCAGCTTGGCGGTATCGACCTTGATCCCGCGCGCGTAGCCGTCCACCGCGCCGTACAGGTGCGAGCGCAGCCACGGCACGTGCGCGAAGAGGCGCTGGTGGGCGGCCTCGCGCAGGGCGAGGTACAGCCGCACCTCGTCCTTGGGGACGCCGAGGTCCTTGCCGAAGGCCTCGATGTTCGCCGGCAGCAGCGCGGCCTTGCCGACCGGGCCCAGCGGCAGGCCGATGTCGGTGGAGCCGACGACCTCACCCGCGAGCACCCCGACGGCCTGCCCGATCTGGGTGCCGAACATGGCGCCGCCCATCGAGCGCATCATGCCGATCAGCGGGCCCGCCATGGCCTGCATCTCCTCCGGCAGGACATCGCCCATCGCGGTGCCGACCCGCTCGGCCACCGGGTCGACGAGCTCCTTCCACGCGGGCAGGGTCGCCTCGACCCACTCCGCGCGGGACCACGCCACCGCGGAGCCCGCGCCGGACGGCAGGGACGTCGCGTCGTCGAGCCACAGGTCGGCGAGGCGGACGGCATCCTGGACCGCGGTGCGCTCGGCGGGGCCGACGCTCGCGTCCTTGGTGCCGTCCGGGGTGCCCTGGGACACCGTCTGGCGGGCGATCTGCTTGGCCATGTCCCAGTTCACCGGGCCGCCCTCGTAGGAGAGCATCTGGCCCAGCTGCTGGAAGGCGGCGCCCAGGTCGGTGGGGTTCAGCGATCCGAACATGGCAGCGAGCGGATTGTCCGCACCGGGGCCGCCAAAGCCTCCGGCGCCGGGCAGGCCGCCGAAACCGAACGGGTTGTTCGGTCCCTGACCACCGCCGCTCTGCTGGTCCTTCTTCTTGCCCTCGTCGCCGTCGTCCGGCTCCTCCGGCGGAAGGCCGAATCCGAATGGGGTGTCACTCACGGGATTCCTCGGCTGGTAAGGCCACCGGTTGCCCCGGTGGCGCGGCTGCCCGATAACACCCCCCAGCGTAGACACCGCGGGCCGTGAGGGCCTCGGTGCTCCGCCGACTCTCCGCCTGCGGCAGGATGGATGCCACCTGGTACGTACGCGTCACTCGCGTTCCTACTGAAGACAACCGCTGGAGACGCCCGGTGAGTTCCCCTGATCCGCAGGTTCGCGCAGCGCGAAACCAGTCAACCAATCCCGCCACGCGCGGGCCAGTCGTCGCGGTCACCGGTGCCGCGTCCGGCGTCGGAGCACTGCTCGTCGAGCGGCTCGCCGCCTCGGCGGAGATCAAGCAGGTCATCGCGTTGGACGAGCGGCGCGGCGAGTGCGCGGCGGCGCAGTGGCACATCCTGGACGTGCGGGATCCGGCCATCGCCGACAAGCTCCGCGGGGCCGATGTCGTGGTGCATCTGGCCCTCGACCTCGATCTGGAGACGGATCCCGCCGCGCGCACGGCCTACAACGTCCGGGGGACGCAGACCGTGCTGACCGCGGCCGCGGCCGCGGGCGTCCACCGGGTCGTGCTGTGCACCTCCGCGATGGTCTACGGCGCGCTGCCGGACAACGAGCTGCCCCTGTCGGAGGACGCCGAGCTGCGGGCCACCGCCGAGGCGACCGGAGTCGGGGACCTGCTGGAGATCGAACGGCTCGCGCGGCGGGCCCCCAGGGCGCACCCGGGGCTCAACGTCACCGTCGTACGGCCCGCCGTCCTGGTGGGCGGGGGCACCGACACCGCGCTGACCCGGTACTTCGAGTCGCCCCGGCTGCTGGTGGTGGCCGGGTCCCGGCCCGCCTGGCAGTTCTGCCACGTCGAGGACCTGTGTGCCGCTCTGGAGCACGCCGTCCTGGAGAAGGTCGACGGGGAGCTCGCCGTGGGCTGCGACGGGTGGCTGGAGCAGGAGGAGATCGAGGAGCTCAGCGGAATCCGCCGGATGGAGCTGCCGTCGGCGGTGGCGCTGGGCGCGGCGGCCCGGCTGCACCGGATCGGACTCACGCCGTCCCCTGCCGGGGACCTCGCGTACACCATGTACCCCTGGGTGGTGAGCGGGAGCCGGCTGCACGACGCGGGGTGGCGGCCGCGGTGGACCAACGAGGAGGTGCTCGCGGAGCTGCTGGAGGAGGTCGCCGGGCGGCACACGGTGGCCGGGCGGCGGCTGGGGCGCAAGGACGCGACGGCGGCGGGGGCGGCGGGGGCGACGGTTGCGCTGCTCGGTGCGGCTGCCGTGGTGCGGCGGGCTCGGAAGGCTCGGCGGAGGATCTGAGGGGGCGCCTCGGGGTGCCGGGTCAGGTTGTGGGGCGGCTGCGGGCCGGTGGGAGCTGACCGCGCCGTTCCCCGCGCCCCTTGGGTTGGCGCATGCGCCGGTGACAGGAGGTGGCCGCCTGTAGGAAAGCTCTATTCCTGGTCGATCGCGGCGTGCGGCACGATGGACGTATGGCACCCACTTTCGATCACCCCGGTGAGCGGACCGCCGACGAGCCCATCAAGCTCCTCGCCGTCCGCGACACCCCCCTCTCCCTCGACGAGGTCTTCCGGGCCGTCGGGGACGATGCCGCCGGAGGGACCGCGCTGTTCGTCGGGACCGTCAGGAATCATGACGGGGGTGTCGACGTCGACAGGCTCGGGTACTCCTGCCACCCCAGTGCCGAGGCCGAGATGCGAAGGGTCGCGGAGAAGGTCGTCGCCGAGTTCCCGGTGCGGGCGCTCGCCGCCGTGCACCGAGTGGGGGATCTCGGAGTCGGTGACCTGGCCGTCGTCGTCGCCGTGTCCTGCCCGCACCGGGGCGAGGCCTTCGAGGCCTGTCGGAAGCTGATCGACGATCTCAAGCACGAGGTGCCGATCTGGAAGCACCAGACGTTTTCTGACGGTACGGAGGAATGGGTCGGCGCCTGCTGAACCCTTCCTTCACCCCTCCGGTTGCGTAACCGCACCCCTGGCACGAGCGTTGTCAGTGCGGATGGTTAATCTGCTGATCAGTCAGTTTTCCGCGATCGCTCGGCGGTCGCTCGGTGCGGGGTCGGAGGTCGGCATGGGGGCGCTCATCTGGTTGGTGATTCCACTCGTGGCCGCGGTCGCGGCCGGGCTGTGGGGCAGCTGGGCCAACCGCAACCACAAGGTCCGCAGCGACGGCCCCGAGCTCGACGGATACGCCCGTTTCCGTGCCGCCATGGAGAAGTCCCACTCCGGTACCTGACCTCGGCCGGGTACGGCGCCCAGACGCTGGTCTGACAGATACGTCCCGTACTGTCGTGCCATGCCACGCCGCACCGCGACGATGCTCGCCTCCACCCTGATGCTGATCGCGCTTCTCTGCGCGGGAGTCTTCATCAAAGTGCCCTACTCCGAGCTGTCACCGGGCCCCACGGTGAACACCCTCGGGGACCACGGCGGCGAGCCGGTGCTCCAGATCTCCGGACGCAAGACGTACCCGACGAGCGGTCACCTGAACATGACCACCGTCCGGGTCACCAGCGCCGACTTCAGGATGAACCTCGTCGAGGCCGTCTACGGCTGGCTCGCGCACGACGCCAAGATCGTCCCGCACGACACGCTCTACCCGGACGGCAAGACCGAGGAGCAGTCGACCCAGGAGAACGCCGAGGAGTTCAGCCAGTCCCAGGAGAGCGCCAAGGTCGCCGCCCTGAAGGAGCTGCACGTCCCCGTGCAGTCCTGGGTGATCGTCTCGACCGTCGTCAAGGACTCCCCGGCCGAGGGCAGACTGCACGCCGGTGACGTGATCAAGGACGTCGACGGGACGGCGGTGAAGGCGCCCGACGACGTCGCCAAGCTGGTGACCAGGCACAAGCCGGGCGAGAAGGTCGTCTTCACGATCGTGCCCGCCAAGGAGCAGGCCGCCGCCGAGAAGGCGAACAAGCCGGCGACGAAGACAGAGAAGATCACCATCACCACCAGGCAGTCCGACGACGACGGCGCCCAGCGGGCCATCGTCGGGATCGCCGCCGGGACCGACCACACCTTCCCGTTCACCATCGACATCAAGCTCGCCGATGTCGGCGGCCCGAGCGCCGGCCTGATGTTCGCGCTCGGCATCTACGACAAGCTCACCCCCGGTAGCCTCACCGGCGGCAAGTTCGTCGCCGGCACCGGCACGATCGACGACGACGGCAAGGTCGGCCCGATCGGCGGCATCGAGATGAAGACGGTCGGCGCGCGCGACAAGGGCGCCCAGTACTTCCTGACGCCCGCCGACAACTGCGCGGCCGCCGCCAAGGACACCCCGAGCGGACTCACCCTGATCAAGGTGAACACCATCGACGACGCCCTCGGCGCGCTCAAGGACCTCCGCGAGGGCAAGACGTCCGACCTGCCGAAGTGCACGAAGAGCTAGCTGCGCGGGCTACTCCTCGAACGTCGCCGACAACGCCTCCGCGAGGCCCGGGACCAGGTCGCCGCCCGTGAGGACCTCCGTGGGGGAGTCCTTCTCACGCAGCCGCAGCGCCGAGTCGCGGGTGCCGTCGCGCAGCACCCCGACCGTCATGCGGACCTCCTGGCGGTCCGGGTGCTCGGCGACCCACTTCGCCAGCCTGGCCTCGCTCAGCCCCTGCGGGACGGACGCCTCGGCGGACGGCGGCAGCATCAGGCGCTCCACGGTGAGCGCGCAGCCGACGACCGCGTCCGGCCAGGCGATGGTGCCGAGGAACTCGTCGAGGGGCTTGCCCGCGGGAATCTCCTCCTGCTCGACGGGGGTCAGAGCCGCGGACTCCTGCGCGCCCCCCTGACCTAGCTGGCTCGCGAGAGCGGGTTCCTGGGCGCGCAGCCGGGCGGTGTCTACGAGGGCGAAGAGACGGGCGGGCTGGTCCCAGCCGAGGCCGGAGGCGTACTCGTCGATCTCGAGCACGGCCCGGGTGAGCGGGCTCGCCGCCATGGGGGTGTTGGACATGGTCACAATCCTGCCTCGTTCATCACCGGAATCGGGAACCGAGTAAACGGTGAGTAAGTTGCATAGGTGTGGGCCCGCGATCACGGGGGGCCACCCAGGGCCCGCGAACCCGGGGGTCTGATGGATCGACAGCGAACTTCGAGGTGCGCACCTTGGCTTTCCAGATGCCGGACCGCGGCGGAGGCCCGACAGGGCCGCGGATGAGAGTGGGCCGCCCGTCCCGGCGTGCCAGGACCCTGCTCATGACGCTGGGCGTCCTTGCCGTCCTCGGCATGGCGTTCACCATGTTCGCGGGTTTCTGGACGGACTGGCTCTGGTACCGCTCGGTGAACTACTCGTCCGTGTTCACCACCACCCTGTGGACCAAGATCGGGCTGTTCTTCGTCTTCGGTGTGCTGATGGCCCTCGCGGTCGGCCTCAACATCTGGCTGGCGCACCGGCTCCGGCCGCCGCTGAGCGCCATGTCGATGGAGCAGCAGAACCTCGACCGCTACCGGATGGGCATCGCGCCGTACAAGAAGTGGCTGCTGCTCGGCATCGTCTCCCTGGTGGGCCTGATCGCGGGCGCCTCGGCGGCCGGTCAGTGGCGGACCTGGCTGATGTGGGTCAACGGCGTCTCCTTCGGCCAGAAGGACCCGCAGTTCCACCTCGACATCTCCTTCTACACCTTCGACCTGCCCTGGTACCGGTTCCTGCTCGGCTTCGGGTTCGCCGCCACGATCCTCTCCGTGATCGCCGCGGCCCTGACCCACTACCTCTACGGCGGCCTCAGGATCACCTCGCCGGGCGCGCGGGCCACGGCCGCGGCCACCGGACACCTCTCGGTGCTGCTCGGCGTCTTCGTCACCCTGAAGGCGGTCGCCTACTGGCTCGACCGGTACGGCCTCGCGGTCAAGTCCAGCGACTTCAAGGCCACCGACAGCTGGACGGGCCTGAGGTACGTCGACGCCAACGCCTATCTGCCGGCGAAGACCATCCTCTTCTGCATCGCCGTCATCTGCGCCCTGCTGTTCTTCGCCACCCTGTGGCGGCGCACCTGGCAGCTGCCCGTGATCGGCTTCGGCCTGATGGTGCTCTCGGCGATCCTCATCGGCGGCCTCTACCCGGCGATCGTCCAGAAGTTCCAGGTCCAGCCGAACGAGCAGGCCAAGGAAGCGCCATACGTCGAGAAGAACCTCAAGGCGACGCGCGAGGCGTACGGCATCGACGACGCCTCCGTGAAGGAGTACGACGGCAAGTCCACCACCACGGACAAGACCAAGCTACGCGACGACGTCGACGCCACGGCCAGCATCCGGGTCGTGGACCCCAACGTCGTCTCGCCGACGTTCCAGCAGCTCCAGCAGATGCGCAACTACTACGCGTTCCCGACCAACCTGGACGTCGACCGCTACAGCAAGGACGGCAAGGATCAGGACACGGTCATCGGGCTGCGTGAGCTGAATCTCGCGGGCATCCCGAAGAACAACTGGATCAACGACCACTTCCGCTACACCCACGGCTACGGCGTGGTCGCCGCGAAGGGCACCGAGGCCGACGACGAGGGCCGCCCGGTCTTCACCGAGTCCAACCTGCCGTCCCAGGGCGACCTCGGCGAGTACCAGCAGCGCGTCTACTACGGCGAGAAGACCACCACCTACTCGATCGTCGGCGGTCCCCAGAAGGAGATCGACTACTCCGACGACGACGGCGAGAAGACCTACAGCTACAAGGACAAGAGCGGGGTCAACCTCTCCAACCCGGTCAACCGGGCCGCGTACGCGGTGGCGTTCAGCGAGCCGCAGATCCTCTACTCCGGAGCGATCGGCGAGGGCTCGCGGATCCTGTACAACCGCACGCCCAAGCAGCGCGTCGAGGCGGTCGCCCCCTGGCTGACCATCGACGGCGACGCCTATCCGGCGGTGGTGAACGGCAGGATCCAGTGGATCGTCGACGCGTACACCACGACGAACGGCTACCCGTACTCCTCGCGCACGACCCTCGGTGACACCACGGCCGACTCGCTGACCGCGACGAACAACCAGCGCGCGGTGGTGGCCCAGCAGAACCAGGTCAACTACATCCGCAACTCGGTGAAGGCGACCGTCGACGCGTACACCGGCCAGGTCAAGCTCTACCAGTGGGACACCCAGGACCCGGTCCTCAAGACCTGGATGAAGGCGTTCCCGGGCACGGTGGAGCCGAAGAAGGACATCTCCACCGACCTGATGGCCCATCTGCGGTACCCGCAGGACCTGTTCAAGGTCCAGCGCGAACTGCTGGCCCGCTACCACGTCGAGGACGCGGACACCTTCCTCAGCGGCAGCGAGGTGTGGCAGGTGCCGGACGACCCGACCAACAAGTCGGGCGACGCGGTGCCGCCGTACTACCTGAGCATGAAGATGCCCGACCAGAAGGCGCAGGCGTTCTCGCTCACGACGACGTTCACGCCCAACGGCCGGGACAACCTCAGCGCGTTCATGTCGGTCGACGCGGAGGCGGGCACCCCTGACTACGGCAAGATCAGAATTCTGAAACTGCCGACCAACACCACGGTCAACGGGCCCAAACAGGTGCAGAGCCAGTTCAACTCCGAACAGGACATCGCCGAGACCATCAGCCTCCTCAACAGAGGCGACTCCAATGTGGAGTACGGCAACCTCCTGACGGTGCCGCTCGACGGAGGACTGCTCTACGTGGAGCCGGTGTACGTACGCGGTGGGGGACTCAAGTACCCGCTGCTGCGGAAGGTGTTGGTGACCTACGGAGGCAACACCGCCTTCGAGGACACCCTCGACCAGGCCCTGAACAAGGTCTTCGGAGCGGACGCCACGACCACTCCGCCACCGGACGACGACGGCGGGACCAAGCCGCCGCCGACGTCCAGCAACCCGACGGTCCAACAGGCGCTGGACGACGCCCAGAAGGCCTTCGACGCCGGCCAGGAAGCCCTCAAGAAGGGCGACTGGGAGGCGTACGGCCGGGCCCAGGACGACCTCCAGGACGCACTCAAGCGTGCGGAGGACGCTCAGGCCGCGGCGAACAAGAGCGGCAGCAGCCCGAAGCCCAGTGGCAGCCCGAAGCCCAGCAGCAGCCCGAAGCCCGGCAGCAGCCCGAGCAGCAGTCCCAGCGGCTGAGCAGCCGCTGGTAAAAGCCCACCTCCGCGCCGTGATACGGTTGCAACACAACGGCGCGGGGTGGAGCAGCTCGGTAGCTCGCTGGGCTCATAACCCAGAGGTCGCAGGTTCAAATCCTGTCCCCGCTACTGGAATCGAAGGCCCGGATCCTCTTCAGGATCCGGGCCTTCGTGATGTGCGAACGCATGTGCCGAGGAATCGACGGCCGTGCCGCCGGGGGCAGTTGGCGGGAACTGTGTTTCACTTGTCGTTCTGTGGGCATGTCGACAAAACGCTGAAGTGACCTCACTGGCTGCGGTATACCAGGTGTACCCAGGTTGCAGGTGGTGCGACGATGGACGTTATGGGGGACAAGGCAACTCTGTTCGAGACAGGGCGTTTTGTGCAACCTTCCGGGCGGGACGGGGTCGGGGAGGCGCCTGACGACGCCGCCGAGGAGGTCCGGCAGCGGCTCGCCGCCGAAGCCGGTGACGTCGAGGCGATGAGCGTCCTCGGCGCCCTGCTGCTGCGCCGCGGTGATCTCGACGGAGCCGAGCCCCATCTGCGTGCCGCCACCGCCGCCGGCGACCGGGCCGCCGCCAACAACCTGGGCGTCCTGCTCCACCAGCGTGGTTATGCCGACGACGCGGCCGGCTGGTGGCGGATCGCCGCCGTCGCCGGATCCGCCGCGGCCGCCCACGCGCTGGGCCGCCACCACCGCGAGCGGGGCGACGAGCCCGCCGCCGAGTACTGGCTGCGCCAGTCCGCCGAGCAGGGCCACGCGCTGGGCGCCTACGCCCTCGCCGACCTGCTGGAGCACCGCGGGGACGCGGACGCCGAGCCGTGGATGCGGACCGCCGCCGAGCGGGGACACCGCGAGGCCGCCTACCGGCTGGCCCGCGCCCTCGACCGCCGGCTGGTGCCCGAGGGGGACGTCGGGGAGGACCACGGCGCCGGGGCCGACGCCGAGCAGTGGTACCGGCAGGCGGCCGCGCGCGGGCACCGGCGTGCGGCGCTGCACCTCGGGGCCATCCTGGAGCGGCGCGGTGCGCTCAAGGAGGCCGGCCGCTGGTATCTGACCTCCGCGAAGGACGGCGAGGCGCGGGCCGCCTGCGCGCTCGGGTTCCTGCTGCGGGACGCGGGCGACACCGAGAGCGCCGCCGTGTGGTGGCTGCGCGCCGCCCAGGACGGCGACGGCAACGCGGCCAATGCGCTGGGCGCGCTGCACGCCGAGCGCGGCGAGCCACAGACCGCCGAGCGCTGGTACCGGGCCGCGATGGACGCCGGTGACGACAACGGCGCGTACAACCTCGGGCTGCTCTGCGCCGAGCAGGGACGGACCGCGCAGGCCGAGCAGTGGTACCGGCGGGCCGCGTACGCGGGGCACCGGGAGGCGGCCAACGCGCTCGCCATCCTGCTGCTCCAGGGCGGCGACACGGCCGGTGCGGAGCCGTGGTTCTCCAAGGCCGCCGAGGCCGGGAGCGTCGACGCCGCCTTCAACCTCGGCATCCTGTTCGCCGGCCGCGGCGAGGAGGCCGTCGCACTGCGCTGGTACGAGCGGGCGGCCGCCGCCGGGCACACCGAGGCGGCGCTCCAGGTCGGCATCGCCCGGCTGCGGGACGGCGACGAGGCCACCGCCGAACGGCATCTGCGGTGCGCGGCGGGGGGCGGCAGCGCGGAGGCCGCGTACCGGCTCGCCACCGTGCTCGACGCCCGGCGCCCGCCGGTGCCCGCGCACACCCTCGGGGAGCCGGTGCACGAGGAGAAGAGCGAGTGCGAGGAGTGGTACGAGCGGGCGGCCTCGCAGGGGCACCGGCGGGCCCAGGTGCGGGTGGGGATGCTCGCCGCGTCCCGGGGCGATGTCGTCGAGGCGGCCCGCTGGTACCGGGAGGCCGCGGAGGCCGGCTCCCGCAACGGCGCCTTCAACCTGGGGCTGCTGCTCGCCCGCGAGGGGAGTGAGCCGGAGGCCGCCGTGTGGTGGGCCCGGGCCGCCGACGCGGGGCACGGGCGGGCGGCGTTGCGGCTGGCCCTCGTCTACGCGCGTCGGGGAGAGCTGGCGGAAGGGCAGCGGTGGGCCGACCGGGCGGTGGCGCTGGGGCCTGCGGAGGTGTCGGAGCGGGCGGCGCGGTTGCGGGACGCGCTGCGGGAAGAGCTGTCCGCCTAAGGGGGTGGCGGGTCCGGTGGCACGGCGGCTGCGGGATCGTCGTGGCTTGTCGCGCCGTTCCCCGCGCCCCTGAGTGGGTGCAGTGAAGCGATTTGCTTCTGGACTCATCCTTCACGTAACGTTGCATTCATCGACGCGGGGTGGAGCAGCTCGGTAGCTCGCTGGGCTCATAACCCAGAGGTCGCAGGTTCAAATCCTGTCCCCGCTACTGAAGGCCGAGGGCCGGAATCCGAAAGGGTTCCGGCCCTCGGTGCGTTTACGGCCGATGACCCACCGCTTCCTCGTAGAGGGACCTGTTCACCGTCCTCGACTCCGGCAGCGGGTCACCCTCCGCCACGCCCTGAGCCCTGTACGCCGCCTGCAAGCGGTCCGTCGTGCCCGATCTGATCTCCCAGTCCATCCGCAGGGACGGGGTGGAACGCAGGATCGCCTCGTCGGTCTTCAGGAGTTTCGCCAGGTACGTGACGAAGGTCGCGTCGGACTTGTAGCCGGCCGGGAAGTACGTGTTCACCGTGCGGATGTACGCCCGCAGCAGGGCCACCCCCGCGTCCACGTCGTCGTCGAGCAGGCCGGGGCCGTACAGCATGCCGCCCAGGGGCTCACCGAGGGGCTGGCCGCCGAGGAAGGCGTAGTCGGAGCTGCCGTCGACCCTGCGCCAGACCGGGTCCAGGAGCCAGGCCGAGTCGACGCCGCCGTTCTGGAGGGCCGTCAGGACGTCCGCCGAGCCGAGCTGCTGGTACTGGATCTCGTCGAGGCCGCCGCCGTGCTTCTCCAGGGCCTTCTCCATCGGGTACGCGATCACCGAGCCCTTGCCGATCATCGTGCCCATCCTGCGCCCGGCCATCCTCACCTGGCCGGCGTTCTCGCCGTCCTTCAGCCGCACCCACAGGCCGCTCTTCGACGCCGGGTCGGGGGAGAAGTTCGCCGCGACCCAGCGGATGTCGAAACCGCCCCTGATGCCGTTCATGACGGCTGCCTCGGGGGCCGCCCACAGCGCGTCGATGTCCCCCTTCGCGAGAAGCGGGAGGGAGTCCGGGGTCGGCAGGACCTTCAGGGTGACGTCCAGGCCCTCCTTCTTGAACTCGCCCTTGTCCACGGCCACTTGGAGGGGGGCCACGTATTCAGCGCTCAGGGTGCCCGTTGCGATCGTCAGCTTGCGGGGTCCGGCGAGGGGGCGTGGGGCGGGAGCGCCCTTGTCGCAGCGGGCCGGGGTGCGGGTGGGGGAGAGGTCGGCGGGGTCCGTCCAGGAGCCGGTCCCGCAGCCCGGCACCGGGCGGACGGTCCGGGTCCCGGCCGCGTCCGGCTCCGGGCTTCCTGTGGGGTGGGACGCCGTGCAGGAGGCCGTGGCCAGCAGGGTCAGGGCGGTCAGGAGGGTGCCGTAGAGGCGGGTGTTCATGATTGGCCCCTTCCGCGGTCCTTCGGGGCCCACGGGGTGAGCAGGCGGCCCAGGACGCGGACCAGTTCGGAGAAGAGGACGCCGAGGACGGCCACGCAGACGATGCCGACGAACATCACGTCGTTCCGGAAGAGGGCGCGGGAGTCGAAGATCAGGTGGCCCAGGCCGTCGGTGGCGGCTATCTGTTCCGAGGCGACGATCACCAGGACCGCCACGCCCGCGGCTATGCGGGCGCCGACCAGGACGGACGGGAGGGAGGCGGGGAGCAGGATGTGGCGGAACGTCTGCCACGGCGAGGCGCCGAAGACCTGGCCGGCGTCGCGGTGGCCGGCGGGGATCGAGACGACGGCGGACATCGTCTGGATCCAGACGAAGAAGAAGACCGTCGTCGCCACCAGGGCGATCTGGGGGCCCTCGCCGAGGCCGAACATGTTCAGGAAGACCGGGAGCAGGGCCAGCTTCGGGACCACGTACAGGGCGTCCAGGAGGGGTTCCAGGGCCGCTCTCACCAGGGACAGCGAGCCCATCAGCAGGCCCAGCGCGTAGCCCGTGGCCGTGCCGACCGCGTAGCCGGCCAGGACGCGCTTCGTGGTGGCCCACACGTCCGGCCAGAGCTCGCCGGCCGCCGCGCGGTCCCAGCCGTCGGCCAGGATCGTGGAGGGGGCCGGGTAGACGCGGGCGTCCAGCCAGGACTGAGCTGCGGCCAGTTGCCAGAGGAGGATCAGGAGCAGGGGGACTGCGGTCGCCAGGGCCAGTTCCAGGGCGCGTCTGCGGCGGTGGGTGCGGACGGGGTGCAGTTCCTCCGGGCCCGGGCGGCGGACCAGGACGGATTCCGGCTTCTCGGGAGCGATTGTCGTCATGCCGGTACCGCCTCCTTCCTCAGCAGGTCCCACAACTCGCTCTTGAGGGAGGTGAAATCGGGTGCCGCGCGGATGTCGCCGGTGCGGGGGCGGGGGAACGGCGGGCGGTGCTCGGCGATCAGACGGCCCGGGCGGGCGGACATCACCAGGACGCGGTCGCCGAGGACGATCGCCTCCTCCAGGCTGTGGGTGATGAACAGCGTGGTGGTGCGCAGGGTCTGGGTGATCTCCAGCAGCTCGTCCTGGAGGATCATGCGGAGTTGGGCGTCCAGAGCGGCGAAGGGCTCGTCCATCAGCAGGAGTTCGGGCTCCACGGCCAGGGCCCGGGCGATGGCCACGCGCTGGCGCATGCCTCCCGACAGGGCCGCCGGGTAGGCGTCGGCGAACTCCGTGAGGCCCATGCGGGCCAGCCACTCGTCGGCCCGGGCGTTCGCCTCGCGGCGCGGGACGCGCTGGATGTCCAGGCCGAAGCGGACGTTGGCGCGGACCTGCTTCCAGTCGTGGATGCCGTAGTCCTGGAAGATCATGGCCGCCGGGCGGGCCGCCGAGGTGCGGATCTCCAGGGTGCCGCCGCTCGGGCGCAGCAGGCCCGCCGCGATGCGCAGCAGCGTCGACTTGCCGCAGCCGGAGGGCCCGACCAGGCAGACGAACTCGCCCGGGGCGACGGTGAGATCGAGGGGGCCGAGGGCGTCGACGGAGCGGGGCGGGCGGCCGAAGGCGCGGGTCAGGCCGGTGGCGTGGAGCTTGGGGTGCGGGCGGTCCGGGGGCGGTTGCCGTGCTGTGGTGGGTTCGGGGTGCGGGTCTCCCACGGTTGCTCCCTGAGTCAGGAGTTCGGTACGGAGAGGGTGGCCGCACGACGATATGACGGTCCGTCAGATTCAGGAAGCCCTCGTGCCCCCGTGCCTTCGTGGGCAGTGCGAAGCCCCGGGGTCCTGGAAGGACGCCGGGGCTCAGGTGCGGGGTGCTGCTAGGCCGCCGCGCAGTTCGGGCACACGCCGCGGTAGGTCACCTCGACGTCCGAGACGGTGAAGCCGAAGCGCTCGGAGTCGGGCAGGTCGGCCATCGGGTTGCCCGTGGGGTGGACGTCCCGGATGGCGCCGCACCGGGCGCAGACCAGGTGGTGGTGCGGCCGGTGCGCGTTGGGGTCGTACCTCTTGGCGCGCTTGTCGGTGGCGACCTCGAGCACCTCGCCGAGGGTCACCAGCTCGCCCAGGGTGTTGTAGACGGTCGCCCGGGAGATCTCGGGCAGCTTGGCCACGGCGCGCGCGTGGACCTCGTCGGCCGTCAGGTGGACGTGATCGCCGTCGAGGACCTCGGCCACGACGCGCCGCTGCGCGGTCATCCGCCATCCGCGGCCGCGCAGTCGTTCCAGTAGGTCGCTCATGTGCACCAGCCTAACAGCTGGAGACCAGAATCCGAACGGGTGTGAGATTGGATGGCTACTCGAATTGGACTGAGTCCAGTGTGACTTTTCCGGTGTGCTCTAGTGGGGCGATCCGGTGCCGGCCGGTACGCGCTGCCGTGCCGGTGCCCAGCAGCGGATGATGTCGCGGACCGAGACGATGCCCACGGGTTCACCGCGGTCCAGCACGATGAGGTGCCGGAAGCCGCCGTGCGCCATCGCCTGCGCGGCCTCCTCCAGCGTCCAGGTCGGGGTGGCGAAGACGACGTCGGTGGTGGTGTGGGCGTGGACGTGCTCCGTGTCCGGGCTCTGGCCCAGGCCCACGGAGTTGAGGAGGTCGCGCTCGGTCAGAATGCCGGTGCCGGTGCCGTCGGGATCGAGGACCACGGCCGCGCCCACCCGGCGGGCGGACATCAGGGCGGCGGCCTGGCGGAGGGTGTGGGCGGGGCCGATGGTCAGGACCACCGTGCTCATGGCGTCGCGGACGAGCATGGGTTCGGAGTCACCTCCTGGTGGGCCACTGAGAAAGTTCAGTGGTTCACAAGTTCACAAATGAGGGTGCTCTCAGAGTCCCAGGTAAAGCGGGGGTCAACAAGAGGGCGCGCGCTGCCGATTGAGGGCGCGTGCGCTCAGATGTGCTTCCTAGTAGCGCTCGTTGAGGTATCCCAGCAGCTCGTCGTGGAGCAGGCCGTTGGAGGCGGCGGCGTTGCCGCTGTGCGGGCCGGGGCGGCCGTCGAGGCCGGTGAAGGTGCCGCCGGCCTCGGTGACGACGATCGCGTTCGCCGCCATGTCCCACAGGGACAGCTCCGGCTCGGCGCAGATGTCGATCGAGCCCTCGGCGACCATCATGTACGGCCAGAAGTCGCCGTACGCGCGCGTGCGCCAGACCTCGCGGGTCAGGTCCAGGAACCCGCCAAGGCGGCCCTGGTCCTCCCAGCCGGTGAGCGAGGAGTACGCGAAGGACGCGTCGGTGAGCTTGCCGACCTTGGAGACGTGCAGCCGGGAGGCGGAGGACAGGCTGCGGCCGGTGAAGGCGCCGTGGCCCTTCGCGGCCCACCAGCGGCGGCCGAGGGCGGGGGCCGAGACCAGCCCGACGACGGGCTGGTAGCCGCCCTCCGCGGCCTCCATCAGGGAGATCAGGGTGGCCCACACGGGGACGCCCCGCACGTAGTTCTTGGTGCCGTCGATGGGGTCGATCACCCAGCGGCGGGGGCCGGTGCCCTCCACGCCGTACTCCTCGCCGAGGATCGCGTCCCTCGGGCGGGCCCGCTTGAGGTGGTTGCGGATGAGTTCCTCCGCCGCCTTGTCGGCCTCGCTGACCGGGGTCATGTCCGGTTTCGTCTCGACCTTGAGGTCCATCGCCTTGAAGCGGTCCATGGTGGTCGCGTCGGCCGCGTCGGCGAGGACGTGGGCGAGGCGGAGGTCGTCGAGGTAGTCCGGCATGGGGCGAACGGTATCTGCCGCTGTCGGCACGGTGCTACAGGGGCCGGAGTGTGGACGCCTCCCCCACGATGCCCCCGCGCACCCTTGACAGTGCACGCGGGCGCGTCAAATCTGGGCGCAGAGCTGCTTGCTCCCTGGGAGGCGATGATGCCTGCTGCGCGGGAATCGCTGCTGGATGCCGCTTACGCGGCGTTGGCGCGTCGGCCGTGGTCCGCCGTGAGGATGGTGGACGTGGCGGTGGTGGCCGGGGTGTCCCGGCAGACGCTGTACAACGAGTTCGGGAGCAAGGAAGGGCTGGCCCGCGCACTCGTGAGACGAGAGGCCGACGGTTATCTCCTCGGTGTGGAGCGGGCGCTCACCGCGCACGGCGACGCCCGCGAGCGGCTGACGGCGGCCGCCGAGTGGACCACGGTCTCCGCCCGGGAGAACGCGCTGGTACGGGCCATGCTCACCGGCTGCTGGGGTGAACGGCTGCCCTCGCCGACGCTCTCCGCGGTGCCGTCCTCCTCCGCGGTGCCGGCCCAGCGCCGGGCGGACGGGCCGCTGCCGTCGCCCGGTGACTTCGTGGCCCTGGTCCGCGACCGTGCCGTCTCGGTCCTCGCCGGACCCGGCGTGCACAAGGCGGACGTCCCCGAACTGGCCCGCTCCTGCGAACTGGCGGTCCGGCTCGCCCTGTCCTGCGTGTCCGCCCCGCCGGGCGAGGGCGGGGTCGCGGACCTGGTCCGCAGCGCGCTGTACCGGCAGCTCGCGTGACCGGCAGTTCGCGCGACCGGCGGCGGGACCTAGTGCTGCGAGCCCGACAGCTGGAGGCCGATCACACCTATGATCACCAGGCTGATCGAGACGATCTTCAGCGTCGAGACGAGGTCGTCGAGGAAGATCATTCCGTAGATCGCGGTGCCCGCCGCACCGATACCGGTCCACACGGCGTAGGCGGGGCCGACGTCCAGCTTCTTCAGTGACAGGGTCAGCAGGCCGAAGCTGCCGAGCGCGAAGATGCAGAACGCGACGGTCGGCCACAGCCGGGTGAACCCGTGGGAGAGCTTCAGACACACGGCGAAACCGGTCTCCAGCAACCCGGCCACCACCACCAGCAGCCACGCCATGTGCTGTCCTCCCGTATGTCCGGCTCGGTGCGAGTATGCACTTACCGAACTCGCGTACACCCAAACAACGCGGAGGTCAGTCGCCCGGGCCCCCGGTCAGTCCCCCTCCGTGCGCTCCCGCGTCGACAGCAGCCGGCGCAGCGAGTACAGCCGGGCCGGGTCGGCGTGGCCCTCGGCCACCCACTCGTCCAGCGCGCAGTCCGGCTCGTCGTGGCTGCACGCGCGGGGGCAGTTCTCGGTCCCCGGCTCCAGGTCGGGGAAGGCGTGGATCACCCGGGACGGGTCCACGTGGTGCAGCCCGAACGACCGTACGCCCGGGGTGTCGATCACCCAGCCGTCGTCGCCCGCCAGGGGCAGCGCCAGCGCCGAGGTCGTGGTGTGGCGGCCGCGGCCTGTCACCGCGTTCACATGACCGGTCAGGCGCCGGCGGTCCTCCGGGACCAGCGCGTTCACCAGGGTGGTCTTGCCCACGCCCGAGTGGCCGACGAACGCCGTGATCCTGCCGTCCAGCTGCTCGCGCACCCGGGCCGCCGCATCGCCGTTCTCCAGCTCCTCGCGGCTGGTGACGACATACGGGATGTCCAGGTCGCCGTAGAGCTCCAGGAGCTTGTCCGGCGGGGCGAGGTCCGACTTGGTCATGACCAGCAGGGGGGTCAGCCCGCCGTCGTAGGCCGCGACCAGGCAGCGGTCGATGAGGCGCGGCCGGGGTTCCGGGTCGGCGAGGGCGGTGACGATGGCGAGCTGGTCGGCGTTGGCGACGACCACCCGCTCGTACGGGTCGTCGTCGTCGGCCGTACGGCGCAGCACCGAGGTGCGCTCCTCGATCCGGACGATCCGCGCGAGGGTGTCCTTCTGGCCCGACAGGTCACCGACGAGGGCCACCCGGTCGCCGACGATCGCCGCCTTGCGGCCGAGCTCGCGGGCCTTCATCGCCATGACGATCCGGTCGTCCACCAGGACGGTCAGCCGGCCCCGGTCGACGGTCAGAACCATGCCCCAGGAGGCGTCCTCGTGCTTGGGCCGAATATGGGTGCGCGGCCGGTTCCCCTTGCGGTTGGGGCGGCTGCGGATGTCGTCCTCGTCGGTGTGCTTGCCGTAGCGGCGCATCGTCTAGGTCCCTACGGCCTGTCGCTCCCGAGCATCCCCGTCCACAGATCCGGGAAGTCCGGCAGGGTCTTGGCCGTCGTCCCGACGTTCTCGATCTGCACTCCCTCGACCGCGAGGCCGATGATCGCGCCGGCGGTGGCCATGCGGTGGTCCTCGTAGGTGTGGAAGATCCCGTCGTGCAGCGGGCGCGGGCGGATGTGCAGTCCGTCGGCCGTCTCGGTGACGTCACCGCCGAGTTCGTTGATCTCCTTGGTGAGCGCGGCCAGCCGGTCCGTCTCGTGCAGACGCAGATGGGACACCCCGCGCAGGGTGGAGGGGGAGTCCGCCAGGGCGGCGACCGCCGCGATGCCCGGGGTCAGCTCGCCGACCTCGCCGAGGTCGACATCGATGCCGTGGATGGCACCCGAACCGGTGAACACCAGGCCGTAGTCGGTGAGTTCGCAGGAACCACCCATCTCGGTGAAGATCTCGCGCAGCCGGTCGCCGGGCTGGGTGGTGCGGGCCGGCCAGGCCGGGATCACGACCCGGCCGCCGGTCACCAGGGCGGCCGCCAGGAACGGCTGGGCGTTGGACAGGTCGGGCTCGATGGTCAGGTCCCGGCCCAGCAGGGCGCCCGGCGTGACCCGCCAGACGTTCGGCTCGCCGCCCGACTCCGGGGTGTCCACCTGGGCGCCGACCGCGCGCAGCATGTCGACGGTCATGCGGATGTGGGGCATCGACGGCAGCGAGGAGCCGATGTGCCGGACCTCGACGCCCTGGTTGAAGCGCGGGCCGCTCAGCAGCAGGGCGCTCACGAACTGGGACGAGCTGGAGGCGTCGATCTCCACCGGGCCGCCGTCCAGGGCGCCGCTGCCGTGGACCGTCAGGGGCAGGGCACCCCGGCCGTCGTCGTCGATCCGGGCGCCGAGCACGCGCAGCGCGTCGATCACGCCGTGCAGGGGGCGTTCGTACGACCTCGGGTCCCCGTCGAAGCGGACGGGGCCGTCGGCGAGGGCCGCGACGGGGGGCAGGAAGCGCATGACGGTGCCGGCGTTGCCGACGTCGACGGTGGCGGGGCCGCGGAGGCCTGCCGGCAGGACGCGCCAGGTCTCGCCGGTGCCGTCGGGGCCCACTCCCTCCTCGATGCCGACGCCCATCTCGCGGAGGGCGGCGGCCATGAGGAGGGTGTCTCGGGAGCGGAGGGGGCGGCGGAGCCAGCCCGGTTCGCTCGCAAGGGCTGCCAGTACCAGTGCGCGGTTGGTGACCGACTTTGACCCTGGGACATGGACCGTTGCGTCGACGGCTCCGCTTGCTTGAGGGGCGGGCCAGAGAGCGGTGTCTGCGGGGTTCAAAGCCATGGGGTCCACTTTAGTGGGGGGTGGTCTTTCGGGTGCGACGCCGTCGTGGCTGGTCGCGCAGTTCCCCGCGCCCCTGACGCCTGCCCCTTCGGGGCGCGTCATACCTCCAGTAGCCACCTGCCCCCGCCTATCAGCGAGCACAGGCTCACCGCGTGGAACAGGAACAGCCACAGGCCCGCCGGGACGTGGGTCAGGCGGGAGAGCTGGTCCGCGTCCGAGT
This sequence comes from Streptomyces sp. 351MFTsu5.1, assembly GCF_000383655.1. NCBI lineage: Bacteria > Bacillati > Actinomycetota > Actinomycetes > Kitasatosporales > Streptomycetaceae > Streptomyces > Streptomyces sp. 351MFTsu5.1. The sequence continues at coordinate 209,996 of NZ_KB911781.1, read as the reverse complement.
CGCCCGTGCCGCCCCTCGACCGCTTCGCCTGTAGCTCGAAAGCGGGACGTACTCCGCCGAGCAGCAGGAACCACACGACCGCGTAGGCGAAGGCCGCCTGGACCTGGGGGCCGGTGAGCCAGGAGACCACCACGAAGGTGCCGCCGGTGAGCACGACCGTCAGTGCCCCGTAGGCGTTGCGGATCATCACCAGCATCGCCACCAGCAGGGCCGTCGCCGCCCACAGGAGCAGGGTGATCCGGCCCGCCGCCAGCAGGGCCGCGCCGCCCAGGCCCAGCAGCGGGGGAGCGGTGTAGCCGGCCGCGGCCGTGAGGATCATGCCGATGCCGTGCGGCTTGCCGCGGCTGACGGTGAGGCCGCTGGTGTCGGAGTGCAGCCGTATGCCGGTCAGCTGCCGGCCGGTGCACAGGGCGACCAGGCCGTGTCCACCCTCGTGGGCGATGGTGATCGCGTTGCGCGACAGGCGCCACAGCGGATGCGGGACCACGACGGCCAGCGCCGCCACCAGGGTGGCCAGCACCACCCACAGGTCGGGATCGGGCTGGAGGCCGGTGAGCTCGTCCCAGAGAGAGGTCGCTGTGCTGGTGTCCATGTTTCCGGGTGGCTCCCTCTCCTCGTACGGAGTCTGGCAGTGTGGCACGTATGTGCGGACGGTATGCAGCGAGTCGTGGGCCCGAGGATCTCGCAGGAATCTTTGAGATCGAGAAGTGGGAACCCGAGGAGACCCTGGAGCCCGATTACAACGTGGCCCCGACCAAGGAGGTCTACGCCGTCCTGGACCGTCCTCTCAAGGACGCGGAGGATCCCCGGCCGGTTCGGCAGCTGCGGAAGCTGAAGTGGGGACTGGTGCCGAGTTGGTCGAAGACGCCCGAGGGCGGCGCCCGGATGATCAACGCCCGCGCGGAGACCGTGCACGAGAAGCCGTCGTACAAGAGGGCCTTCGCCACCCGCCGGTGCATCATCCCGGCCGACGGCTACTACGAGTGGGTCACCGGCACCCAGGAGCGCGACCTGGAGGTCGAGGGGAAGAAGAAGCGGCCGCGCAAGCAGCCCTACTTCGTGCTGCCCGCCGACGGCTCGGTCTTCGCGATGGCCGGGCTGTACGAGTTCTGGCGGGACAAGACCCTGCCCGACGACCACCCGGGGGCCTGGTGGGTCACCTGCTCGGTGATCACGACCGAGGCGGAGACGGGTTCGCTGGCCGTCTCCCCGGCCGACGGACCGCGCTCCCTCGCCGACATCCACCCCCGGATGCCGCTCATGCTCACCCCGGACCGCTGGGACACCTGGCTCGACCCGTCCCGCACGGACGTGGACGACCTGCGCTCCCTGCTCGCGCCGCCGCCCGAGGGGCTCATGCGCGCGTACCCGGTGAGCACGGCCGTCAGCAACGTCCGCAACAACGGCCCGGAGCTGCTGAAGGAGCTGGAGGGGCCGGAAGAGGGCACACTCTTCTGACGTGACCAAAGCGACCTCCGAAGAGACCTCCGAGATCATCGGCACCGACGCGGGGGACGCCCGCATCACCTGGCATCGCGCGAGCAGGGCACGGCTCGTGCTGGCGGTGAGCCACGGAGCGGGCGGCGGCATCGAGGCACGGGACCTCCAGGCCCTCGCCGAGGTCCTCCCGCGGCACCAGGTGACCGTCGCCCTCGTCGAGCAGCCCTGGCGGGTGGCGGGCAAGAAGCTCGCACCCGCGCCGAAGACGCTGGACGTGGGCTGGCGGGGCATCTGGCCGGCCCTGGCGAAGGGGGGCCTGCCGGTGATCTCCGGCGGGCGCAGCGCGGGCGCCCGGGTCGCCTGCCGTACGGCCGTCGAGCTGGGCGCCCATGCCGTGCTCGCCCTCAGTTTTCCGCTGCACCCGCCGGGCAAGCCGGAGAAGTCCCGTGCCGACGAACTGCTCGGATCCGGGGTGCCCACCCTGGTCGTGCAGGGCGGCAACGATCCCTTCGGGAAGCCGGAGGAGTTCCCGGACGGCTCGTTCGAGCTGGTCGAGGTCCCCTACGGCGATCACGGCTTCGCGGTGCCGAAGCGGGCCGGGATCACCCAGGAGGAGGCCGTGACGGTCATCACGGACGCCGTCGTGACGTGGGCCCGGTCACTGGGGTGAAGCTCCGGGAATGTTGAGCCGCGACCCTCTGTTGAGGCGGACAGAAGTGCTGAACACCCAGCACCGACCGTCGTGGAGAGGAAGTCCGCCGCATGGGTTCGACCTTCTGCCCGAGCCGTAGCAGCCGTGCTGACCTGGACTGGACGGTACTGCGTGCGGCCAAGACCACCCCGATTCGAGGGGCGGCCGGGACGGGTAGTCGTCTATCCTCCAATTCCGGTGGCACCGGTTTCGTTGCTGCCAGGAATCTTGAGGAGGTGGGTCCGGTCACTGGGATCGACGCAGGGACCGACAACGGCCAGGCGGAGCAGCCCGAGGGCCAGGGCACGAGCACGGAGACCACCGCGGAGCGCACCGCGCGCTTCGAGCGGGACGCGCTCGAATTCCTCGACCAGATGTACTCGGCCGCTCTGCGCATGACACGCAACCCGGCCGACGCCGAGGACCTGGTGCAGGAGACGTACGCCAAGGCGTACGCGTCCTTCCACCAGTTCCGTGAGGGCACCAACCTCAAGGCGTGGCTGTACCGGATCCTCACGAACACCTTCATCAACTCGTACCGCAAGAAGCAGCGCGAACCCCAGCGCTCCGCGGCCGAGGAGATCGAGGACTGGCAGCTCGCCCGTGCCGAGTCGCACATGTCGACCGGTCTGCGCTCCGCCGAGTCGCAGGCGCTCGACCACCTGCCCGACTCGGACGTGAAGGAAGCGCTCCAGGCGATCCCCGAGGAATTCCGCATCGCCGTCTATCTCGCTGACGTAGAGGGCTTTGCGTACAAGGAGATCGCGGACATCATGGGGACACCCATCGGTACGGTGATGTCCCGCCTGCACCGCGGCCGCCGTCAACTGCGCGGCATGCTCGAGGACTACGCCCGCGAGCGCGGGCTCGTCCCGGCCGGTGCAGGGGAGTCGAACGAAGCGAAAGGCTCGGGCTCATGAGCTGCGGAGAGCCGCACGAGACGGACTGCTCTGAAGTCCTGGACCATCTCTACGAGTTCCTCGACAGTGAGATGCCGGACGTCGACCGCGCCAAGTTCAAGCAGCACTTCACGGAGTGCTCGCCGTGCCTGGAGAAGTACGGCCTGGAAGAGGCCGTGAAGAAGCTCGTCAAGCGCTGCTGCGGTCAGGACGACGTCCCGACCGACCTGCGCGCCAAGGTCCTGGGGCGGCTCGACCTGATCCGCTCCGGGCAGACGGTGCCCGAGCACGACGTGACCGCCGCGCCGGCGACGCCGCAGGAGTCCTGAGCGCCGCCGCGCGCCGTGCGGCCCGCGGAGCGCCGCGGGATCAGATCTCCAGACCGCTCTCTATCCGCTTGAGGCCATGTCTGGCCAGCGCCAGATTGCTGCGGGACCGGTCCAGAGCGACGTAGAAGAAGAGCGCACCCTGGCTGCTCGTCAGTGGCCGGATCAGGTGGTACTGCTTGCCGAGCGTGATGAGGATGTCCTCGATCACGTCGTCCATGTCCAGCGAGGCCAGGGTGCGCATCTTGGCCCGTACCACCTCGGTGTTGCCCGCACCCGCGAGTTCCAGGTCAAGACCCTGGCCGCCGCCGAGCGAACCGAGCGTCATGCCGCTGTCATAGTCCACGACGGCGGCGCCGATCGCGCCGTCCAGGCTCATGGCTTCCTTGAGTGCGGTCTCGATGTTCACCGGTTTCCTCAATTCTTCCGTGCTGCTGACCGGTCGATGCTCGGACAACTACGATCGACAGCAAGCGACTCAGGGGTCACTTAGCGCCAACTTTGGCGTGTGCGCCGAAACTTGTCGTTCAAAGTAGTGCGTGGTGTCCGACCGTGGAGGGCCAATGGGGGAAAACGCGACGGCGCTCCAGACCTCCCTGGACCGACTGCTCGACTCGCCCGGAGTCACGGGCGTGGCCCTGATCGACGCGGTGACCGGACTCGTCTACGGCGCCGCGGGCGATGTCGGTGAGGCCGGCGGCGGCGCCGAGAGCAGCGAACTCGCCGCCCTCATCGCGCAGCGGCTCGGCGAGGCCGGGGCCGAGGGCGATCTGGAGAGCGTGGTCCTGACCAGCCGGCGCCGCCATCAGATGCTGTTCTCCGTCGTACGGCCGGCCGGTGACCCCCTGCTCCTCGCGGCCGGACTGGACCGCGACCGGGCCAACGTGGCGCTCGCCCTGCGCAGCCTGGGCGACCGTGTCACCGAGGTGCTGGCGTGAAAGCGCCTGCCGCGCGGAACGTCCCCGGGCTCCTCCAGGCGCTGCGGGAAGAGGAGTTCACCGGCACGGTCCGGGTCTCCGGCTCCCCCGGCGGAACGATCCATCTCCGGAAAGGCCTGGTCGGCGCGATCGAGACGCCCGGTGCGCCGACCGCCACCTCGGCCCTGCTCACCACGGGCCGTATCGACGACGAGGCCTGGCTCACCGCCTGCGCCACCGAACCGGACGCCGACCGGCTCGGCGCCCACCTGGTCGCCGCCGGCCTGATCGGCGCCGCGGAACTGGAGGTCGTCTGTACGGCCGCGGTCCACGACGGCGCCTTCGCGATGTCCCTCGGGGCGGCGGGCGACTGGAACACGGGGGACCGCGAGCCGACGCTGGTCGCCTCGCCGGGGGTGGAACCCCGGGCGCTCACCGACGAGGTCGCCCGCCGCGTGCGCCTGCTGGGGCGGGCCGGGGTGACGGCGGGCGAACTGGCACGCTCGCGCCCCGCGGCGGTGGGGGAGCCCGGGGTACATGGCGCCGCCGCACGCGAGGGGCACCGGGGCGGGCCGTGGGTGCCGCCGCGGCTCCGGCACCTGCTCGACGCGGTCAACGGGCGCCGTACTCCCCGCGATCTCGCCTTCGCTCTCGGGCGGGGGCTGTACGCGGTCATGCTGGACCTCGACCGCCTGGAATCGCAGGGCCTGATCCGCCGGGAGGCCAGGACCGCGCCGGGCGACCGGCCGAGCACCGCGCCCCGTGTCCTGCCGGGCAGCGCCGACGGGCCCACCCCCACCGGCGGCCCCCTGCCCCGACGCAGGCCGGGCGGCGGCACGCGTTCCGGCGAGCGCGGAGAGAAGGCCGACCGGTGAGCCCGGCAGCCGAAGAGCCCGCGAGACGGCGGAGACGACGGGGTGCGGGGGAGTCCGCGGGTTCCGGGAGGGCGGGGAGATCCGCCGAACTCACGGATGCGGATACGGGGACCGTCCCGTCGGATCCTGATGCGGGGACCGTGCGCTTACGTCCGCCCAACCCCGCGGAAGAGGACAGGACTTCGAGCACCACCGGCACCTCGAACACCCCCGCTGCACCCTGCTCGGAGAGCCGCGGCGACCCCTCCGCCGAGCGCTCTCCCCGACCGCCCGCCGACCGTCCGTCGGCGCATCCACCCCTCCCCGTGCGCGGTGTTTCCCCCGCCACCGCGCCTCCGTTCGCCTTTCCGGTTCCCTCGCCCGAGGAACTGGCCGCCGAACAACCCTCGATCGAAACACTGCGGCGCGTCCGTCAGGGGCTCGGGGCCCTTCCCGAGCACAGGAGCCCGACCGAGCCCCCGTCGGCGTCCGGACCAAGGAGCACGTGTCCATGACCGAAAACCCCTCGCCCCGGCCGGACGGCGAACCGCAGGACTCCGGTACCACCCTCACCGACATCCTCACCTCCCTGCGCGACCGCGTGATGGGCGTCAGCGAGAGCGTCCTGTCGACCGCGGACGGACTGCTGGTCGTCGCCGACGTCGACTCCGTGCACCCCGAGTCCGTCGCCGCCCTGGCCGCCGCGACCCTGGGGGTCGGCCGCCGGATGGCCGACCAGTGCGGTGCGGGACCGCTGCGTGAGGTGGTGGTGCGGGGCGGTACCGGACACGTCGTCGTGACGGCCGTCGGCGACCGCGCACTGCTCACGCTCATCTGCGACGACGGGCTCGACCTCGCCGCGCTGCAACGCGAGTCGCCCGCCGTCGTCGAGGAACTCGGCAAGGTGCTCGCCGCGGACGTCTCCCACTGACACGGGGACCCGCGGTCGAGGCCGCACACGGGAACATGCATCCCGTAATCACCCGATCGGGCTAATCCTGAGGCCGTAGGCCCGCAGATTCCCCCATGGCGACCCCCGCGGCCCGCCCCGCGTTCTACGCTCCGGAGCCGTAGCAGGCGCGGCCGGGGGAGGCGTTGGCGTGGAGGCGGTACCGGTACGCGCGCGTGCGTACGTCGCCTGTGTCGCCGTAGCCGCACTGCTCTGTCTGCTGCCGCTGACCGCCGTCCGCGCCACCTGGTGGGCGGTCCTCCTGCTCGCTGTGCTATACGCGGGATGCGAGCAGGCCGCCGCCCGGTGGCGGTACGCCGGCACCTTCCATCCCGTGCTGCTCGCCGGTGCCTTTCTGCTGCCGCCCTCCGCCGCCGCCCTCGTGGCCCTGCCGGGGGCGCTGCTGTCCCCGGTCGGTCAGCGCCCCCGCCGGCTCAGGCGCCTCTGGCGGGGAGCGCAGCTGGCCGTGGGGGTGTGGGCGGCCGCACGGGTGCACGGGGCGCTGGGCGGCCGGGACGCCGTCGGCGCCTCCGACTTCCCGTACGCGCTGGTCCCGGCCGGGGCCGCGGTGCTCGCCTTCTGCCTGGTGCTGAGCCTGCTGGACGGCGGCATCCTGACGCTCGCCGACCGGATTCCGGTACGGCGGGCCTGGCGCGGTCTCTTCCTGCGTTCCCTCGCTCCCGTCGCCGTCCACGGCCTGGCCGGGCTGATGATGGCCGTGCTGTGGCGCAGTCCCTACGGCCCCGTCGCCGCGCTGCTCGTGCTGCTGCCGATGTGCGTGTCGTGGTGGGCGTTCGCGCAGTACCACCGGGAGCGGGCCGCGCACCAGGCCACCATCCGGGCCCTGGTGCAGGCCGTCGACATCAAGGACGAGTACACGCGCGGGCACAGCGAGCGGGTCGGACAGGCGTCGATGATGATCGCGCGGGAGCTCGGCATGGACGACGCCCGGACCGAGGTGCTGCGGTTCGCCGGGATCCTGCACGACGTGGGCAAGCTCGGGGTGCCCACGCGGCTGCTCCGCAAGGACGGGCCGCTCACGCCCGAGGAGCGGCGGGTCATCGAACTGCATCCCGAGTACGGGCACGAGATGGTGCGCGGCATCTCCTTCCTCGGGGAGGCCCGGGCCGCCGTGCTCCACCACCACGAGCGGCTGGACGGCAGCGGATACCCGTACGGACTGAGGGGGGCCCAGATCCCGGAGTCCGCACGGGTGGTGGCGGTCGCCGACGCCTTCGACGCCATGACCTCCACCCGGTCCTACAGCCGGGCCCGGCCGGTCGGCGCCGCGCTGGAGGAGCTGGAGCGCTGCGCGGGCAGCCATTTCGACCCGCGCATGGTGACGGCACTCGTCCGCGCCCTGTCCCGGCACGGCTGGCATCCCGCGGTCACGGCCGACGAGACGGACGTGCCGCAGCCGCGGCCGGGAGTCGCCGGGCGGCAGGGAGCACGCCGATGAACGGCCGACAGGTGCCGAGGGCGTCCCGCCGGTGCTCCTGGCTCCGGGTCCTCGTCCACACCTGTGCCCTCCTCCTCGCGCTCGGCTGCCTCGCCTGCTCCCTCTGGGGCGGGCTGGAGGAGCGCGGGACCGCTCTCGCCTTCGGGGTGCTGATCGCCGTCGGCGAGCTCAACCGCCGTGGTGGGTCCCACGTCCGGGAGGCCGCGCCGCTCGGGGCCGCCGGGGCGCTGTCGTACGCGCTGCTCGGGGAGAACGCCGGCGCGCCCACCCATCACGGCGCCGGCCAGGTCGTGACCGTGGTCCTCGCCGCCTCCCTCGTCGGCAGCGTGCCGCACGTCGGACGCGGCCAGGGCCCCACCACCGACCAGCTGGCCCGCCGGGTGCTCACCGTCGGCTTCGCCGCCGTGTGCTTCCAACCCCTCTACAACCAGGGGACGTTCGAGCGCTGGGGCGGCCCCGCCTACGCCCTGCTCCTGCTCGCGCTGCTCTCCCTGACCGCGCTGTGCGACGCCGTGCTCGCCGCCGCGCTCGCGCACTCCCGCACCCGCTGGCCCTTCGCCCCGCTGCTCAGGGACGAGCTGCGGGCGCTGCTCGGCATCGGGTCCGCCGTCGTCGCCACCGGGGCCGTGATGGCGCTCGCGGTGGCCGTCGCGGGGCTGTGGGCGCTGCCCGTGTTCTCCGTGCCGCTGCTGCTCACCCAGCTCTCGGTCCGCCGGTACGCCGCCGTCCGGGCCACCAACCGGCAGACCATCGCCTCCCTCGCCCGCGCCACCGAGATCGCCGGCTACACCCCGGCCGGGCACGCGCGCCGGGTCGCCGCGCTCTGCCGGGAGGTCGGCCGGGACCTCGGGCTCACCCGGCCAGAGCTCACCGTCCTGGAGTACGCGGCCCTGATGCACGACATCGGCCAGCTCAGTCTCGTCGACGCGGTGCCCGCGGGCGCCACCGCGTCGCTGCCCGTCGCCGAACAGCGCCGTATCGCCCTGCTCGGCGGGGCCGTCGTACGGCAGACGGGCGTGGATCCGGCCGTCGCGGTGGTCGTGGAGCGGCAGGCCGACCCCTGCCGGGAGCAGCCGACGGCGGCCCGGATCGTGCGGGCGGTGAACGCGTACGAGGAGAAGGTGCGGGACGCCGGTCCCGGCGGACCCCTGACCGCGCTCGAGGAGCTGCGCCTGGGCACCGCGGGGGACTACGCTCCGGAGGTCGTGGAGGCGCTGGCCAGAGTGCTGTCGAGAGACTGTCTGACCTCGCCCGTGACGGGGTAACCCATGGGTAATGAGCGCCCTTCCGACCACACGTGGTTGGATGCGAGAGAGAGGGTGTCCGGGGGCACAGCCAGCCCACTCGACGGAACTGGCAGGCGGGAATCGTGAGGATCTTCGGCAAGGGACGGCACCGGCCCTCCGCCTCCTGGCGGCAGGCCACGGACCGTGCGTTCACGCTGATCGGCGACGGCCGGTACGAGGACGCGGGCGCGCTGCTGACACGTGCCGCGGACCTGGAGCCGTGGCTGTCCGAGTCCTGGTTCAACCTCGCCCTGCTGCACAAGTTCCGGCACGACTGGGAGCAGGCGCGGGCCGCGGGCCTGCGGGCCGTCGCGCTGCTCGACCGGGAGGCCGGGGCGCCCGACTGGTGGAACGTCGGCATCGCCGCGACCGCCCTCCAGGACTGGCCGCTGGCCCGGCGGGCCTGGCAGGCGTACGGGCTGCGGGTGCCGGGCGGTGCCACCGCCTCGGGTGAGCCGCTGGGGATGGACCTGGGCAGTGCCGCCGTACGGCTGTCCCCGGAGGGGGAGGCCGAGGTGGTCTGGGGGCGGCGGCTGGACCCCGCCCGCATCGAGGTGCTGTCGATCCCGCTGCCGTCCTCGGGGCGGCGCTGGGGCGAGGTCGTGCTCCACGACGGCGTGCCGCACGGCGAGCGGACGACCGCGTCCGGCCATGCCTACCCGGTGTTCGACGAGATCGAGCTGTGGGCGCCGTCGCCGGTGCCGACCTGGGTGGTGCTGCTCGAGGCGGCCACCGAGGCGGACCGGGACGCGCTGGAGCAGCTGGCCGCGGACGCGGGGTTCGCGGCGGAGGACTGGTCGTCGTCGGTACGGCTGCTGTGCCGGATGTGCTCGGAGTCCCGGATGCCGTCGGACGAGGGCGACGGGGAGCATCTGGATCCGCACGACCACAGTGAGCCGGGGCATCCCGGGCCGCTGGGGCATCGGACGGACGGGCAGCTGTGGGTGCCGGAGCGGGAGTGCGGGGTGGCTGCGCCGGCTTCGCTGGTACGGGGGTTGCTGGACGGGTGGGTTGCGGACAGTCCGGATTCTCGTGATTGGCGGGATTTGGAAGAGGTCTGCTAGGTCGTCGGCCGGGTGCGGCGCCGTCGTGGCTGGTCGCGCAGTTCCCCGCGCCCCTGAAAGCAAGCTCCCCGTACCCTGTATGCGCAGTCACCCCCTGTTCTTGTTTTAGGAAGGCATCCGTAGGTCATGGCCCAGCAGGACACCGATCAGCAGCACGCGGGCGTGCTCCCCGTCGACGACGACGGGTTCGTCGTCGACACCGAGGAGACCGAGGAGCGGGAGAACGCCTGGCGTGAGCGCGGCACCTCGCGGCCCATCACCGTCGTCGGGAACCCCGTGCTGCACAAGGAGTGCAAGGACGTCACCGAGTTCGGCGCGGAGCTGGACCAGCTGGTCGCGGACATGTTCGCCAGCCAGCGCACCGCCGAGGGCGTCGGCCTCGCCGCCAACCAGATCGGCGTCGACCTGAAGGTCTTCGTGTACGACTGCCAGGACGACGAGGGCAAGCGGCACGTGGGTGTCGTCTGCAACCCCAAGCTCGTCGACCTGCCCGCCGACCGGCGCCAGCTGGACGAGAGCAACGAGGGGTGCCTCTCGGTGCCGACCGCCTACGCCCCGCTCGCCCGTCCCGACTACGCCGAGGTCACCGGGCAGGACGAGAAGGGCAACCCGGTCAAGGTGCGCGGCACCGGCTACTTCGCCCGCTGCCTCCAGCACGAGACCGACCACCTGTACGGCTACCTCTACATCGACCGTCTCTCCAAGCGCGAACGCAAGGACGCGCTGCGGCAGATGGCCGAGAACGAGCCCCGCTACCCCGTGGTCGCGAACGACTGACGTCGTACAACGCCCGTCCGCACGGCGCCTGTTCGGGGAGCACCTCCCCAACAGGCGCCGTTCGCATGTGCGTCGCACGTTCGATCGGATGTGCTCATGCGGTGATCCGTTTCCGGTCGCGCACGGGGAGAATCTCGGCACCTTGGGGTAGTGAAGGAAGCAAATCCGTTCTCAAAACGGTCAGTTGTGGTGCTGAATGGGAAGTGCGGGGATACGCAACGGCGCACGCCCGGTTCAGCGGAGGGCGTGTGTCAACTGGCGGCTGGAAGGGGTTTGTTCGTGCCTGCTTTCCCACACAGCATCACGTCGTCGGCGCCGTCGCCGACGGCGATCGCGGTTCCACCGTCGCTCTCTCTCCCGGTGATCGAGGCAGCGTTTCCCAGGCAACTGCATCCGTATTGGCCCAGGCTCCAGGAGAGGACCCGCACCTGGCTTCTGAAAAAGCGGCTCATGTCGGCGGACGCGGTCGCAGAATATGCCGACGGACTGTGCTACACGGACCTCATGGCGGGGTACTACCTCGACGCCCCCGACGAGGTCCTCCAGGCGATAGCGGACTTCAGCGCCTGGTTCTTCGTCTGGGACGACCGGCACGACCGTGACATCGTCCACCACCGCCCGGCGGCCTGGCGGCGGTTGAGGCGCCGGCTGCACGCGGCGCTCGACGCCCCGCGGGACCACCTGCACCACGAGGATCCGCTGGTCGCCGCCTTCGCCGACACCCTCACACGGCTGTACTCGTTCCTGCCGCCGACGTGGAACACCCGGTTCGCCCGGCACTTCCACGACGTGATCGAGGCCTACGACCGGGAATTCCGCAATCGTGCCGACGGAGTCGTCCCCCCGGTCCAGGAGTATCTGGCACTGCGCCGCCTGACGTTCGCCCACTGGATATGGACGGACCTTCTGGAGGCCGGCGCCGGATGCGAACTCCCGGATGCGGTCAGGAAACACTCCTCCTATCGGCGGGCCGCCCTGCTCAGTCAGGAATTCGCCGCCTGGTACAACGACCTGTGTTCGCTCCCCAAGGAAATCGCGGGCGACGAGGTGCACAATCTCGGAATCAGCCTCATCCAGCACGAGGGACTGACGCTCGAAGAGGCGATCCGGGAAATGCGTCGACTGGTCGCCAAATGCGTGGACGCCTTCCTGGTGGCCGAGGCCGACGCCCTTCAGTTCGCCCTCGGACTCGACGACGGCACCGCGCGGGGAAAGGAACTGAGCGCGGCCGTCAGGACCTGCGTCCGCAATATGCGCAACTGGTTCAGCACCGTCTACTGGTTCCACCACGAGTCCGGCCGTTACCAGGTCGACAGCTGGGACGACCGGTCCACGCCCCCGTACGTCAACAACGAAGCGGCAGGTGAGAAATGACCGTCGAATCCGTGAAACCCGACACCCCGGTGGTTCCCGAGCCGGGTGAGCCGCCCCTCGCCGGCAGCCGGGTGCCGCTCCTCGGGCACGGCCTGCGACTCGCACGCGATCCGCTGACCTTCCTGTCCGGCCTGCGGGCCTACGGCGACGTCGTGCGCCTCAGGCTCGGCCCCAAGACGGTGTACGCGCCCACCACCCCGGAACTGACCGGAGCGGTGGCGCTCAACCCCGACTTCATCATCGCCGGGCCGCTCTGGGAGTCCCTGGAGGGGCTGGTCGGCAAGGAGGGCGTGGCCACCGCCAACGGCCCGCAGCACCGGCGTCAGCGGCGCACCATCCAGCCCGCGTTCCGGCTCGACGCGATACCGGCGTACGGGCCGATCATGGAGGAGGAGGCCGAGGCGCTGGCCGAGCGCTGGCGGCCCGGCGAGACCGTCGACGCCACCCTGGAGTCGTTCCGGGTCGCCGTGCGCATCGCGGCCCGGTGCCTGCTGCGCGGGGACTACATGGACGAGCGCGCCGAGCGGCTGTGCGTCGCGCTGACGACCGTCTTCCGGGGCATGTACCGGCGGATGGTGATACCGGCGGGGCCGCTGTACAAACTGCCCCTTCCGGCCAACCTCGCATTCAACCGGGCGCTCGCCGATCTGCATCTCGTGGTCGACGAGATCATCGCCGAACGCCGGGCATCCGGCCAAAAGCCGGACGATTTGCTGACGGCATTGCTGGCGGCCAAGGATGCGAATGGCGATCCGATCGGCGAACAGGAGATCCACGACCAGGTCGTCGCGATACTCACCCCCGGCGGTGAAACCGTGGCGTCCACGATCATGTGGCTGCTTCAGGTACTCGCCGAACACCCGGAACACGCGGACAAGGTGTGCGCGGAAGTTGAATCCGTCACCGGTGGCCGTCCTGCGGCATTCGAGGACGTGCGGTCGCTCACGTACACGAACTATCTGGTGGTCGAGACCATGCGTTTGTGGCCCGCGGTATGGATATTGACGCGGCGGGCGGTACGCGACACCGAACTCGGTGGCTATCGCATTCCGGCCGGATCCGACATCGTCTACAGCCCCTACGCGATCCAGCGGGACGCGAAGTCCTTCGACGACAGTGCGGAGTTCGACCCGCTGCGCTGGAGTCCGGAGCGCGCCAAGGCGGTTCCCAAACACGCCATGAGTCCGTTCAGCACCGGCAACCGGAAGTGCCCCAGCGACCACTTCTCGATGGCCCAGCTGACGCTGCTCACGGCGGCCCTGGCGCGGAGGTACCGCTTCGAGCAGGTGCCCGGCTCGGACGACACCCCACGCCCCGGCATCACCCTGCGGCCGAACCGGCTCCTGGTGCGGCCGGTGCCCAGGTGACGGCTCAGGCGACCGCCTCGGGGCCCTGGAAGGTGCGCCGGTAGGCGTTCGGGGTGGTGCCCACCGCCCGGAGGAACTGGTGGCGCAGCGCGGCCGCGGTGCCGAACCCAGTCCGGCCCGCGATCGCGTCCACCGTCTCGTCCGTCGCCTCCAGCAGCCGCTGGGCCAGCAGCACCCGCTGGCGCAGGATCCAGCGGTAGGGAGTCGTGCCCGTCTCCTGCTGGAAGCGGCGGGCGAAGGTGCGCGGGGACATGTGCGCGCGCTCGGCGAGCTGCTCCACGGTGACGTCCTCGTCCAGGTGGCCCTCCATCCACACGAGGACCTCGCCGACGGTGTCGCACTTCGACCGGGGCAGCGGCCGCTCGATGTACTGGGCCTGGCCGCCGTCCCGGTGCGGCGGTACGACCATGCGCCGGGCGATCTTGTTGGCGATCTCGGGGCCCTGCTCGGTGCGCACGATGTGCAGACAGGCGTCGATGCCGGCGGCGGTTCCCGCGGAGGTGATCACCGGGCCCTCGTCGACGTACAGGACGTCCGGCTCGACCGTCAGCCGGGGATACGTGCGCGCCAGTTCCTCCGCGTGGTGCCAGTGCACGGTGCAGCGCCGGCCGTCCAGCAGTCCGGCGGCGGCCAGCACGAAGACGCCGGAGCACACGCTGAGCACCCGGGCGCCGCGCTCGACCCCGCGCCGCAGGGCCTCCAGCAGCTCGGGCGGGAACTCCCGCGTCTCATAGCAGGCGCCCGCCGGCACGGCGATCAGGTCGGCCGACTCCAGCCGCTCCAGACCGTGCTCGACGCCCAGCGAGAAGCCCGAGCGCGAGGTCAGGGTGGGGCCCTCGGCCGAGGCCACCGCGAAGTCGTACACGGGCAGTCCGTCGTCGCTGCGGTCGGTGCCGAAGACCTCGCAGACGACTCCGAGCTCGAAGGGGTTCACGCCGTCCAGGACGACGGCGGCCACGTTGTTCAGCATGCTGCCAGTGTGCCTCAGGGTTGGCAGTAAATCGAGGGTGTGCGGCAGTCCTGCCACTGTTTGTCAGGAGTCTACGGCGCGACAGTAGTGACATGACGACCGCACAGACAGAAGGACTGATCGGAATGCTGATTGTTCTCGCAACCTTCGCCCTGCTGGTGCTCCCGTCCGTGATCGGGATCGTCCACGACAAGCGCGTCGACCGCCAGATCCGGCGGGCGCGCGAGTTCCGGGCCGCACACGGGGCGACTCGAACGGTCTAACCTCTCCTGATCAACAACAGGGGAGGACCATGAGACACAGACTGTGGGCCGTGGCAGGCGGGGCGGCAGCCCTGACCCTGCTCACGGCCACCGGGGCCCACGCCGAGGGCGAGGGTGACGTCAGGGTCACCAAGACCGTCGTGAACAGGGGCGGGAACGTCATCGTCGGTACAGCGCGGACGATCACGTTTCCGATCGCGGTCACCATCAAGGACGACTCGGGCGCCAAGAAGATCACGCACCTCAGCACGTTCAACCACACCACGCCCTACGGCTTCTTCACCTGGAACGACGACTCGTCCTGTGTGAGGAAGAGCTCGACGACCTCGGTGTGCACCGGCACGATGACGGTCGACCCCGCCTGGATCGCCGACAGCGACGACATCGACAGCAACCGGCTCGCCGGTGTCTGGGCGGTCGCCGCCACCGTCAAGGCCAATGACGGCGACTACTGGATCTACGACGACATCGCCCAGTACAAGGTCAAGCGCGCCGCGCAGCTCACCACGGACGCGACCCCCGAACCCGTCGCCAAGGGTGCCCGGCTCACCGTGAAGGGCAAGCTGTCCCGGGCCAACTGGGAGGACCTGAAGTACCACGGCTACCCGGGCCAGTCGGTCAGGCTCCAGTTCCGCGCCGCCGGTGCCGCCCACTACCGCACGGTCAAGACCGTGAAGACGGACAACGTGGGCCGGCTCAGCACCAAGGTGACCGCCACGCAGGCGGGCAGCTGGCGCTGGTACTTCCCGGGTACCACCACGACCTCGCTGAAGGCGTCGGCCGGGGACGCGGTCAAGCTCAAGTGACCCGCACGGTCACCCGCCACTCCTGAATGCCCTTGCAGGACACCTTGCCGGTCCCGGTGGCGCACAGCGGGCGTGTCGAAGTCAGGCGCACCTGTCCCGCCGAGACCGCCTTGTAAGCGGAACTCGCGTCACCGGGCAGCAGGACGATGCCGCTGTTGGTGGCCTCCAGCCCGCTGCCCTCGACCGTGACCGGCTTCCAGGGGCGGCTCTTGGTCCCGTCCAGGGAGATACGGACCGTGTCCCCGACGGCCAGGCACACGGTGTCGCCGCTGTCGGTGGCCTCGAGGTCGCCCGTGACCGTCGTGCAACCGGATGACGGGGACGGGGACGGGGACGCGGAGGGGGGCGGCGACGGCGACGCGGAGTCGCTGCCGCCGCCCCCTTCGCTTCCGGCCTCGGTGCCGCACCCCGCGAGCAGCAGGGTGAGTGCCGCGAGGGCCAGGGCGTTGCGGTGGGTCGTACGACGCATGGGGATCTCCTCTCCCCCTTTGGACGTACGACACCTCCTCCTGGATCCGGGTCAGCTGGTCGTGACGGCCGTGTCGTCGAGGACGAAGCTGGTCTGGAGCGAGGAGTCCTCGACCCCGCTGAACTTCAGCGTGACGGTCGAGCCGGCGTACGAGGAGAGGTCGAACGACTTCTGGACGTAGCCGGAGGCCGCGTTGACGTTGGAGTAGGTGGCCAGGGTGGTGGAACCGGCGCTGACCGTCAGCTTGTCGTAGGCGGTACTGCCGGTCTCCTTGGTGTCGATGTGCAGGTAGAAGGTGAAGGTGGCCTTGCAGCCGCTCGGCACGGCCACCGACTGGGAGAGCGTGTCGGTGTGCGCGGAGCCGTAGCCGTCCAGCCAGGCGTAGTAGGAGCCGCTGTGCGCCGACTCGCCGGTGCCGTTGGTGATGACCCCGCTGGACGCGGTCCACGTGGTGTTGCCGGACTCGAAGCCCGCGTTGCCGAGCAGCTGGGACGAGGTGCAGGTGCCGCCGGTCGAGCCCACGGTCCAGGTGAAGGAGGTGGAGCCGGAGGCGCCGGTGGAGTCCTTCGCGGTGACGGTGACCTGGTAGGTGCCCGCGGTGGACGCCGTACCCGTGATCTTGCCGGTGGAGCCGGCGATCGACAGCCCGGTCGGCAGGCCGCTCGCGCTGTAGGTCAGGGCCGCGCCCGCGCCGTCGGTGGCGCTGATCTGGAGGCTGACCGTGCCGCCTGTCGTCGTGGACTGGCTGCCCGGGTTGGTGACGGTCACCGTGTTGCCGGTGCTGGTGCCGGCGGTGAACGCGGTGGTGCCGTTGGGGGTGCCCCAGCCGGTCGGTCCGTCGTAGCCGGTGGTCGCGGTGCAGAAGTACGACGGGGAGCACGAGCCGTTGTTGCCGCTGGTGACGTCGTACAGGTTGCCGGTGTGGGAGTAGGGGTACTTCGCCGGGTAGTCACTGGAGCCCGGGGTGCCCGCGAGGGCGTAGACGCCGGCGATGATCGGGGCGGAGGCGCTGGTGCCGCCGTAGACGGCCCAGCCGGAGCCGCCGTAGGTGTCGTAGACCGCCACACCGGTGGCCGGGTCGGCGACCGCGGAGACGTCGGCCTCCATGCGCTTCGAGCAGCCCGTGTCGGTCTGCCAGCTCGGCTTCGGGTCGTAGGCGGAGCAGCCGGAGCCGGTGCCCTCGGTGGAGCTGGTCTTCCAGACGGACTCGGTCCAGCCGCGGGAGGTGGAGGACGTCGACAGGGCCGTACCGCCGACCGCCGTCACGTACTGGGACGTCGCCGGGTACTCGGCGCCGTAGGCGGAGTCGCCGGCGGAGACGGTGATCGCCACACCCGGGTGCTTGAAGTACGAGGTGTCCTCGCTGGTCTGCGAGGAGGCCTCGTCGCCGCCCCAGCTGTTGGAGACGACCTTGGCGCCCAGGGACACGGCCTCGTTCTCGGCGATGCCGAGGTCGGTGTCGTTGGCCGAATTGGCCTCCACGAGCGTGATGTTGCAGTTCGGGCAGACCGCGCTGACCATGTCGATGTCCAGCGCCTCCTCACCCGCCCAGCCCGTGTCGTTGGTGGGCAGCGAGGTGGTGGAGCCGGTCTGGCTGACCTGCTTGAAGCAGCCGTTGGCCTTGGTGCAGGCGGAGAGGCCGTACTGCGAACGGTACGTGGCCAGGTCCGACTCGGCGTTGGGGTCGTTGTAGGCGTCGACGACGGCGACGGTCAGGCCGGAACCGCCCGTCGAGGGCAGGTTGTACGCGCTGTGCAGGTTGGCCGGGCTGAGGCCGGAGGGGGCCGCGGCGGCCAGCGCGGTGGCGAGGCGCTGCTTGATGTCGGTACGGCGCTGGGCGAAGCAGGAGGCCTCGCCGGGGGCCGCGGTGGCGCACAGGTGGGTGGTCGGGACCTTCTGGCCGGCCTTGCCGGTGGTGTGGAAGGTCTGCCGCTCGGGGGAGGTGAGGGCCTTGCTGTTCTGGGTCACCCGGGAGGTGTGGGTGGCCGCCGGTGCCGCGTGCGCCGGTACGGCCGCGAATCCGGCGAGGCCGAGGGCGAGGGCGGGTATTGCTGCGGTCAGGAGTCTTCGCAGGCTCCGTCGGGGCATTTCACGCATGGGGTACTGCCTCCATCGGTGGGGTTACAGGCAGGCCCGTGACGCGCGTAGCGGCGGCAGATCACGCAGTCATGAGCATGACGTGCCAGAAGCTAGCGGCGGGTGTGAAGGCGGGAGAAGAAGCCGGAGGAGAACTTTGCTGCCCCATAGCAGCCTCATGGACGGCCCATGGAAGCTCCATGGGCCGTCCACTGGCCGTTCCTTACTTTGTGGTCAGAAGTCCTCGTCGAGGTCGACCGTGCCCTCCACCGCGACCTGGTAGGCCGACGGACGGCGCTCGAAGAAGTTCGTCAGCTCCTGGACGCCCTGCAACTCCATGAAGGAGAACGGGTTCTCGGAGCCGTACACCGGCGCGAAGCCGAGCCGCGTCAGGCGCTGGTCGGCGACGCACTCCAGGTACTGCCGCATCGACTCGGTGTTCATGCCCGGCAGTCCGTCGCCGCACAGGTCCCGGGCGAACTGGAGTTCCGCCTCCACGGCCTCCGCCAGCATGTCGGTGACCTGCTGCCGGAGCTCCTCGTCGAAGAGCTCCGGCTCCTCCTTGCGGACGGTGTCGACCACGTCGAACGCGAACGACATGTGCATGGTCTCGTCACGGAACACCCAGTTGGTCCCGGTGGCGAGGCCGTGCAGCAGACCCCGGCTGCGGAACCAGTAGACGTACGCGAAGGCGCCGTAGAAGAACAGGCCCTCGATGCACGCGGCGAAGCAGATCAGGTTGAGCAGGAAGCGACGCCGGTCCGCCTGGGACTCCAGGCGTTCCAGCTTCTCCACCTCGTTGATCCACTTGAAGCAGAACCCGGCCTTCTCGCGGATCGAGGGGATGTTCTCGACGGCGTCGAAGGCGGCCGCCCGGTCCTCGGGGTCGGGGAGGTAGGTGTCGAGCAGCGTCAGGTAGAACTGGACGTGCACGGCCTCCTCGAAGAGCTGACGGCTCAAGTAGAGCCGCGCCTCGGGGGAGTTGATGTGCTTGTACAGCGTCAGCACCAGGTTGTTCGCCACGATCGAGTCGCCCGTCGCGAAGAACGCCACCAGCCGGCCGATGAGGTGCTGCTCGGCGGGGCTGAGCTTCGCCAGGTCGGCGACGTCCGAGTGGAGGTCGACCTCCTCGACGGTCCAGGTGTTCTTGATGGCGTCCCGGTAGCGCTCGTAGAAGTCCGGGTAGCGCATGGGCCGGAGGGTCAGCTCGAAGCCCGGGTCGAGAAGGTTCTTGGCTTCGGTGGTCATTACTGGCATGCCTCGCAGGACTCGGGGTTTTCCAGGGAGCAGGCGACGGCGTCTTCCGGGGCCGCCTGCTGGACGGGGACGGTGGCCTGGGCCGCGCGGGCGATACGGGTCGCCGGGCGCGAGCGCAGGTAGTACGTCGTCTTCAGCCCGGACTTCCAGGCGTACGCGTACATCGAGGAGAGCTTGCCGATGGTCGGCGTCTCCAGGAACAGGTTCAGGGACTGCGACTGGTCGAGGAACGGGGTCCGCGCCGCCGCCATGTCGATCAGGGAGCGCTGCGGGATCTCCCACGCCGTGCGGTACAGCGCCCGTACGTCCGCCGGGACCCACGCGAAGTCCTGCACCGAGCCGTTCGCCTCGCGCAGCGCCTCACGGGTGCGGGCGTCCCAGACGCCCAGCGCCTTGAGGTCGTTCACCAGGTACGAGTTGACCTGGAGGAACTCCCCGGACAGCGTCTCGCGCTTGAACAGGTTGGAGACCTGCGGCTCGATGCACTCGTACACCCCGGCGATCGAGGCGATGGTCGCGGTGGGCGCGATGGCCAGCAGCAGGCTGTTGCGCAGACCCGTCGTGGCCATGCGCTCGCGCAGCGCCGCCCAGCGCTCGGGCCAGGCGAGGTCCGTGGCGTAGTGGTCCGGGTGCAGTACACCTTGAGCGGTACGGGTCTTCTCCCAGGCCGGCAGCGGGCCGCTGCGCTCGGCGAGGTCGGTGGAGGCCTCGTAGGCGGCGAGCATGATGCGCTCGGCGATCCGGGTGGAGAGGGCCTGCGCCTCCGGGGAGCCGAAGGGCAGCCGCAGCTTGAAGAAGACGTCCTGGAGGCCCATCGCCCCGAGGCCGACCGGACGCCACTTGGCGTTGGAACGCCCCGCCTGCTCGGTCGGGTAGAAGTTGATGTCGACCACCCGGTCGAGGAAGGTGACGGCGGTGCGGACGGTCTCGTCCAGCCGCTCCCAGTCGACGTCGCCGGTCCTCGTGTCGACGAACGCGCCGAGGTTCACCGACCCCAGGTTGCAGACCGCCGTCTCCCCGTCGTCCGTGACCTCCAGGATCTCCGTGCAGAGGTTGGAGGAGTGGACCGTGTGCCCCGGCAGGGCCGTCTGGTTGGCCGTGCGGTTGGCGGCGTCCTTGAAGGTCATCCAGCCGTTGCCGGTCTGGGCGAGGGTGCGCATCATGCGGCCGTAGAGGTCACGGGCCGGGATGGTGCGCTTCGCGAGCCCCCTGCCCTCGGCCGCGCGGTACGCGGCGTCGAACTCCTCGCCCCACAGGTCGACCAGCTCGGGCACGTCGGCGGGGGAGAAGAGGGACCACTCGGCGTCCGCGTTCACCCGGCGCATGAACTCGTCCGGGATCCAGTGCGCGAGGTTCAGGTTGTGCGTACGGCGGGCGTCCTCGCCGGTGTTGTCCCTGAGCTCCAGGAACTCCTCGATGTCGGAGTGCCAGGTCTCCAGGTAGACCGCGGCCGCGCCCTTGCGCCGGCCGCCCTGGTTCACGGCGGCGACACTCGCGTCCAGCGTCTTCAGGAACGGGACGATGCCGTTGGAGTGCCCGTTGGTGCCACGGATCAGTGAACCGCGGCTGCGGACGCGGGAGTACGCGATGCCGATGCCGCCGGCGTGCTTCGAGAGCCGGGCCACCTGGTGGTAGCGGTCGTAGATGGAGTCGAGCTCGTCCTTCGGGGAGTCGAGGAGGTAGCAGGACGACATCTGGGGGTGCCGGGTGCCGGAGTTGAAGAGGGTGGGGGAGGAGGGGAGGTAGTCGAGGCGGCTCATGAGCCCGTAGAGCGCGGCGACTTCGTCCAGGGCCCGGGTCGTGTCGTCCTCGGCGAGCCCCGACGCGACCCGGAGCATGAAGTGCTGGGGGGTCTCGATGACCTTGCGGGTGATCGGGTGCCGCAGCAGGTAGCGGCTGTGGAGGGTGCGGAGCCCGAAGTAGCCGAAGCGGTCGTCGGCCTCGGTGTCGACGAGCGCGTCGAGCCGCTCGGCGTGCACCCGTACGAACTCGGCGGTCCGGTCGGCGATCAGGCCCTCGCGGTGGCCGACCGCGACCGAGCCGGTGAACGACGTGACGCCCTGCGAGGCGGCCTCCGCGGCGACGGAGATCGTCAGCAGCCTGGCGGCGAGCCTGCTGTACGCAGGGTCCTCGGAGATGAGCCCGGCGGCGGCCTCGGTGGCCAGCTCGCGCAGCTCCGACTCGTCGGCCCGCGCGGACCGGCCGCGGAGCGCGGCGGCGGCGACGCGGCCGGGGTCGGCGTCGGGCAGGTCGGCGGTCAGCTCGGCCAGGGTCCGCAGCAACGCGGCTCCGGGGCCGTCGTTCTCCTGCCCGGTCCGCTGCTCGGTCCGCTCGATCGCCGCTGAGGCCGGATCGGCTGGCGCGATGGTCACGTGGGGCTCTCCCTCGCTGGCACGGGGCCTTGCGGAGGGCAGGGGGCAGCACACGAGCGCACACGGCGTCGCGTCCACCGGCCCATTCCACGAGGCCCGGACGTCATGACACCCGGGCCACGGTGGCCGGGCGTACTGTCGGCAGGTCCTCGGACTGACGCTCATGTGCGCTTATGCGCGCATGAGTACACCGTTGCGGGACAGTTCCGGATTCACACCGGATTCCCCTGCGACGACAGCGAGCATGAGCATACATCTTGTGCCAGGTGGTGGAAGCAGGCCCATATGTTGTGTCGCGGTGACTTCAGAGCGTCAACTTGTAGGTGAGGAGCGTGAAGTCGTTGCCGGGGATCGGCTTCCAGTCGCGTTCCGGGACGCGGGTGAAGCCCAGACGTTCGTAGATGCGGTGGGCCGAGCGCATGGTGGGCTGGGTGCACAGGACGAGGTCGGTGCCGGTTGCCGCCGCGCGGTCTACGCAGGCCTGGACGAGGGCCTGGCCGACGCCCCGGCCCCGGGCCTCGTGGGCCACGGCGAGCATGCGGATCTCGGCCTCTGCGGGGCTGGCGAGTTCGGCCAGGGGGCCGCCGTGGGGAACGTAGGTGACTCCGCCGAGGAGCCGGCCGTTCTCGGCGGCTACCAGGACCTCCGCGGCCTCCGCTCGCTTGGCCACGTTCCTGAGTTCCTGGAAGTACCAGTCGTCCTCGTCGCCGAAGGCGAGCAGGCCGTCCCGGAGGTAGGCCTGGGCGGTGATCTCGCCGAGGGGTTCGTAGTCGGTGGGTTCTGCGGGGCGGATCAGTATGTCCATGCGGGTGAGTGTGCACGACGTGCACGGCAACGGGCCGCCGGACGACCTCTCCGACGGCCCGTGAACGGTGTGCCTAGTGGCTCGACCCCGCTGTCGCGGGCGGAAGCTCCACCTCCACCCCCGGGTCGCCCGCGTCCGCCGTGTAGTCCTCCGGGCTGGTCTCGTCCACACCGTCGGGGGCCTTCGCCGCCTTCAGGACGAACGTCAGGACCACCGTCACCGCCACGTTCAGGACGAACGCCGTCAGGCCGATGTAGCCGATCTCGCCGATGCCCGGGATCTCCTTCGCCGAGCCGCCGAAGTGCTTCTGGGTCGGGGAGGCGACACCGTACGCCGCGAACGTGCCGTAGACCATGCCGACCGCCCAGCCCGCGAGCAGCGCCCAGCGGTGGAACCAGCGGGTGAACAGGCCGCCGACCAGGGCCGGGAAGGTCTGCAGGATCCAGATGCCGCCCAGGAGCTGGAAGTTGATGGCGACCGTCTTGTCCATGGTCAGGACGAAGACCAGCGCGCCCACCTTCACCAGCAGGGACACCAGCTTGGAGACCTTCGTCTCCTGGGCCGCGGTCGCGTCCGGCCTGATGAAGTCCTTGTAGATGTTGCGGGTGAAGAGATTCGCGGCCGCGATCGACATGATGGCCGCCGGGACGAGCGCGCCGATGCCGATCGCCGCGAAGGCCACGCCCGCGAACCAGTCCGGGAACATGTCCTCGAACAGCTGCGGGATCGCCAGTTGCGGGTTGGTGACCTTGACCCCGGCCGCGATCGCCATGAAGCCGAGCAGGGCCAGCAGGCCGAGCATCAGCGAGTACAGCGGCAGGATCGTGGTGTTGCGGCGGATCACCTCACGGCTGCGGGAGGACAGCGTCGCGGTGATGGAGTGCGGGTACATGAAGAGCGCCAGCGCGGAGCCCAACGCCAGTGTGGCGTAGGTCCATTGGCCTGCCTCCGGGGGCACCAGGCCGCCCGCCTTGGCCGCCGTGTACTTCTCGCTCGCCGCGCCGAAGACGTCGTCGAAGCCGCCCAGCTTGATCGGGATGTAGATGATCGCCACCGCGATGACGATGTAGATCAGCGTGTCCTTCACGAACGCGATCAGGGCGGGGGCCCTGAGGCCGGAGGAGTACGTGTAGGCCGCGAGCACGCCGAAGGCGATCAGCAGCGGGAGGTCCTTCACGAACCAGTTGGTGTTCTCCCCGCCGCCGACGCCCATGACGTCCAGCACGGCCTGGATGCCGACCAGTTGGAGCGCGATGTACGGCATGGTCGCGAGGATGCCGGTGACCGCCACCGCCAGCGAGAGCCCCTTGGAGCCGAAGCGGCCGCGCACGAAGTCCGAGGTGGTGACGTACCCGTGCTTGTGGGAGACGGACCACAGGCGGGGCAGGAAGGTGAAGATCAGCGGGTACACCAGGATGGTGTACGGCACCGCGAAGAAGCCTGCCGCGCCCGCCGCGTAGATCGCCGCGGGCACCGCGACGAAGGTGTACGCCGTGTAGAGGTCGCCGCCCAGCAGGAACCAGGTGATCCAGGTGCCGAACGACCGGCCGCCCAGGCCCCATTCGTCCAGCGAGTGCTCGTTCTCGGCCTTGCGCCAGCGCGCGGCCAGGAAGCCCATGACCGTGACGGCCAGGAAGAAGAGGATGAAGACGGTGAGTGCCACCCCGTTGACGCCGTCGTTCACTTGGCACCTCCGTGGCGGCCGCGCTGGTCACGCTTCCAGAGCTGGTAGGCGATCATCGTCAGCGCGGTGGAGATCAGCACCCACAGCATCTGGTACCAGTAGAAGAACGGGATCCCGATGAACTCCGGGTCCACCTTGGCGTACGAGCCGACCCAGAGCATCGCCACGAAGGGCGCGAGCAGGCAGAGTGCGATGACCACGCGCACCGGCGTCACCACCGGTGGTCTCACTTCAGGTGCGTCCGACATGTCGTGGCTCCTACCCCTCACTGATCAGCGTTGATCACCTGTAACGCGCAGGCAATCTAGGTCACGCGTCACGTGAGGGGAAGACCTCGTCGGCGTATCGGCATGTCGATTCTGTGAAGCATCAGCGGGAGCCGCCGGTACGGCCCCGGCGGTGTCCTAGTCGACCGGCCGCTTCAACCGGGCCACGAACTTGTACCGGTCCCCCCGGTACACCGACCGCACCCACTCCACCGGCTCTCCGGCCTTGTCGTACGAGTGCCGGGACAGCATCAGCATCGGCAGGCCCACGTCGGTGCCGAGCAGGCCGGCCTCGCGCGGGGTGGCCAGCGAGGTCTCGATGGTCTCCTCGGCCTCGGCGAGATGGACGTCGTAGACCTCGGCCAACGCCGTGTAGAGGGACGTGTACTTGACGAGCGACCTGCGCAGCGCCGGGAAGCGCTTGGCGCTCAGGTGGGTCGTCTCGATGGCCATCGGCTCGGCATTCGCCATGCGCAGTCGCTCGATGCGCAGCACCCGGCCGCCGGCCGTGATGTCGAGGAGCTCGGCGAGCCGGTCGTCGGCGGTGATGTAGCCGATGTCGAGGAGCTGCGAGGTGGGTTCGAGGCCCTGGGCGCGCATGTCCTCGGTGTAGGAGGTGAGTTGGAGGGCCTGGGAGACCTTCGGCTTGGCGACGAACGTGCCCTTGCCCTGGATGCGTTCCAGGCGCCCCTCGACCACCAGTTCCTGGAGTGCCTGGCGCACGGTGGTGCGGGAGGTGTCGAACTCGGCGGCGAGCGTGCGCTCGGGCGGTACCGGGGTGCCGGGCGACTGGGTCTCCGTCATGTCGAGCAGGTGCTTCTTCAGGCGGTAGTACTTCGGCACGCGCGCGGTACGGACTCCTGCCCCGCCCTCGGTCTCCGCACTGCTGACGTCGCTGCTCATGGTCTGCCTTCCCGGCTCCGGATGCGGGTCACATCGTGATCCCTTCTGTATACCGTCGCCGACTCTTTTGGTCTAGTCCACAGAGGTGAGTGGTATAGCGGACGAGACTACTCCGCCGTAGCTGTTTTCGCTGCCTTCTTTACTAATGGTTCCTGCATATGTAGCTCGCATAACAGCTGGTCAGGGGCTTTTCCCGGGCTCTTGACAGGCCCTGTGGTCTGGTCCAAGCTCCCCCTACTGGTCTACACCATTGGTCCAGGTCCCGGCTGGTGGGCGGGAGGTGTGGGCATCCCTGAGGAGGGTGGCGTGAAGCGCAAGCTGGCAGCCGCGATAGGCATCGCGGGCATGATGGTCTCGGTCGCGGCATGTGGGAGCAGCGACAGCGGAAGTTCGGACAACAGCGGAGCGGACGCCAAGGAGCTGACCGTCTGGCTCACCGTCGACGCCCAGAACAACTGGCCCGAGCTGGTGAAGGCCGCGGACGCCGCGGTCCAGAAGAAGCACCCCGGCATCAAGATCAACCACGAGTACTACGGCTGGCCGGACAAGAACACCAAGCTCGACGCGGTCCTCGCCACCGACAAGGCCCCCGACGTGGTCGAGATGGGCAACACCGAGATGCTGGGCTACATGGTGAAGGGTGCCTTCGCGCCCCTGGACGCCTCGAAGTTCACCAACTCCGCGGCCTGGCTCGACGGCCTCAAGGCCTCGGTGACCTACGACGGCAAGACCTACGGCGTCCCGTACTACGCGGGCGGCCGCGTCGGCAACTGGCGCAAGGACCTCTTCGCCTCGGTCGGCGTCAAGTCCGCCCCGAAGACCTACGCGGAGCTCACCGCCGCCCTCGACAAGGTCCAGAAGAAGGAGGGCGACAAGTTCTCCGCCTGGTACCAGCCCACCCGTGACTGGTACGCGGCCATGTCCTTCGTCTACGACGCCGGCGGCTCCATCGCGGTGGACTCGGGCGGCACCTGGAAGGCCAACCTCTCCTCGCCGGAGTCCCTCAAGGGCCTCACCGAGTTCAAGAACGTCGTCGACAAGTACATGCACGGCGACAAGACCAAGGACGAGTCCGACCGCTACATCGTCTACGGCCAGGGCAAGTCCGGCATGATCTTCGGCGCGGCCTGGGAGGGCGCGACCTCCGCCGACCCGAAGAACGACAAGACCGGCAAGCTCAAGGACAACCTCGAGAACTTCGTGATGCCCGGCCCGTCCGGCAAGAACATGCCCGTGTTCCTGGGCGGTTCGGACCTCGCCGTGCCGGTGAAGTCCAAGGCGCAGGCCGTCGCCGCCGAGTGGATCAACGCCTTCACCGGTCCCTCCGGCCAGAAGGGCCTGATGGCCAAGGGCAACCTGCCCAACAACAAGACCGACCTCGCCACCCTGAAGAAGGACCCGGCGACGGCGGTCCCGGCCACCGCCGCCGAGTCCAACTGGTTCGTGCCCATGGCACCCGGCTGGGGCCAGGTCGAGAAGGCGCAGGTTCTCCAGAACATGCTCCAGAACATCGGCACCGGCAAGCAGTCCGTCGAAGCGGCGGCCAAGGCTGCCGACGTGGCGATCGACAAGGTCATCAACACCAAGTGACCTCAAGGCGGGGCCCCGTTGACACCGGCGGGGCCCTGCTTCCCGTACGGCCGTGCGGGCATCGCCTTTCGTGCGTCCGCGCGGACCTCGCCGTCCGCACGACGTGCCGGCTTCGCCTCCGTGGACGGCCGTGCGGGCCCCGCTTCCGCAGACGAGCGTGCGGGCCCCGCCTCCACAGACGAGCGTGCGGGCTGTGCCCCGTGGACAACGCGCGCTTCGCTTTCGTACGACCAGAGGGACCGCTGAGGAGCGCGCCATGAGTGCCGCAGACACCACCACCCCCACCGAGGTGCCGCCGCCGCTGTCGGTACCACCGCCGCCCACCCCGCCGGCCCGCCGCAGAAGGCGTGGGCCCGGCGCCACGCCGTGGCTGCTGCTCGCGCCCTGCCTTCTCATCCTCGGCCTGGTCATGGGCTATCCACTGGTCCGCCTGGTCACCCTGTCCTTCCAGAAGTTCGGCCAGTCCCAGCTGTGGGGTTTCCTGCCCGCCCAGTGGGTCGGCTTCGACAACTTCACCGCCGTGCTGGACGACGGCGAGTTCTGGACGGTCGTCGTCCGGACCCTCGTCTTCGCGGCCGGCTGCGTCACCTTCACGATGGTCGCCGGCATGCTGATCGCCCTGCTGCTCCAGCGGGTGTCCGGCTGGGTGAAGACCCTCATCAACATCGCGCTGGTGGCCAGCTGGGGCATGCCGATCATCGTCGCCACCACGGTCTTCAAGTGGCTCTTCGACGCGGACTACGGCATCCTCAACGCGCTGCTCAGCAAGCTGCCCGGGGTCGAGATGATCGGCCACAACTGGTTCGCCAGCGGCCCCCAGGGCCTGGCCGTGATCATGCTCCTCGTGGTCTGGGGCGCGGTGCCCTTCGTCGTGATCACCCTGAGCGCCGGACTCACCCAGGTCCCCAAGGAGATGGAGGAGGCCGCCCGTCTCGACGGCGCCGGCGCCTGGGGCGTGTTCCGGTACGTCACCCTGCCGATCCTCAAGCCCATCATCGTGATGCTGACGACCCTGTCGGTCATCTGGGACATGGGCGTCTTCCCGCAGGTGTTCGTGATGCGCAACGGCCACCCGGAGCCGGAGTTCCAGATCCTGCCGACGTACTCCTACGACCGTGCCTTCGTGGTCAACGACTACGCGCAGGGCTCCGCGATCGCCCTCATCACCGTGCTCCTGCTGCTCGGGGTCGTCGCCGTGTACATGCGCCAGATGCTGAAGATCGGAGAGGTCGAATGAGTACGGTCACTGTGCGGGGCAGGTCCCGGCTGGGCTGGAACCTCCTCGGACTCCTCGTCTTCGTCACCGCGGGCTTCCCCGTCTACTGGATGCTCAACACCGCGTTCAAGCCGGCGAAGGACGCCATCGACCCGGACCCGAGCCTGCTGCCGACGGGCGTGACGCTGAGCAACTTCAGCCGCGCGCTGGACATCGCCGACTTCTGGGGCCCGGTCGGCCGCAGCCTCGTCGTGTCCCTCTCGGTCGTGGCGATCGGCATCGTGGTCGGCACCCTGGCCGCCCTCGCCATCTCCCGCTTCGCCTTCCGCGGCCGCAAGGTCGTGATCGTGGGCATCCTCGCGGTCCAGATGGTCCCCCTGGTCGCGATGATCATCCCGGTCTTCCTGCTCCTGAACGACCTCGACCAGTACGACAAGCTGTCCGGCCTGATCATCACCTACCTGACCTTCATCCTTCCCTTCACGGTGTGGACGCTGCGCGGCTTCATCGTCAACATCCCGAAGGAGCTGGAGGAGGCGGCGATGGTCGACGGCTGCTCACCCACCGGCGCCTTCCTGCGCGTGGTCTTCCCCCTCCTGGCCCCCGGCATGGTCGCCACCTCGGTCTACGCCTTCATCCAGGCCTGGAACGAGTACCTCTACGCCCTCATGCTGCTCAGCCAGAAGAACCAGACCGCGACCGTCTGGCTCGGCAACTTCACCACCAAACACGGCACCGAATACGCCCCGATGATGGCCGGCGCCACCATGATGGCCGTGCCGATCGTGGTCCTCTTCCTCCTCGTCCAGCGCAAGATGGCCGCGGGTCTCACCGCGGGCGCCGTGAAGGGATAACGCCCCCCGATGACGACATTCGCCAGCGGCACCGACACCTTGACGCGGGACGCCCTCACCGTCCTCCAGCCCGGCTTCACCGGCACCACCGCCCCCGACTGGCTGCTGCGCCGCCTGGGCGAGGGCCTCGCCTCGGTCGGCCTGTTCGGCCGCAACATCACCTCCCCGGAACAACTCGCCGCCCTGACCGCCCAGTTGCGCACCGAGCGTGACGACGTCCTGGTCGCCATCGACGAGGAGGGCGGCGACGTCACCCGCCTGGAGGTGCGCTCCGGCTCGTCCTTCCCGGGCAACAACGCCCTGGGCGCGGTGGACGACGTGGAGCTGACCCACGCGGTCGCCGCCGAACTGGGCCGCCGTCTCGCGGCCTGCGGGGTCAACCTCAACTGGGCCCCGTCGGCCGACGTGAACTCCAACCCCGCCAACCCGGTGATCGGCGTCCGCTCCTTCGGCGCCTCCGCCGACCTGGTCGCCCGGCACACGGCGGCGTACGTCACCGGGCTCCAGTCGGCGGGCGTCGCCGCCTGCACCAAGCACTTCCCGGGCCACGGCGACACCGCGATCGACTCCCACCACGCCCTGCCGCGCATCGACGCGGACGAGTCGGTCCTCCTGGAACGCGAACTGCGGCCCTTCCGTGCCGCCATCGCCGCCGGCACCCGTGCGGTGATGACCGCCCACATCCTGGTCCCGGCCCTGGACCGGGACCGCCCGGCCACGCTGTCCCAGCCGGTCCTGACCGACCTGCTGCGCGGCGAACTCGGCTACACCGGCCTCATCGTCACCGACGGCATGGAGATGCAGGCCATCGCCGGCACCTACGGCATCGAGCGCGGCAGCGTGCTCGCCATCGCCGCCGGCGCCGACGCGATCTGCGTGGGCGGCGGCCTCGCCGACGACGAGACGGTACGGCGGCTGCGGGACGCCCTGGTCTCCGCGGTCCGCTCGGGCGAACTCCCCGAGGAGCGCCTGGCCCAGGCGGCGGAACGGGTCCGCACCCTGGCCCACTGGACGGCGGCCGGCGCGGCCGACCCCCGGCTCCCGGCCGACGAGGAGGTGGGACTGCGCGCGGCCCGGCGGGCGTTGCGTCTCACCGGCGCCGGCTTCACCCCCCTGACCGCGGCCCCCTATGTCGCCGCCTTCACCCCGGTGGCCAACATCGCCGTCGGTGACGAGACGCCCTGGGGCTTGGCCGCCGAACTCGCCCGGCTCCTGCCCGGCACGGAGACGGGAAGCTTCGCCGGCGAGGACGCGGGCCTCGCGACCCTGGCCGCGGCCGGCCCCCGCCGCATCGTGGCCGTGGTCCGCGACGAACACCGCCACCCGTGGATGGCAGCAGCCCTGGACACGGTCCTGCGCACCCGCCCCGACACCGTCGTCATCGAAATGGGCCTCCCCCAGGCCCCGCCCCGAGGAGCCCTCCACATCGCGACCCACGGCGCGGCAAGGGTGTGCGGAAGGGCGGCGGCGGAGGTAATCGCGGGGGCTTAGGCGTTACGGCAGGACAGGTGCCGGTCCCTTCTCGAAGGGACCGGCACTTCGGCATTCAGGGGCGCGGGGCTGTATCGATGTGCGGCTCCGCCGCGTGGGCGCGACCAGCCACGACGAACCCGCGCCCGGCAACGAACAGAACCCGGCAGACGAGTTCCCTAAATCCCCTGCCAGTCAGGCTTGTTGACAAACGTGTGCCGGAAGTAGTCGGCGAACTTCAACTTGGAAGCCGCCCCCTCGTCGACGACCACCGTCGCATGCGGATGCAACTGAAGCGCCGACGCAGGACACACCGCCGCAACCGCCCCCTCCACCGTCGCCGCCACCGCATCCGCCTTGCCCTCACCCGTCGCCAGCAGCACCAGATGCCGGGCCTCCAGGATCGTCCCGATCCCCTGGGTGATCACATGGTGCGGCACCTGCGAGATGTCGCCCTCGAAGAACCGCGCGTTGTCCACCCGCGTCTGCTCGGTGAGCGTCTTGATCCGGGTCCGCGAGGCCAGCGAGGAACACGGCTCGTTGAACCCGATGTGCCCGTCCGTGCCGATCCCCAGCAACTGGAGGTCCACGCCCCCGGCATCGGCCAGCGCCGCGTCGTACGCCGCACAGGCGCCGGGGATGTCCTCCGCGGTCCCGTCCGGCCCCATGAAGGAGTCCATCGGTATCCCCAGCGGCTCCAGGACCTCCCGGCGCAGCACCGAGCGGTACGACTCCGGATGCTCGGCCGGCAGCCCCACGTACTCGTCGAGCTGGGCGATCCGCGCCCGCGAGGCGTCCACGGCACCGGACCGCACCTTCGACGCCAGCGCTTCGTAGATCGGCAGCGGGGTCGAGCCGGTCGCCACCCCGAGCAGGGCGTCGGGCTTGCGCCGCAGGAGCTGGGCCATGGCCTCGGCGATGAGCTCGCCGCCTGCCTTGGCGTCCGGAACGATGACAACTTCCACGCTGAGCCTGCCGATCTGAGGAAACGATCTGATCTGGAGAAACGCTCTGCACCGGGAGGGCTCGACCGGACCCGGCACAGCCCATGTGGTTTAGACCAATCTAACAGAATCGGGCGTCCCGGCCCAGAGTTCCCGGGCGTCATCGCCCCGCCGCCCCCGCGTCACGCCGAGGTCGGATCCTCTTCCTCGCGGGGGAGCGGAACGGGTAGTGCAATAGGAGCCATGACCACCGTCACGACACCCGACCCGCACAGCGAACTCCCCGGCCGGATCATGGCCCGCGAGATGGCCGAACAGCCCGAGGTCCTGCGCCGCATCCTGGACGAGGGCGCCCCGGCCATCCGCAAGGTCGCCCACGAGATCGCCGCCCGCGCCCCCCGCTTCGTCCTGCTCACCGCCCGCGGCACCTCCGACAACGCCGCCCTCTACGCGAAGTACCTCCTCGAAGTACGCCTCGGCCTGCCCTGCGGCCTCACCTCCATGTCGACGACCACCGCCTACGGCGCCCGTCCCGACCTCTCCGACGTCCTGGTCGTCACCGTCAGCCAGTCCGGCGGCTCCCCGGACCTGGTGGCCTCCACCCGGGCCGCCCGCGAGGCCGGCGCCATCACCCTGGCCGTGACCAACAACCCAGGCTCCCCGCTGGCCGGGGTCTCCGAGTACCACATCGACATCATGGCCGGACCGGAGAAGGCCCTCCCCGCGACGAAGACCTACACGGCCTCCCTCCTCGCGCTCTATCTCTTCGTCGAGGGCCTGCGCGGCGGCGACGGAGGCCCCGCCCACGTCCTGCGCGAACTGGCCGCCGGACTGCTCGCCCGCCAGGACGAGGTCCGCGCCCTCGCCGCCCGTTACCGCTTCGCCGAACGCATGGTGATCACCTCGCGCGGCTACGGCTATCCCACCGCCAAGGAGGCCGCCCTCAAGCTGATGGAGACCAGCTACATCCCCGCCCTCGCCTACTCGGGCGCCGATCTGCTGCACGGCCCCCTCGCCATGGTCGACAACGTCTCCCCGGTCATCGCGGTCGTCACCGACGGCAAGGGCGGCGAGGCGCTCCGGCCCGTCCTCGACCGGCTGCGCGGCCGGGGTGCGGACCTGGTCGTGATCGGCCCCCGCGGTCAGGTCGAGCGCGCCTCGGCCGGCTTCGTCCTCCCCACCGAGAACGTCGCCGAGGAGGTCCAGCCCGTGCTGGAGATCATCCCGCTCCAGCTCCTGGCCTACGAGGTCACCATCGCCCGCGGCCAGGACCCGGACGCACCACGCGCCCTGGCTAAGGTCACGGAGACGCACTGAGCGGGTCCCCCTCCGATGGCCGAGCGGGCCCGTCCCCGACGGCCGTCGCGGAAATTGCCCGGCCATCTCGCCCCGCACATGAACCCACACGCGTTAGGCTGCGTGGTGGATGCTAGGGCGTCCGACCAGTTGGGTCCCGTGGGGGAAAGCTCCAACAACAAACAGGCTCCCACGCATGGACACACCTAGTGGTCTAGTCCACAATTGAAACCTGACTTCCGTCTTCCCCGCACAGGAAGGCGGGATCGAGGAACCGGAGCTCTCTGCCCTGACTGCCCCGGGTCCTCGTCCTTCGGCCGACCGGGACCGCACACCCCGCGGCCGATATTGCTCCGGGCTGCGGTGCCGGGAAGGTTGAGGGTCCTTCCCAGGCGCCGCGGCCCGCGGGTGTTCTCGGGGCCGAATGCCGGGAGAGTACGGCGGTTTCACGCCATCCACATACCCCCAGGTACGCTCGCACCCGTGCCCTCCATGAACGAACTGGTCCGCCAGCACACCGCACTCGACGACTCCGACCTCGAGTGGCTCCATCTGCTGGTCTCGGAGTGGCAGCTGCTCTCCGACCTCTCCTTCGCCGACCTCGTCCTGTGGGTCCCCACCCGGGACGGCGCCCGCTATGTCTCCGTGGCCCAGATGCGCCCCAACACCGGCCCCACCTCCTACCAGGACGACATGGTCGGCCACCTCGTCCCGCGCGGCCGCCGCCCGCTGCTGGACGCCGCGCTGGACGAGGGCCGGATCGTGCGCGAGGGCGACCCGGAGTGGCGCGAGGAGGTCCCGGTCCGCGTCGAGTCGATTCCGGTACGGCGGGAGGGGCGCGTCCTCGGTGTCATCGCGCGCAACACCAACCTGCTCACCGTCCGCACCCCGAGCCGGCTCGAACTGACCTATCTCCAGAGCGCGTCGGACCTCGCCCAGATGATCGCGGCCGGCTCCTTCCCGTTCCCCAACCAGCAGATGGACATGGACGCGGCCCCGCGCGTCGGCGACGGGCTGATCCGCCTGGACGCGGACGGCATCGTCCAGTACGCCTCCCCGAACGCGCTGTCCGCCTACCACCGCATGGGCCTCGCCTCCGACCTGGTCGGCCAGCACCTCGGCCGCACCACCGCCGAACTCGCCCCCACCCGGGGCCCGGTGGACGAGGCGCTCGCCAAGGTCGCCAGCGGCTGGGCACCCCGCGAGTTCGAGATCGAGGCCCACGACGGGGTCATCCAGTTCCGGGCCATCCCGCTCAAGCCCAAGGGCACCCGCATCGGTTCACTCGTGCTGCTCCGGGACGTGACCGAACTGCGCCGCCGTGAGCGCGAGTTGATCACCAAGGACGCGACCATCCGGGAGATCCACCACCGGGTGAAGAACAACCTCCAGACGGTCGCGGCCCTGCTCAGGCTCCAGGCCCGGCGCATCGAGTCCGACCGCGGCCGTGAGGCGCTGGAGGAGGCGGTCCGCCGCGTGGGCTCGATCGCCATCGTGCACGAGACGCTGTCCCAGAACCTGGACGAGCGGGTGGAGTTCGACGAGATCGCCGACCGGGTGCTCGCGATGGTCGCGGAGATCTCGCCCGGCAAGGTCACCGGCCGACGCAGCGGCCGCTTCGGCATCCTGGACGCCGAGGTCGCCACCCCGCTCTCGATGGTCCTGACCGAGATCCTCCAGAACGCCCTGGAGCACGGCTTCCGTGAGGGCGAGACCGGCACCGTCGAGGTCTCGGCCGTCCGCGGCGGCACCACCAAGGAGGCCCGTCTCCTCGTCACCGTCCAGGACGACGGTGTCGGCCTGCCCGAGGGCTTCGACCCGCACACCGCCGGAAACCTGGGGCTCCAGATCGTACGGACCCTGGTGGAGGGGGAGTTGGGCGGCACGTTCGACATGGTCCCGGCACCGGAGGGCGGGACCCGGGTGATCCTGGACGTGCCGGTACGGGCGCACAAGTAGAACGGCGGCGGGGACGGGGGCAGCAAAAAGCCCCGGACCGTTCAGGGGTCCGGGGCTCACATGCTCGTTGCCAGCGTGTGCTGCGCATCGGGGGTACTGCGCGCTGCGGCTCGGGGGCGGGAGAAGCGTACGCGGTGTACGCGCCGCCAAGCTCAGGCTGTTTTGCGGGGCGGGTATGTCAGGCAGAAGCCTGACGGGCCCGGTTGCGGGCGGCACGGCGCTTCATGGCGCGACGCTCGTCCTCGCTGAGACCACCCCAGACGCCGGAGTCCTGGCCGGACTCGAGCGCCCACTGCAGACACTGATCCATAACGGGGCAGCGACGGCAGACGGCCTTGGCTTCCTCGATCTGCAGCAGCGCAGGACCGGTGTTGCCGATGGGGAAGAAGAGCTCGGGGTCTTCCTCGCGGCAAACGGCGTTGTGACGCCAGTCCATGGCTGCTACCTCTCCTTGGTATTACGTGCAAGTTGCTTGTGAATGTGAACGCTTTCACGAATCCCTCAACAAGTGAAGGGCCGATCGCCGAGTCTTCCCCGGCGTGGTCCTGTGGATTGAAGAGGGGTTCCGGTGGCCTGTGGACGCTGGTGTTGCGGGCTGTCCCGACCGCCACGTAGAGACTCGCAAACCTCAGCGGCGGATACAACCCCTTCCGGAAAGTTTTTTTTGATTCCTCGGTGTCGACTAGGTCACAGCCGTACTTCCATGGGGTGGACCCTGGCCTAAACGTTCGAGTGAAAGGACTTTAGCCCCTTCTGCTCACACAATCACACGCAGTGCACGGCGTACGCCTGTGAACGTCACGCTCGTACGCAGTCCGAGGTGGTCGCCGTCCATCTGGAGGGGCAGAGGCGCCTTCGAATGCAAGGTGAACTGGTCCAGGTCGTGCAGGGAGATCGCGTGCTTGCCGTGGGGGCCGCGTTCGGGGGACGAAGTGAGCAACTGCGTGCCATATCGGGTGATCGCGGGCGCTGTCATGCGGCTCAGGCCGAGTACGTCGAGGCCTTTATCGAACGAGGCCTTAGGCGACGCGTACATCGGGTGATTGCCCAGGAAGGTCCACGGAGAGGTGTTCGAGACTATGGAAAGGACCAGACCGGTCACCGGCTCCGCGTCCGGCCGCTCCAACGTGATCGTCCCCT
The DNA here is from genome assembly GCF_000383655.1 of Streptomyces sp. 351MFTsu5.1. Classification (NCBI taxonomy): domain Bacteria; kingdom Bacillati; phylum Actinomycetota; class Actinomycetes; order Kitasatosporales; family Streptomycetaceae; genus Streptomyces; species Streptomyces sp. 351MFTsu5.1. The sequence goes on along the minus strand of NZ_KB911781.1, from coordinate 174,253 downwards.
GCCGGCGGTGCGCCTCGCCGAAGAACTGGCGCAAGGCCTGGCGGACGTAGAGAGCGTGTGTGGATTTCCTGCCGCGCTCACGCTGCTGCTCCACCCGTCCCACCACACCGGCGTCGAACCCGAGCCCCGCGTTGAAGGTGAACCACCGTCCCGGCACGGCCTCGTCCTCGGTGCCGGGCGTGCCCGAGGTCAGTCCCAGCCCGACGGTGCGCTCGCGGCCCTCGCGCAGGGCGTCCAGGAGGGCGCCGGTGGACTCCACGGCGTCGTTGGGCAGGCCCAGAGCGCGGGCGAAGACGTTGGTGGAGCCGCCGGGGACCACGGCGAGCCCGGGGAGGCGGTCGGGGTCGGGCCCCGCGTGCAGGAGGCCGTTGACGACCTCGTTGACCGTGCCGTCGCCGCCGAGGGCCACGACCAGGTCGATGTCCTTGCTCTCCGCCGCCTGCCGGCCCAGGTCGCGCGCGTGGCCGCGGTACTCGGTGGTGACCGCTTCCAGTTTCATCTCGCTCGCGAGCGCGTGGATCAGGACATCGCGCGTACGTGCGCTTGTGGTGGTTGCCGCCGGATTGACCACGAGAAGTGCACGCATGGGTTGCAGCGTACCTACTGGGTGGTACCGGGCACAGTTCGAGGTAGGGATCACGTAAGACTCCGGTCCGTGAGCCTTGCCACGGAGGCGCGAGGCAACCCGTGAGACGCGGTGTGCGTTGCCCGCGCCTCACCCACGGGGGCCCCGGGTCCGAGGGCTACCCTTCAGGAGTGAGCAGCAAGCAGAACCCGGCCACCCCTTCTCCCGCCGAGACCGCAGAGACCGCTGAGACCGCCGAGATCCCCGGTCCGCGCCCGCGGCGACTGACGTACGCCGCCGCACTGGCCGCACTGGAAGGACTCGCACTCCTCGTGGGGGGCGGCTGGCTGCTCGTGGAGGGCATCGTCGGCGACCCCGACGACCGGCAGTCCGCGGTCACCGGGGGCATCACGCTGATCGTCCTCGCCCTGCTGCCGTTGCTCGCCGCGCGTGGACTGCTCGCCCGCCGCAGCTGGAGCCGGGGCCCGGCCGTCATCACCCAGATCATGGCCCTGCCCGTCGCCTACAACCTCCTCAAGGCCGACAGCGTGGCCATCCCGGCGGGCATCGCCCTCGCGGTGGTGGCGGTGGCGGCCCTGATCCTCCTGGTCAACTCCGAGACCACCCGGGCACTGGGAATCAGGGGGCCCGGGCGGACCCAGGACGGCGAGGGCCGGTCGTAGAACCGGGGTGGGCCCGGCCGCTGAGGCGGTGCCCGGCCCTCTGACGCCGCGGGGCCGGCCGCCGGGAAGGCGGGACCGGCCGAGGCGTTCGGGTCCTGGGCGACCCGGCCCCCACGGCGCTGACGGTGGCACACCTGCGTGCGGTGACCGCTGGGGCGCGACGCCCGGGCTGTCGGCTCCTCGACGGGCCCCGGCGTTCTACTCCTCCACGAGGAGCTTTTCCCGGAGCTGGGCCAGGGTGCGGGCCAGGAGCCGGGAGACGTGCATCTGGGAGATGCCGACCTCCTGCGCGATCTGCGACTGGGTCATGTTCCCGAAGAAGCGCAGGAGCAGGATGCGCTTCTCGCGCGGCGGGAGATCCTCCAGCAGTGGCTTCAGCGACTCGCGGTACTCGACGCCCTCCAGGGCCTCGTCCTCCGCGCCGAGGGTGTCCGCCACCGCGGGCGACTCGTCGTCGGTGTCGGGGACGTCCAGGGACAGCGTGGAGTACGCGTTGGCGGACTCCAGGCCCTCCAGGACCTCCTCCTCCGAGATGGCCAGCTTCTCGGCCAGCTCGTGGACCGTGGGGGAGCGGCCGTGCTGCTGGGAGAGCTCCGCGGTGGCCGTCGTGAGCGACAGCCGCAGCTCCTGGAGGCGGCGCGGCACGCGGACCGCCCAGCCCTTGTCGCGGAAGTGGCGCTTGATCTCGCCGACGACCGTGGGGGTCGCGTACGTCGAGAACTCGACGCCGCGCTCCGGGTCGAAGCGGTCGACGGACTTGATCAGACCGATGGTGGCGACCTGGGTGAGGTCGTCCAGCGGCTCGCCGCGGTTGCGGAAGCGGCGTGCGAGGTGCTCGACGAGCGGCAGGTGCATCCGGACCAGCCGGTTGCGCAGCTCCGCGTACTCCGGGCTGCCGTCCTTCAGCGTGCGCAGCTCGACGAACAGCGCGCGTGCCCCGCTGCGGTCCTGTGGATCATGGTGCGGGACCGGCGTGTTGTTCGCGCCCGCCGCGCCGTCCTCTGCGTTTCGCTCGTGCTCGCTCATCGTCCCGCCCGTCGCCCTTCCACGAGCCCTCGCCTCCGTCCGCGCCGGGAGGACCCCGGCCGGTCCTGCTGGAGGCGTGTCCTGCACGGCACCTTCCCGATCACCCTGCCCGTCGTCCAGGAGGCCGGTCGCCGTGGTGTCACCGACGGTCTCCTCGGGGTGCGGTCGCGCCTGCTCGGGGATGCCGTCGATGCCGTCCACCGTGTGCCGGGAACCGCCGGGGCCGTCGTCGCCCAGGCCGTCGGTGCCGCCCGGGCGGTCAGGGCGGTGTCCGCCCCCGGCCGGCAGCTCCCGTGTGCCGCGCTCTTCGTCCCGCACCGGACCGTCCCCGTTCCTCACGCCGGCCCGGGTCCCGCGCCGCGCTGTTTGTAGAGGCTGATCGACACGGTCCTGTCCTCGTCCACGGCCGACGAGACCTTGCCCGCGAGGGCCGACAAAACGGTCCAGGCGAAGGTGTCGCGCGAGGGCGCGTGCCCGTCCGTGGTCGGGGCGGAGACGGTGACCTCCAGCGAGTCGTCGACGAGGCGGAAGACACAGCTGAGCACCGAGCCGGGCACGGCCTGCTGGAGCAGGATCGCGCAGGCCTCGTCCACCGCGATGCGCAGGTCCTCGATCTCGTCGAGGGTGAAGTCCAAACGGGCTGCGAGGCCGGCCGTGGCCGTCCGCAGCACCGACAGGTAGGCACCCGCGGCCGGCAGCCGGACTTCCACGAAGTCCTGGGTCGCGGGCTCGCCTGCGATCTGGGACACCCTCACCTCCAAGGTGGTACAAGCTTTTCGGGGGCCGAGGGTCGCCCCCCGGAGTAACGCGAAGTGTGGTTCAGCGGTGACGCTACCGCGCTCTCGGCTTTTCTGTCCCGGGACCCCAACCCCATGCCGTCACTCACAGTAAATCTGTGGACACGCTCCGTGTCTAGGGGGTTTGCGGCTCCAATTGGGAAGAACGCGCGCCGGGTTGACGTACCCAGACGTCAGACGGTCGAACCGTCCTGGAACCCGCAGGTCCAGGGTCACACAAGGACGTGGTCCACGAAGCACCAACGCCAGTTCTCGCCGGGTTCGTGCGTGCGCATGATCGGGTGCTCGGTGTCCTTGTGGTGCTTCGTCGCATGCTGTCCCGGCGAGGAGTCGCAGCAGCCGACATGACCGCAGTCGAGGCACAGGCGCAGCTGTACCGGATGGGTGCCGTCCCTCAGGCACTCCGGACACGTCTCGCTGAGCGGCTCGGGTTCCGGGTGCGGCAGCGCGTCGGCGTGCGTGCACTGTTTCATGATTGCCAGGTTACGACGGTCGCGCGGATGGCGGCGCGGAAAAACGAGGGTGGGCGTACGACGATGGACGAGGGCGGGCGAGGGTCATGGACGTGATGCCACTGCTGTTGCTGGTGGCGGGGAGCGCGGCGGTCGCCGCGGCGGCCCGGCGCACCCCGGTGCCGGCACCGCTGCTGCTGGTCGCCGCGGGGCTCGTGATCTCCTACGTGCCCGGGGTGCCGGAGTACACGCTGGACCCGGAGGTGGTCCTGCCCATCATCCTGCCGCCGCTGCTGCACACCGCGGCCACCGACAGCTCCTATCTCGACCTGCGGGCGCAACTGCGGCCCGTGGCGCTGCTGTCGGTGGGATACGTGCTCTTCGCGACCCTCGTCGTCGGCTGGGCGGCGTACCGGATCGTGCCGGGGCTGTCGCTGACCGGGGCGCTCGTGCTGGGCGCGGTGGTGGCACCGCCGGACGCGGTCGCCGCCACGGCGGTCGCGCGGCGGGTGGGGCTGCCCTCCCGGATCACCACGATCCTCCAGGGCGAGTCCCTGGTGAACGACGCGACCGCGATCACCGCCTACCGGGTCGCGCTCGCGGCCGCGATCGGCGAGGGCGCCTCCTGGGCGGGCGGCATCGGGGAGTTCCTGCTCGCCGCGGTCGGCGGGGTCGTGGTCGGTCTGGTGCTGATGGTGCCGATCCACTGGCTGCGCACACACCTCAAGGAGCCGCTGCTCCAGAACACCCTGTCCCTGCTGATCCCGTTCGTCGCCTACGCGTCCGCGGAGTCCTTCCACGCCTCCGGGGTGCTCGCGGTGGTCGTCGTGGCGCTGTTCCTCGGACACCGCGCGTGGGAGGTCGACTTCGCGACCCGCCTCCAGGAGGACGCCGTATGGAAAATGGTCGCCTTCGTCCTGGAGTCGTCGGTCTTCGCCCTCATCGGACTGCAACTGCCCGTCGTGCTGAAGGGCCTCGGCGAGTACGAGGGCGGACGTGCCGCCTGGTACGCGGTCGCCGTCTTCCTCGTGGTCGTCGTGTCGAGGTTCGTGTGGGTCTATCCGGCGACCTTCCTGCCCCGCATACTGTCCGCGCGGATCCGCGATCGTGAGGAGAACCCCACCTGGAAGGGGCCGTTCGTCATCGCCTGGGCCGGAATGCGGGGCGTGGTCTCGCTGGCCATCGCCTTCTCGATCCCGGAGACCCTGCACGACGGCGCGGCCTTCGAGGGCCGCAACCTGATCCTCTTCCTCACCTTCACCACGGTCATCGGCACCCTGGTCGTGCAGGGCGTCACCCTGCCCCCGCTGATCCGCATGCTGAAGCTCCCCGGCCGCGACCGGCAGGCGGAGACGCTCGCCGAGGCCAACGCCCAGGCGCAGGCCTCCCGGGCCGCCGAGAGCCGCCTGGACGAACTCCTCGCCGACGAGCGCAACGCCCTCCCCCCACCCCTCGCCGACCGCCTGCGCACGGTCCTGGAACGCCGCCGCAACGCCGTCTGGGAACGCCTCGGCCAGTCCAACCCGCTGACGGGCGAGACGGTCGACGACACCTACCGCCGCCTCTCCCGCGAGATGATCGGCGCCGAACGCACGGTCTTCGTCAAGCTGCGGGACCTGCGCTACATCGACGACGAAATGCTCCGCACACTGCTGCGCAGACTGGACCTGGAGGAGGCGGCGGCCTATCGGGAGGCGGCGGAGTAGGCCGGGGCAGGGCCGTGGTCAGGGAAAGGGCCGGCCCGTGACCACGGCCGCGACGGTCGTCCCGTGCGCGAAGGCGCCCTCTCCGGCCAGAGCGACCAGTCCGAACAGCAACTTGGCGACATAAAGTCGTTCCACGGGGACACCGTGGCGCTGCTCGAAGTCGTCCGCGAAGGCGTCGAGTTCGGGCGTGGTGCGGGCGTAGCCGCCGAAGTGGAAGCGGTCGTCGAGTGTCCAGTCGCCGCGGCGGGCGCCGAAGGCGCGGTGTTGCAGGGACTCCGTGTCGCCGCTCAGGAAGCCGCCTCTGAGGACGGGAACACCCAGGCAGCGCTGGTCAGGGGCGAGTCCGGCCGCCAGGCCCGCCAGGGTGCCGCCGGTGCCGCAGGCGATCGCGACCACGTCCGCCCGACCGACGAGCTCCGCGCCGAGCGCGCGGCAGCCGCGTACCGCGAGCACGTTGCTGCCGCCCTCCGGGACGACGTAGGCGTCCTCGGCGTCCGCCGCGCGCAGCACGCGCGCGAGGGCGGCCGGGTCGGTCTTGGCGCGGTACGTCGACCTGTCCACGAAGTGCAGGCGCATGCCGTCGGCCGCGCACCGGGCCAAGGAGGGGTTCAGGGGCCGGTCGGCGAGTTCCTGCCCGCGGACCACGCCCACCGTGGGCAGGCCGAGGAGGCGTCCGGCGGCTGCCGTGGCGCGCAGGTGGTTGGAGTAGGCGCCGCCGAAGGTGACGACGGTACGGCCGGCCGCCGCGGCGAGGTTCGGCACGAGTTTGCGCCACTTGTTGCCGACGATCTCCGGGTGGATCAGGTCGTCCCGCTTGAGGAGGAGGCGCAGGCCGTGGCGGGTGAAGCGGGGGTCCGACAGTTCCTGCACGGGGGAGGGGAGGCGGGGGCGCAGGGTGTCGAGGACGGTCACGCCCCCATTGTGACCTGCGGGGTCACTCCAGGCGCTCGCGGATCCGGCCGCGCAGCCAGGACATCGTGAAGCCGCGGGGGTCCACCTTTCCCGGCTGCCACTCCAGGTGGCCGATGACCGAGCGCTCCGTCCATCCGTGGTGACGGCACACCGCCGCGGAGACCCGCTCGATCGCCGTCAGCTGGGCGTCCGGCCAGGGGTCCTCGCCGTCGCCGAGGTTCTCGCACTCGAAGCCGTAGAAATGGCGGTTGCCGTCGGTGTTGGCCTCGTTGTCGGGCGGCAGCGCCGTCTCCGCGATCACGGCACGCAGGACGTCGTCGTCGCCGAGACCGGCGTGGTTGGCGCGGCCGTAGCCGACGAGATGGACCCGGCCGTCCTTGGTGATGACGCCGTGGCACAGGGGGCCCGGCAGGCCCGTGTAGCCCTTGCGGCACAGCTCCACCGTGGCCGCGCTGCCGCTGGTCACCGTGTGGTGGATCATCACGCCGTGCACGGGCCCCCAGGCGCCGACGTGGTTGCGGTTGTGGTGCTCCCAGTCACCGACCTCGACGACGGTCGCGCCCTCCGCCTTCAGGACGGCCAGGAATCTGGCGGCGGACATGGGTGAGGCCATGGCCCCCTCCTTCGCGCTGCGCACCGACCGCCCGACGCGGGTCGGCTCGTACCCGTGCTTGTACCGAAGGCGGCCGCATCCGACTCCTGGTTCGTACGGCGTGCGAGCTGATTCGGACAGTCATATTCCGCTGCGGCGAACGGCCTTGACCGGGCGGAAGGGAACATGAAACGCGCATATGCCCAGCTCCGTGGTGATCCATTCCCGCTCTTTCGGGTAATAGCACCGGCACGCTCCGTGAGGAAGGGTTGGTCCCGCACATCGATGCCCGGGAGCAGATCGCGTCCGGGCATGTACCGGGAGGGCAATTCCTTATGTCGGTAGGCGAAGAGGTCCGCACCGAGCAGGGCCGGCCGCAGCAGAGTCTCGGCACGGCGGCCGCGCGGAACCTGGCCACCACCACCAAGTCCGCACCCCAGATGCAGGAGATCAGCTCCCGCTGGCTGCTGCGCATGCTGCCCTGGGTGAACGTCCAGGGCGGCACGTACCGGGTGAACCGGCGCCTGAGCTACGCCGTGGGCGACGGCCGCGTGACGTTCGTGAAGACCGGCGACCGGGTCGAGGTGATCCCCGACGAGCTGCGCGAGCTGCCGGCGCTCAGGTCCTACGAGGACGACGACGTGCTCTCCGAGCTCGCCCAGCGCTGCCAGCAGCGGGAGTTCGCCCCGGGGCAGGTGATCGCCTCGTTCGGCGGCCGGACCGAGGAGGTGTACCTGCTGGCGCACGGCCGCGTGGAGAAGGTCGGCACCGGCCCCTACGGCGACGACGCGGTCCTCGGAGTCCTCGCCGACGGCGCCTACTTCGGCGACCAGGCGCTCCTGGACCCGGACGCCATCTGGGAGTACACCGCCCGCGCGGCCACCACCTGCACCGTCCTGGTGCTGCCCCGCCAGGATGTCGAGCAGGTCGCGGAGCGCTCCGACGCCCTGCGCGAGCACCTGCGGGAGCAGCGGGCGATCCCGTCGCAGCGCACCAACAAGTACGGCGAGAAGGAGATCGACCTCGCGGCGGGCCATGACGGCGAGCCCGACATCCCGCACACCTTCGTCGACTACGACGCCCGGCCCCGCGAGTACGAGCTGAGCATCGCCCAGACCGTCCTGCGCATCCACACACGCGTGGCCGACCTGTACAACCAGCCGATGAACCAGACGGAACAGCAGATCCGGCTGACCGTCGAGGCCCTCAAGGAGCGCCAGGAGCACGAGCTCGTCAACAACCGCGAGTTCGGGCTGCTGAACAACTGCGAGTACGACCAGCGGCTCCAGCCGCACGACGGTGTGCCGAGCCCCGACGACCTCGACGAACTGCTCAGCCGCCGGCGGGGCACCAAGCTGCTGCTCGCCCACCCGCGCGCGATCTCCGCGATCGGCCGTGAGCTGAACAAGCGCGGTCTCGTCCCCGAGACCATCGACGTGGGCGGCAACCGCATCCCCACCTGGCGCGGGGTGCCGATCTACCCGTGCAACAAGATCCCGGTCACCCCGGAGCGGACGACGTCGATCATCGCCATGCGTACCGGTGAGGCGGACCAGGGCGTCATCGGCCTTCAGCAGGCGGGCATCCCGGACGAGATCGAGCCGAGCCTGTCGGTGCGGTTCATGGGCATCAACGAACAGTCGATCATCAAGTACCTGGTGACGGCCTACTACTCGGCGGCCGTGCTGGTGCCGGACGCGCTCGGGGTGCTGGAGAACGTCGAGATCGGCCGGTGGAGGTGACGTTTCTGCACCTGGGAGCCGTGTCCTCGCCCTCGGGCGCGGGTACATCCCGGTCGGACACCGGGGTGGAGACACCCCGGTGGCAGGCGCCCACCCGCAGCGGAAGCGCCACCGTCCGCGGAGTGACCGAGGGGGGTCCCATGGCGGAGTTCACGACGGATACGCAGGCACGGGCGCCGGGGAGAACGGAGACGGCACGGACGCCGACCGCCCAGGGGACGGAGACGACACGGACACCGACCGCCCAGGGGACGGAGGTGTCGGCTGCCGAGGCGACGGAGGTGTCGGGCGCCGGGGGGACGGTGGCATCGCCCGCCGGGGGCACGGGGACATCAGCCGCCGGACGGGCCGGGGCAGCGGTTTCCGGATGGACGGGCACGTCGGTCGAGGGGCGGGCGGAGGTGCCGGCCGAGGCGGGAAGGGGGGTGCCCGCCGGGGAGCGCCCCGGGGACCGGGTGACCGCGCCCGGCCCGGCCGACGGGCACGAGGCCGGCGTGATCCTGGAGAGGGTCCGGGCGGCGGTCGACCCCGCGTTGCGCCGCGCGGTGGAGTCGCTGCCCCGGTCCCTGCGCCGGGTCGCTCTCTACCACTTCGGCTGGGAGCACGCCGACGGCACCCCGGCCGCGGGCAACGCCGGCAAGGCGATACGGCCCGCCCTCGTCCTCACCGCGGCCACGGCGCTCGGCGGGGACCGGGCGAGGCAAGCGGCCGTGCGGGCGGCCGTGGCGGTGGAGCTGGTCCACAACTTCACCCTGCTCCATGACGACGTGATGGACCGCGACACCACCCGCAGACACCGCCCCACCGCCTGGACCGTGTTCGGCGACGCGGACGCGATCCTCGCCGGGGACGCCCTCCAGGCGCTGGCGCTGCGGCTGCTGGCCGAGGATCCGCATCCCGCGGCCGGTGCCGCCGCGGCCCGGCTCGCCTCATGCGTCGTCGAGTTGTGCGAGGGCCAGCACGAGGACACCGCCATGGAGGGGCTGAGCCCCGGCGAGGTCACCCTCGACCAGGTGCTCGTCATGGCCGAGGCGAAGACGGGCGCGCTGCTCGGGTGCGCTTGTGCGCTCGGGGCGCTGTACGCGGGCTCGTCCACCGAGGACGTCGAGGCGATGGACGCTTTCGGCCGGGAGGCCGGGCTCGCCTTCCAGCTCATCGACGACGTGATCGGCATATGGGGCGACCCGAGCCGCACCGGCAAACCGGCCGGCGCGGACCTGGCCGCCCGCAAGAAGTCCCTTCCGGTGGTCGCCGCGCTCACCTCGGGCACGGCGGCGTCCGCGGACCTGGCCGAGCTGTACGCGGCGCCGTACGACGAGCGGGACCTGGCGCGCACGGTCCTCGCCGTGGAGGAGGCCGGGGGCCGGGACTGGGCGCAGGTGCAGGCGGCCGACCGGATGGCTCGGGCGATGGGCCACCTGGCCCGCGCGGTGCCCGATCCGGAGGCGGCTGGCGGACTGCTGTCGCTCGCCGAGTTCGTGACCCGGCGCAGCAGTTGAGGACGCCGGAGCGAGGGGGCCGCGCGGTTCCTGACCCCGCGTGGCCCTCGAGGCTCCGGTAGGAACGGGTCCCGCACATCCCCACGGTGTGCGGGGCCCGCTTCCGCCTGCTCACCGGTTAGGCTCAACAACCTTGCGAGCAGAGGCTGTTGAGACCAAAGGGGCGGGCAGGCATGGGTGTGGCGATACGGACGGCGGGCGCGGACGACCGGGAGCCGGTCACGCGGCTGCTGGACTCGGCCTTCCAGGACGATCCGGTCAGCCGGTGGATCTTCCCGGGTGAGGAGTACCGCCGTGCCACGCATCCGCGGCTGATGGCCGCGTTCGTCGACATCGTGATGGCCGAGGGCCGGGTCGATGTGACGGAGGACGGGGCGGCGTGTGCGCTGTGGCTGCCGGTGCCGGCGGAGAGCGCCGAGGAGGAGGACGGCTTCGCCGCGTTGCGGGAGGCGCTGGACCCGGACAACGAGCGGATCGAGCTGATCGGCACGCTCACGGCCGGGGTGCACCCCGCCGGGCGGGCGCACGAGTACCTGTGGATGATCGGCGTGGCCCCCGGGCGGCAGGGGGAGGGGCTGGGGAGCGCGCTCATCGGGTCGGTGCTGGAGCGGTGCGACCGGGAGGGGATCCCGGCCTACCTGGAAGCGAGCAGCGAGCGGAGCCGGGTGCTGTACGAGCGCCTCGGCTTCGCCCTCGTGGAACGCCCGCTCGCACTGCCCGACGGCCCCCTGATGTGGCCGATGTGGCGCGAACCGGGTACCCCGCGGTAGGGCCGGAACGGTCCGGGTGCCGCGCCACGGCCCAGGAACGACCCTTTAGGCACAGAGCGCCACGCCCCCCTTCGCCCTACCCTGAGGGCATGGGCACTGACGAACGCGTCTGTCCCGTCTGCGGGCAGCCGGTCGAGACCGTCGTACGGCGTCACAAGACCCTCGGCGCATGGGTCCCCGTGTGGACGGGCGGCCCGTGCCACAACCCCGAGTGCCCGGCCTGCGCCGACCAGGTCGCCGACCCCGGCGAGGGGCACGGCGGACATGGCGAGGAGCAGGGCGGCGCACCCGCCGGAAACCCTTCCTGAACCTGGTCCGGAGAATTTTCCCGAGCCCTGTCGAGAATCCGTCCCCGGCTCCGACGTCCCCTGTGAGAGCCGCCCACCCCGGGTGGCCGAGCCGATCGACGCCGAAGGAGCGGAATCATGAAGTACCTGGTGATGGTGCAGGCGACGCAGGCCGACTACGAGGCCATGCGCGGCAAGGGCTCCGAGCAGTCCCCCGTCTGGGGCGAGCAGGAGATCCAGGCGATGTACGCCTTCATGGGCGCCATCAACAACGACCTCTCCGAGACCGGAGAGTTCCTCGACGCCCAGGGCCTCGCGGAGCCCGCGAAGATCCGGCACGTCAGCCGGGACGCGGACGGCAAGGCGGTGATCACCGACGGCCCGTACGGCGAGACCAAGGAGCTCATGTGCGGTTACTGGGTCCTGGAGTGCGAGAGCCTGGAGCGGGTCACGGAGATCGCCGAGCGGATCACCCAGTGCCCCCAGCCCGCCGGCGCCCCCGAGTACCCGGTCGTGATCCGGCCCATCCTGGACGGCGCCGGGGACATCTGAGACCCGTGCCGGGGACCACCGCGATCGAGGACCTGCTGCGGCTGCACGCGCCGCAGGTCCTCGGCGCGCTGGTCCGGCGGTACGGACATTTCGACGCCGCCGAGGACGCCGTACAGGAGGCGCTGCTGGCCGCGGCCGGGCAGTGGCCGGACGCGGGGGTGCCCGACAATCCGCGTGGCTGGCTCATCAGGGTGGCCTCGCGGCGGCTGACCGACGCGCTGCGAGCGGAGGAGGCCCGGCGGGCCCGGGAGGAGCGGGCGGCGGCGCTGGACCTGCGGGTCACGGCCGTCGCCGACCGTGCGCCGCGCGAGGACGACACCCTGTCGCTGCTGTTCCTGTGCTGCCATCCGGACCTCACCGCGTCCGCGCAGATCGCGCTCACCCTGCGTGCGGTGGGCGGTCTGACCACGGCGGAGATCGCCCGGGCCCACCTCGTCCCCGAGGCGACGATGGCGCAGCGCGTCAGCCGGGCCAAGCAGAAGGTGCGGGGCGTGCGGTTCGGACGTCCCGACCGGTGGGAGGAGCGGCTGCCCGCGGTCCTGCACACCCTCTACCTGATCTTCAACGAGGGCCATACGGCGACCTCCGGACCCGCGCTCCAGCGGCGCGACCTCGCCGGCGAGGCGATCCGGCTGACCCGCACGGTCCACCGGCTCCTCCCCGACGACTGCGAGACCGCGGGCCTGCTCGCCCTGATGCTCCTCACCGACGCCCGCCGTGACGCCCGCACCGGCCCGGACGGCGACCTCGTCCCCCTCGACGAACAGGACCGCGCCCGCTGGGACAGGGCGGCGATCGGGGAGGGCGTCGCCCTGGTCACCCGGACGCTGGCCCGCCACCGTGCCGGGCCCTACCAGATCCGCGCGGCCATCGCCGCCGTGCACGACGAGGCACCCTCGGCACAGGAGACCGACTGGCGGGAGATCCTCGGGCTCTACGACGTTCTCGTACGGCTGGTTCCCGGGCCCGTGGAGCGGCTGAACCGGGCGGTCGCGGTGGCCATGGTCCACGGGCCGCAGGCGGGGCTCGCCGAACTGGACCGGCTGCCCGACGAGTTGGGGCACCGGCTGGACGCCGTGCGCGGGCACCTGCTGGAGCGCTCCGGTGCCCACGAGGAGGCCCGGGCCGCCTACGAGTCGGCGGCGGCCAGGACGCTGAGCCTGCCCGAGCAGCGGTACTTGCAGGCGCGGGCGGCCCGGCTCAGGCCGTACCGTGACGGCATGTCCACAACGCAGCCCATCGTGCACATCACCGAACGCTCCCTGTGGGAGGAGGCCCGGGCCAAGGGCACGTACGAGATCTCCACGCGCGGCCGCACCCTCCAGGAGGAGGGGTTCATCCACTGCTCGACCCGCGAGCAGCTGCCGCGCACGGCCGCCGCGTTCTTCGCCGACGTGCCCGACCTGGTGGTCCTCGTCATCGACCCCGCACTCCTCGACGTACCCCTGAAGTACGAGGCCCCCGAGCCCGGCGCCGAGGAGTTCCCGCACATCTACGGCCCGCTTCCGGTGGCGGCGGTCGTGGACGTGGAGCCGTGGGGGTGACCGGTCGCTTATGGCGCTGGGCCCTGCTGGTGTGGGCGGTTCTCGTGGTCGTCGCGGGCGCGCTGACGCTGTGGCTCCAGGACTCCGCCGAGCCGCCGGGGCCCTACGTCTGGGAGCGGAGCAGTCCGACGCCCTCGCTGCCGGACGGGTGGAGGTCGGCGTGCGCCGACGCCACCCCCGACAAGCAGGGCCGGAGCGACTGCCTGATCGTCACCGTCGGCTAGGGAGCCCGCCCGTCTCCGGATCCCGGCCCGTCAGGCAGTACAGGCCGCCCGCCGGGTCCCGCAGCACCGTCCAGCTCCTGCCTTCGGCGACGAACTCGGCGCCCAGGCGCTCGTGTTCGGCCCGTGTCGCCCCGACGTCCGCGCAGGCCAGGTCCAGGTGGGCGGAGGCGGGGCGTTCCTCCTCCAGGCGCTGGAGGAGGATGCGGACGGGGAAACCGGCCGGCGGCCTCAGCACGTGGAACTCGGGGAGCGAGCCGGGGAAGGACTCCCAGTCAGGCAACAGAGCGGTCCAGAAGGCGACTTCGGCCTCGTACAGGGATGGGGGGAGGTCCAGGCAGACCTGGTCGAGCCGGGCGCCCCGGAACACCGGCGGGCGGGCCGACTGCCCCCGCCAGGGATCGGCGCAGAACAACTGGCCCGCGGGGGAGCGCAGTACCACCAACGTCCCCTGATCGGCGACCACATGCGCGCCGAGCGCCTCTGCCGTCCTCGCGAACTTCCGTACGTCGTCGACGCAGAAGTCGATGTGCGCACCGCCGGGCCCGGAGGCGACGGCCTGGATCTTGACGCAGGCGTCGGTCCCCTCGGCGGGCAGCAGCGTGACGAACTCCCGCCGCTCACCGCGGAACCCGGACAGGCGGGTGCCCGTGACGCCGGCCCAGAAGTCGCAGGCCTGGGCGAAGCGGGGGACGGGCCGGTCCACGAAGGCGTAAGTCCAGCGGGTAGTCATGCGGTGATCGTAGGCGGCTCTACTTCGGCACCTGCATGAACCGCAGCATGTTCCCCGCCGGGTCCCGGAACGCGCAGTCCCGCACCCCGTACGGCATGTCCATCGGCTCCTGGATCACCTCGGCCCCGGACTCCCGGACGCGCGCGAACAACGCGTCACAGTCCGTGGTCGTGAAGTTGACTCCCCGCAACAGCCCCTTCGCCAGCAGCCGGGCCATCGCCTCCTTGTCCGCGGGGGACGCGTCCGGATCCGCCGCCGGGGGCTCCAGGACGATGTCCAGGTCCGGCTGGAGCGGCGAGCCGACCGTCACCCACCGCATCCCCTCGTACCCGACGTCGTTGCGCACCTCCATGCCCAGGACGTCCCGGTAGAACGCGATCGCCTTGTCATGGTCGTCGACGGCGATGAAGCAGTTCTTGAGTCTGATGTCCATGGGTTCACGTTAGGCCCGCCGGGGCCGGGTGTGCCTGCGGACCACGCACGGCGGGATCCCGGCGATCTCCTCGTGGGTGCGGGCGCGGTAGGCGCTCGGCGTCTCCCCCACCAGTTCGGTGAAGCGCGAGCTGAAGGAACCGAGGGAGGTGCAGCCGACCGCCATGCAGACCTCGGTGACCGACAGGTCGCCCCGCCGCAGCAGCGCCTTCGCGCGCTCGATGCGCCGGGTCATGAGATAGCCGTACGGCGTCTCCCCGAACTCCGCGCGGAAGCTGCGCTGGAAGTGGCCGGGGGACATCAGCGCGGTCCGGGCGAGCGCGGGCACGTCCAGCGGCTCGGTGTACTCGCGGTCCATTCGGTCCCGCGCCTGCCGCAGCCGCACCAGGTCCTCGACGCTCACCATGAGACGCTCACCATCACGCCAGCATCGCACGATGCTCACCGTCCGGGTGCGTGGACCTGGAACGGGCTTTGCCTCGCGTTCGTCTCCCGTACGGAAGCGCTTGCTCCCATGAGGGCATGGACCACATCACGTTCCTCGTGGCGGTCGTCATCGTCACGGCTCTGGCCTTCGACTTCACCAACGGATTCCACGACACGGCCAACGCGATGGCGACGTCCATCGCGACCGGCGCACTGAAACCGAGGACCGCGGTCCTGGTGAGCGGCGCCCTCAACATCGTGGGCGCCTTCCTGTCGACCGAGGTCGCCAGGACGATCTCCGGCGGCATCGTGGACGACACCCTCGTCTCACCCGGGATGATCTTCGCGGGGCTGGTCGGAGCGATTCTGTGGAACCTGCTGACCTGGCTGATCGGTCTCCCGTCGAGCTCCTCGCACGCGCTCTTCGGCGGGCTGATCGGCGCGGTCTGGGTCGGGGCGGGCCAGCACGGCGTGCACTTCGACAAGGTCGTCGAGAAGATCCTGCTCCCGGCCGTGGCCTCCCCCGTGGTGGCGGGTCTCGCGGCCCTGCTCGCCACCTACCTCGCCTACAAGCTGACCGCCCGCGCCCGCAGGGACTCGGTGACCAAGGGCTTCCGGCTCGGCCAGATCGCCTCCGCGTCCCTCGTCTCCCTCGCGCACGGCACCAACGACGCCCAGAAGACCATGGGCGTCATCACGCTGACCCTCATCTCCGCGGGCGCGCTCGGCCCCGACGCCGGTCCGCCGGTGTGGGTCATCGCCTCCGCCGGCCTCGCGATCGGTCTCGGCACCTACCTCGGCGGCTGGCGGATCATCCGCACCATGGGCAAGGGGCTCACCGAGATCCAGTCCCCGCAGGGCTTCGCCGCCGAGACGGCGTCCACGGCGGTCATCCTGACCTCCGCCCACCTCGGCTTCGCGCTGTCCACCACCCAGGTCGCCTCCGGCAGCATCCTCGGCGCGGGCCTCGGCCGGCGACTCGCCGAGGTCCGCTGGGGCGTGGCCGGCCGGATGGTCCTGGCCTGGCTGATCACCCTGCCCGCCGCCGCGCTGGTGGGCGGCCTGTCCGCGAGCGCGGTCAAGCACGGCGGCAACCTCGGCACCGTCGTCGTCGCCCTGGTCGGCGTGGCCGTCGCCGGGGGCATCGTGCTGCTGTCCCGCCGCAACCCGGTGAGCGCGCACAACGTCAACGACACCCACGAGGTCACCCTCCGCACCGAGCCGCCGGCCCGTGTCCGCACGGCCGCCTGAGCCTCCCCAGGAGTTCCTGTCATGAGCATCGACTGGTCCGCACTCGGCCAGGTCACCGCGGTGAGCGTCGGCGTCACCGTCGCCGTGGTCGTCGTCTTCGCACTCGGGGTACTCGGCCTCGCCCGATTCGAGGGAGCGCGGGAGGATGGCGGAAGCACGTCGACTCTCGGCGCCGCCCAGGCCGGCCTCTGCTTCCTGGCCTGCGCGGCGGTGGTGGCGTACGGCATCTACCTGATCGTGCCGCAGTTCCACTGACCCATCGAGACGAGAGGGGACCCAGGATGACGCCTCTGCCGACCGACCTGAAGGTCGACTACACCGATCCCGACGACCCCGTGCTCATCCGCCCGGACGGCGGCCCGATCGACACCTGGCGGGAGAACTACCCCTACCAGCACCGCATGGAGCGCAAGGAGTACGACTGGCACAAGCGGCTCCAGCAGATCGAACTGCTGAAGCTCCAGAGCTGGGTCAAGGAGACCGGACGCCGGCTGGTCATCGTCTTCGAAGGACGGGACGCGGCCGGCAAGGGCGGCACCATCAAGCGCTTCACGGAGCACCTGAACCCCCGTGGCGCCCGGGTGGTCGCGCTGGAGAAGCCGACCGAGCGCGAGAGCGGGCAGTGGTACTTCCAGCGGTACGTCGAACACCTGCCGACCGCCGGCGAGATCGTGCTGTTCGACCGGTCCTGGTACAACCGGGCCGGTGTGGAGCGGGTCATGGGCTTCTGCACGGACGACGAGTACCGGCGCTTCATGCGGCAGGCCCCGCTGTTCGAGCGGATGCTCGTGGACGACGGCGTGGACCTGCTGAAGTTCTGGTTCTCGGTCTCCCAGGGGGAGCAGCGCACCCGTTTCACGATCCGCCAGATAGATCCCGTACGGCAGTGGAAGCTCAGCCCCATGGACCTGGCCTCCCTGGACCGCTGGGACGACTACACCGCGGCCAAGGTCGCCATGTTCCGCGAGACGGACACGCAGTTCGCCCCCTGGACGGTGGTCAAGAGCAACGACAAGAAGCGCGCCCGCGTCGAGGCCATGCGCAGCGTCCTGGCCCGCTTCGACTACTCCGACAAGGACGAGGAGGTCGTCGGCACCCCGGACCCGCGGATCGTGGGCGCGGCGGCGGGGTTGTTGGAGGCGGGGGAGCACTGAGGGGCTCGCTGCGCAGAGGTGGCCGCGTCCTGTGGTCAGAACAGCACGAAGGGGCCCGGACGGTGAACCGTCCGGGCCCCTTCGGCCGCCTTCGGATCCGCGATGGTGCACCGATCGCCGACCAGGCGGAGCAGGCCGTGGGTCAGGCCTTCTTGGTCTCCCAGAAGATCTTGTCGATCTGGGCGATGTAGTCCAGGGCCTTCTGGCCGGTCGCCGGGTCGGTCGACGCCTTGGCGGCCGAGAGGGCCTTCAGGGTGTCGTTGACCAGCTGGTGCAGCTCCGGGTACTTCTCGAAGTGCGGGGGCTTGAAGTAGTCGCTCCAGAGCACGGAAACGTGGTGCTTCGCGAGCTCGGCGCGCTGCTCCTTGATGACCGTGGCACGCGCCTGGAAGTGCGGGTCGTCGTTGGCGGCCATCTTCTCCTGCACGGCCTTCACCGACTCCGCCTCGATGCGGGCCTGGGCCGGGTCGTACACACCACAGGGCAGGTCGCAGTGTGCGCTGACCTTGACCTTGGGGGCAAACAGGCGGGAAAGCATGGAGCATTCCTTCCTCGTGATCGTCTTCTCAGGTGCGACATTACTCCCTGGGAGAGCCGAATTCGCGAGTGCCCCCATGGGCTTAGGACAAAAGTCCGGGGTCAGACTGAGACTGGTGGATGAACGTACCGGGGAGGTGCCGGGGATGCCGGAGCTGTCGCAGGAGACCGAGCGGGGGAGGTCCTTGCTGCCCTTCCTCGGGGTGGCCGAGGTGACCGGGCCGTCGATGGTGCCCACGCTCCAGCACGGGGACCAGCTCGTCGTGCACTGGGGGGCCAGGGTCGGGATCGGCGACATCGTGGTCCTCAGGCATCCGTTCCAGCAGGACCTGCTCGTCGTCAAGCGGGCCGTGGAGCGTCGCGAGGGCGGCTGGTGGGTGCTCGGCGACAACGCGTTCGCGGGCGGCGACAGCACGGACTACGGCGTCGTACCCGAGGACCTCGTGCTGGGGAAGGCCCGGCTCAGGTACCGGCCGCTCAGGCCCGGTCAGCGCTCGCCGCTGGCCGCCGTGCGCTGGGCGGTGTCCGCGGTGCGGCCGCTGTTCGCCGACCGGTCGGCCTCCAGGCGCTTGCGGGCCCGGTAGGCGGCCACGTTGGCGCGGGTGGCGCAGCGGTCGGAGCAGTACCGCCGGGAGCGGTTGGTGGAGGTGTCGAGGTAGGCGTTGCGGCAGGGTGCGGCCTCGCACAGGCCGAGCCGGTCGACGCCGTACTCGGTGAGGTGGAAGGCCAGGCCCATCGCGGCGATGGCCGCGTAGCCCGCCGTCGCGTTGGAGGGGTGGTCCGCGAGGTGCATGTGCCACAGCGGGCGGCCGTCGTCGTCCCGGAAGTCGTGCCCGGAGATCTGCGGGCTCACCGGGAACTCCAGGAGCAGCGAGTTCAGCAGGTTCACCGCGAGGGTCTCGTCGCCCTGGTCCGCCGCCTCGAAGACCGCCCGCAGCCGCGCCCGGACGGAGCGGAAGCGGGTCACGTCGGCGTCCGTGGCCCGCCGGCCCGCCTCCTGTCCGGCACCGAACAGATCGCGGACGGCCTCGACGGAGGTCAGGGAGTCCTGGCCGCGGGCCGGGTCCTCGCTGTTGACCAGACGTACGGCGTAGTCCGAGTAATAGGCCAGTTCCACTTGTAGTCCTTACGGAGGCGTTCTATCGTCGGGATGCGGTCGGGTAACAGCTGATCGTGCTTCCAGGGTATTACGGCGATGACGGGACAGGGGGCTTTGATGACGACCGGTGTCGGAACCGACTGGCAGGCCTGGCAGGAGAGCTGGGACCGGCAGCAGGAGTGGTACATGCCGGACCGCGAGGAGCGGTTCCGGGTGATGCTCGACATGGTCGAGGCCCTCGTCGGACCCCGGCCGCGCGTGCTGGACCTCGCGTGCGGCACAGGAAGTATCACGGCCAGGCTGCTCGCCCGGTTCCCGGAGGCCACCAGCACCGGCGTGGACCTCGACCCGGCGCTCCTCGCCATCGCCGAGGGCACCTTCGCGGGCGACCGGCGGGTCACCTTCGTGACGGCCGACCTCAAGGACCCGGACTGGGCCGCGGAGCTGCCGCACGACTCCTACGACGCCGTCCTGACCGCCACGGCCCTGCACTGGCTGCACAGCGAACCCCTCGCGGTCCTCTACGGGCGGATCGCCGAACTCGTCCGCGACGGCGGCGTCTTCATGAACGCGGACCGCATGGTCGACGAGTCCACGCCCCGGATCAACACGGCCGAACGCGCGCAGCGCCACGCGCACATGGAACGGGCCCGGCAGAACGGCGTCCTCGACTGGGCCGCCTGGTGGGAGGTCGCCGCCGCCGACCCCGTCCTCGCGGGCCCCACGGCAAGGCGCTTCGAGATCTACGGCGAACACGCGGACGGCGACACCCCGTCGGCCCAGTGGCACGCCCGCGTCCTGCGCGAACGGGGCTTCGCCGAGGCGCGCCCGGTGTGGAGCTCACCGTCGGACACGCTGGTGCTCGCGCTGAAGTAGGGGCACGCGAAAGGGGCGGCACGACACCGTCGTACCGCCCCTTTCGTCGTCGTACCGCTAGAGCACCTTCGACAGGAACGACCTCGTGCGCTCGTGCTGAGGGTTCGTCAGGACCTCGCGGGGGTCGCCGGACTCGACGACCACGCCGCCGTCCATGAAGACCAGGCTGTCGCCGACCTCGCGCGCGAAGCCCATCTCGTGGGTGACGACGACCATCGTCATACCGGACTCGGCGAGGTCGCGCATGACGTCGAGGACGTCACCGACCAGCTCCGGGTCCAGCGCCGAGGTCGGCTCGTCGAAGAGCATCAGCTTCGGGTCCATCGCCAGGGCCCGGGCGATCGCGACGCGCTGCTGCTGGCCGCCGGAGAGCTGGGACGGGTAGTTTCCGGCCTTGTCGGCCAGTCCGACCCGCTCCAGGAGCTCCCCGGCACGGTCCCTGGCCTGGCCTTTGCTCACGCCCTTGACCTGGACCGGAGCCTCCATGACGTTCTCCAGCGCCGTCATGTGCGGGAACAGGTTGAAACGCTGGAAGACCATGCCGATGTCCCGGCGCTTCAGCGCGACCTCGCTGTCCTTGAGCTCGTACAGCTTGTCGCCCTTCTGGCGGTAGCCGACCAGCTCCCCGTCGACGTAGAGCTTGCCGGCGTTGATCTTCTCCAGGTGGTTGATGCACCGCAGGAAGGTCGACTTGCCGGAGCCCGAGGGGCCGATGAGGCAGAAGACCTCACCCTGCTTCACTTCCAGGTCGATGCCCTTGAGCACCTCGACCAGACCGAAGGACTTGTGGACGCCCTCGGCCTTCACCATGGCGGTCATGCGGTGCCTCCCGCCGACGAACGGTTCGACAGGGACAACAGGTTCGCCCTGATCTTCTGGAACGGCGTGCTGGGGAGCATGCGGCTGGAGCCGCGGGCGTAGTACCGCTCCAGGTAGTACTGGCCCACGCTGAAGACCGAGGTCAGCACCAGGTACCAGGCGGCAGCGAGGAACAGCATCTCGGCCGGCGCACCGGAGGTCTGCCCGATGTCCTGGGCGACGCGGAGCAGTTCCGAGTACTGCACCACGGACACCAGCGAGGTCGTCTTCAGCATGTTGATGACCTCGTTGCCCGTGGGCGGCACGATCACGCGCATCGCCTGCGGGATGACGATCCGGCGCAGCGTCTTGCTGTGGCTCATGCCCAGCGCGTGCGACGCCTCGGTCTGGCCCTCGTCGACCGAGAGCAGACCGGCCCGGCAGATCTCCGCCATGTACGCCGCCTCGTTGAGGCCGAGACCCAGCAGTGCCGTCAGGAACGGGGTCATGAACTGCGACCACTCGTCCTTGTAGATCGGCCCGAGGTTGATGTACTCGAAGACCAGGCCCAGGTTGAACCAGACGATGAGCTGGACCAGGACCGGGGTACCGCGGAAGAACCAGATGTAGAACCAGGCGACGGACGAGGTCACGGGGTTCTTCGACAGCCGCATCACCGCCAGCAGGATGCCGCCGACGATGCCGATGAGCATGCACAGCACCGTGAGCAGCAGCGTCTTGCCGACGCCGCTGAGGATGCGGTCGTTGAAGAAGTAGTCAGGGATCGCGCCCCAGTTGATCCTGCCCTGGGAGAACGCGTAGACGATGGCGCCCAGTGCGGCGAGCGCGATCACGGCGGAGACGTACCGCCCGTAATGACGGACCGGGATGGCCTTGATGGCCTCCGGGCGGGTCGGCGGGGTGTCCGCCGGCCCGTCCGTCTTGTCGATGTCAACAGTCACCGGTGTTGCCTTTCAGCGGACTCTGCCCGCGATCACTTGCCGCCGTTGACGGTGGCCTGGGTGACCGCGCCGGCCTCGACGCCCCACTTCTTGATGACCTTGTCGTAGTCGCCGTTCTTGATGATGGCGTCGAGGGCGGCCTTGAGCGCGTCGCGCAGCTGGGTGTCCTTCTTCGCGACCGCGATGCCGTACGGTGCGGCCTCGACCTGCTCGCCGACGAGCTGGAAGTCGTTGCCGCCGCCGGAGGTCTTCACGGCGTACGCGGCGACCGGGAAGTCGGAGGAACCGGCGTCCGCGCCGCCCGCGCGCAGGCGGGTCTGGGCCTGCTGGTCGTTGTCGAAGGACTCCAGGGCGATCTTCTTGCCACCCGTACACTTCTTCGACTCGGACTTGGCGAGGTCCTCGGACACGGTGCCGCGCTGCACGACGATCTTCTTGCCGCACAGGTCCGACCACGTCTTGATGTCGGTGTTCTTGCCCTTCTGGGTGTAGATCGAGACACCGGCCGTGAAGTAGTCCACGAAGTCGACGCCCTCGCCGACCTTCTTGCCGGTGTCGGAGTCGACGCCCTCCTGGCGGTCCTTGGTGTCCGTCATCGCCGACATGGCGATGTCGTACCGGTCGGAGCGCAGACCCGTGATCAGGGTGTCGAACGTGCCGTTCTCGAACTCGAACTTCACGCCGAGCTGCTTGCCCATGGCGTCGGCGAGGTCCGGGTCGATGCCGACCACCTTGCCGGTGCTGTCCTTGAACTCGACCGGTGCGTACGCGATGTCCGAGCCGACCTTGATGACGCCCTTGTCGCGGATCTCCTTGGGCAGCTTGTCCGCCAGCGGGGCGGAGGACGTGGAGGCGGAGCTGGAGCTGTCCGAGCCGCTGTTGGTCTGGTCCCCGCAACCGGTGAGGATCAGGGCGCCTGCGACCGCGATCGCGCCTACCGCGGCTGTCCTGGTGCGCGCGGCGGTCGTACGACGGGTGGTGCTTGCGGTCATTTTGGGTTCCTCCGGCGGATGGGTGGAGTTGCCGATGGGCGGGGCGGCCGCCGACAGGTTCGGCGGACTGCCTTCATTCCTCAGGTCGACGAGAGCACACGTCTTCGAGTGTCGCGACCTCGTGTGATGACGGCATCTTGCCATTCGGACTGGACCATTCAGGGAGACGGTCATGTCAAAATCGGATAACGGGTGACCCCCGAACCGGACCATGTCCGTACATCACGGCCGGACCATCTACGGGAATCTCGCATTCCGGCCGCAAGATCTTCGGTGCCGCTCGCGGGGCGGACGACCCGTACGGAGTGGGTCCGTGTCGCCCCGAGTGGCCCTCCGGTGATCGTCAAGGGGCCTCTGACGGTTTGTCCGGATGCCGATCCATGATTCATGTCACCGCCCTCCGATGATCGATGATCGATTTGCGCTGAGGCGTGTGACCTTGGCCGTACTGGACTCGTCCTCGACGCCGTTCGTCCGGTAAGAAGGTTCTTTACACCCCTCATCCGGGGCTCAGGGCGCGTGTGCGGCGCGCCCGTCGCGCAGCGGCCCGTACGTATCCGTATGGGTCCACGACCAGGGCCGTGCGCGGTGCCCGCCCGCTCCTCAATCAGGAGCGGCCACCCTCAAACCATGAAGACCTAAGGGGTACAACAAAGTGGCAGCGGAGATCGTCAATCCTCGCAGCGACAGCGATACGGGCCAGGACGGCGGGGCGGAGCCCCTCGATTCCTTCGACCCCGCGTTCGCGCTGCACCGCGGCGGCAAGATGGCTGTGCAGGCCACCGTGCCCGTCCGTGACAAGGACGACCTGTCCCTCGCGTACACGCCCGGCGTGGCGAAGGTGTGCAGCGCCATCGCCGAGCAGCCGGACCTCGTCCACGACTACACGTGGAAGTCGTCGGTCGTCGCCGTCGTCACCGACGGCACGGCCGTGCTGGGGCTCGGTGACATCGGGCCCGAGGCCTCCCTCCCGGTGATGGAGGGCAAGGCGATCCTGTTCAAGCAGTTCGGCGGGGTGGACGCGGTTCCGCTCGCGCTTGCCTGCACCGACGTCGACGAGATCATCGAGACCGTGGTCCGTCTCGCGCCGTCCTTCGGCGGTGTGAACCTCGAGGACATCTCGGCTCCCCGGTGCTTCGAGATCGAGCGGCGGCTCCAGGAGCGGCTCGACATTCCCGTCTTCCACGACGACCAGCACGGCACGGCCGTCGTGACGCTGGCCGCGCTGCGGAACGCCGCGCGGCTGAGCGGGCGGGCCATCGGGGATCTTCGTGCGGTGATCTCCGGGGCCGGGGCGGCCGGTGTCGCCATCGCCAAGATGCTCGTCGAGGCGGGCCTCGGGGACGTCGCGGTCGCCGACCGGCGTGGTGTCGTGTCCGCGGACCGGGACGACCTCACGTCCGTCAAGCGGGAGCTGGCCGGGTTCACCAACAAGGCCGGTCTGTCGGGGTCGCTGGAGTCCGCCCTGGCCGGCGCCGACGTCTTCATCGGGGTGTCGGGCGGGACGGTGCCGGAATCGGCCGTCGCCTCCATGGCGGAGGGGGCCTTCGTGTTCGCGATGGCCAACCCGAATCCCGAGGTGCATCCGGAGGTCGCGCACAAGTACGCGGCCGTCGTCGCGACCGGGCGGTCCGACTTCCCGAACCAGATCAACAACGTGCTGGCGTTTCCGGGGATCTTCGCGGGGGCGCTCCAGGTGCGGGCCTCTCGGATCACCGAGGGCATGAAGATCGCGGCGGCGGAGGCGCTGGCCTCTGTCGTCGGTGACGACCTCGCGGCGGACTATGTGATCCCGTCGCCGTTCGACGAGCGGGTTGCTCCGGCGGTCACGGCGGCGGTTGCCGCGGCGGCTCGGGCGGAGGGGGTTGCTCGCCGCTGAGCCTTTTCTGCGGGGAGTGTGGCTCCGTCCGGGCGATGTCGCTCGGGCGGGGCCATTTTTTGCCTGTGGGTTGGGCCGGTCGGGTCGTCTGTTTGGCTGCGGGGTCGGTGGGGGCGGGCGTTTTGCGCCCACGCGGCGGAGCCGCATAGCGATACAGCAGCCCCGCGCCCCGGGGGGCCTGCGGCGGCCCGTTGCGGTCCGGTGGGGGCGGGCGGTCCCGTCGTAGCGCAGGCCGGCCGCAACTCCCCAGGGGCGCGGGGAACTGCGCGACCAGCCACGACGGACCTCAAGCCGCCCGACAACCGCACCGGGCACTTTCATAGGCGCCCGGCTCAAGCCCAGCGCAGCGGGGGCGCGGGGAACTGCGCGACCAGCCACGACGGGCCTCAAGCCGCCCGACAACCGCACCCGGCACCCTCCTAGGCGCCCGGCTCAAGCCCAGCGCAGCGCTCTGCGGCACGTGTCACAACGCGTCTCGGTTCCCCGTGTCGTCGGGGGACCCTATCGTCAAGGTCATGTTCGCTGTCTACGCCGCCCGCATCGACCGCGACAACCCGCTCTCGGGACTGGAGTTGGGGGAGCGTCCGGCCCCCGAAGCCCGTTCGGGGTGGAGCGTCGTCGATGTGAAGGCCGCTTCCCTGAATCACCATGACCTCTGGTCCCTGCGCGGCGTAGGCCTCGCCGAGGACAAGTTGCCGATGATCCTCGGCTGTGACGCCGCCGGGGTCGACGAGGACGGCAACGAGGTCGTCCTGCACTCCGTCATCGGGCAGAGCGGGCACGGTGTCGGGCCCAAGGAGCCGCGGTCCATCCTCACGGAGCACTATCAGGGGACGTTCGCCGAGCGGGTCGCCGTGCCGACCTGGAACGTGCTGCCCAAGCCGAAGGAGCTGTCCTTCGCCGAAGCCGCCTGTCTGCCCACCGCCTGGCTGACGGCGTACCGGATGCTCTTCACCAACGCGGGCGTACGGCCCGGTGACTCCGTGCTCGTGCAGGGCGCCGGCGGTGGTGTCGCCACGGCGGCCATCGTGCTCGGGAAGGCCGCGGGGCTGCGGGTCTTCGCCACGAGCCGGGACGAGGCCAAGCGGAAGCGTGCCGTGGAGCTGGGCGCCGTGGAGGCGCTGGAGTCCGGGGCGCGGCTGCCGCAGCGGGTGGACGCCGTCATCGAGACCGTGGGCGCGGCTACCTGGTCGCACTCGGTGAAGTCGCTCAAGCCCGGCGGCTCGCTGGTCATCTCCGGCGCCACGAGCGGCGACCGTCCCTCGCACGCCGAGCTGACCCGGATCTTCTTCCTGGAGCTCAAGGTCGTGGGGTCGACCATGGGGACCAAGGACGAGCTGGAGGATCTGCTCGCCTTCTGCGCCGCCACCGGTGTGCGTCCCGTCATCGACGAGGTGCTGCCCATGGACCGTGCCCGTGAGGGGTTCGAGCGGATCGCGGCCGGTGACCTCTTCGGGAAGGTCGTGCTCACCAACAGCTGATCCTTGTCCCTTTGCAGACGGCCGGTCCCCTCGGGGGCCGGCCGTCTGCGTGCGTCAACCACGGTTGACACCTGTCGGCTGTCAATGTAGGTTGACAGCATGACCGAAGCAACGGATCTCGCCGAACGGGCCGGTGACCGCGACCCCCGCGTCGGACTGCGTGCCGTCGCCGCGCTGCGCAGGCTGCTGGAGCAGCTGGAGTCGGTGCAGGTGCGCAGTGCGCGCAATCAGGGCTGGTCGTGGCAGGAGATCGCCGCCGAACTCGGTGTGAGCAGGCAGGCCGTGCACAAGAAGTACGGGAGGCATTGATGTTCGAGCGGTTCACCAAGGACGCCCGGGCCGTGGTCACGGGCGCCGTCGAGCACGCCGAGGAGGCCGGGGCCGGGTCCGTGGACGCCGAGCACCTGCTCCTCGCCCTGCTGGACCGAGAGGGCAGCCGGGCCTCCTTCGCCCTCGGGCTCACGGAGCGCGGGGACGCCGTACGGCAGGCGCTCGGTCAGGCCCGGCGGCGGGCCGGACTGTCCCAGGCGGACACCGAGGCCCTGGCCGGGCTCGGCATCGACGTCTCGGAGATCGTCGCCCGGGTGGAGGAAGCGCACGGGGCCGGCGCCATGGACGGCGGCGGGCAGGGGCCCCGGCCCGGACGGCGGCGCCCCTTCGGCAGGGGCGCCAAGGAGACGCTGGAGAAGGCCCTGCGCATCGCCGTGGCCCGCCGGGACCGGCACATCGGCGACGAGCACATCCTGCTGGCGCTGACGGTCAGGCCGGGGGTGTCCGGTGAGGTTCTCGCCGACCACGGGGTGACCCATGAGGCGGTGACGCGCGTCCTGTACGGCGGGGGCGCGGCGAAGGCCGGCTGAGCGGGGGTTGCCCGCTCCGGCGGTACGGTCCGGCCGGCGGCGCCGGAGCCGTGTCGCCGGCCGCAGCCGTACCGCCTGCCCGAGCCGTACCACCCGACGCCGGGCCGGTCACGCCTTCGGGGCCCGCAGCAGTGCTCCTATGTGCGCCGCCGCCGTCGACAGGTGACGGCGGGCGTCGCGGAGCTGGTCGGCCGTGATGCCGTGGTCGCGGGCCGCGTCCCGGACGTCGTCGCGGAAGCGGTCCAGCAGCCGGTCCAGGTCGCGGGCCGGGTTGCCGGTGGAGTCCTCGTGGGCCCAGGACGGTTCGTACTCGGCGGGGAAGTCCTCGGGCGTGCGGGAGTAGTCCGGGCCCGGTGCCGAGCCCTCGGTCTTCTCGAACCTCCCGGCCTTCTCCGGCTTCGCGCCGCCCTGGCCGAAGCCGAAGTCCTTCCCGAACTCCTTGCCGTAGTCCTTCCCGAACTCGCCGAACTCCTTGGCCAGTTCGGTCAGTCCCTCGCGCACCCCCGTCGGCCAGTCGCCGCGTGCGAAGTGGTCCTGCACCTGCTCCTGGACACGGCGGGCGATGCGCTGCACCTCCTCCTGGGCCTGCTCCCGCGCCCGGTCCTGGGCCTCCTTGGCCTGGCGGCGGGCCCGCTGGGCCTCCTCACGGGCCCGGCGGCTCTCGTCCTTGGCGCGCCGGGCCTGCTCCTTCCACTCCTGCTTGACCCGGCGCATCTCCTCCTTCGCGGCCCGCCACGACTCCTTGTCGCCGTACTCCGTGAAGTCGCCGAAGGGGCCCTCGGACTCGGCGCCGGCGCCCTTGCCGGCGCTGCCGGACCCCCGGCGGGCCTCGGTGGCCGCCGCCCGCATCTCGCGCCGCAGGTCGCCCGCCGCGCCGCGTACGTCGGCCCGGATCTCGGCGGCGAGCTCGGCGACCGACTCGCGGATCTCCAGCTCCAGGTCGGCCAGTTCACCACTGCGGTCGGCCAGCTCGGCGCGGCCCGCGTCCGTGATGGCGTACACCTTGCGGCCGCCCTCGGTGGTGTGGGTGACCAGCCCCTCGGCCTCCAGCTTGGCGAGGCGGGGGTAGACGGTGCCCGCCGAGGGGGCGTACAGGCCCTGGAAACGCTCCTCCAGGAGCCTGATCACCTCGTAGCCGTGGCGCGGGGCCTCGTCCAGCAGCTTCAGCAGGTAGAGGCGGAGGCGGCCGTGGGCGAAGACGGGGGGCATGTCAGAGCACCTTCTTGTCGGTCGTGCCGTCGGCCGGGGGAGTGGACGTGTCCGTGGGGGTGGACGTGTCCGTGGGCGTGGGGCTCTCGTCCTGGCCGGAAAGGGGATTGTCCCCCGGCGCACTGTCCCACGGCTCCTCCTCGTCCTCCCGGGCCGGGCGCCGCAGCAGGGCGATGGAGCCGGAGACGGTGGTGGCGCGGAGCTTTCCGGTGCCGGCGCCCAGGCGGCCGGTGACCTTGTGGGCGCCCCACTGGCCGTGCACCCGCAGGCCGTCGAAGGCGTTGGAGATCGTCCCGCTCGCGGTGTTGGCCTCCACCTCCGCGTCCGCCGGCTGGGGCAGCCGGATGGCGATCTCGCCCGAGACGCTGGTCAGCCGGACGTCGGTGGGGCCCTCCGGGTCGAGGTCCACGATCATCGAGCCGCTGACCGAGTCCGCCCGCACGGAGGAGCCCGAGCCCTCCACGACGGTGAGATCTCCGGAGACCGAGTTGAAGCGCAGGTCACCGGTGACGGCCTGGGCCTCCAGGTTCCCGGAGACGGTGTCGGCGCGGACGGGCCCCGACAGGCCGACCAGGGTCGTGTCGCCGTTGACCCCCTTCACCACCGACGGGCCGCGCACCCCGGACACCACGGCCCCCGCGCTGACCACGCCCACTTCGACGCGGGTCTCGGCCGGGACCGCGAGGGAGACGACCGCGCTGCGCCGCCAGCCCTTGCGGTCGAGCCACTTGAGGAAGCCCTTCCAGGGCAGGTCCTCGTACGCCACGGTCAGGGTGCCTGCCTCCTGGGTGACGATCAGGGGCGGGCCTTCGATCTCCGAGACCTCCAGGCGGGCGGAACCTTCGTCCGTGCCCACCACGTTCACCGTTCCGTTGACGATGCGTACGTGAAGTTCGCGGACGGGCTCGTCGAAGGTGAGCTTGCTGGGCTCAGTGACGGACCACTCGGACATGGTGGTAGACCTCCCCGTAGCAACGCGCCATATCGCGTCTCCTGCAATTCACGATATATCGTGGACCTCGAAAGTCAAGGCACTCTTTCGGGGGAGGGGACGGCCGTGGACGCACGGCACAACGCAAAAGGCGCCCCCGAAGGAGCGCCCCGCACACCACCGTGGCCCTACTCGTCGTCCTCGTCGTCCAGGCGGGCCAGCCACGTGGCCAGTCGTTCCACCGGCACCTCGAAGTCGGGATTGAGGTCGACGAAGGTCCGCAGCTGCTCGGCCAGCCACTCGAAGGTGACCTCCTCCTCGCCGCGCCGCTTCTCCAGCTCTTCGATGCCACGGTCCGTGAAGTACATGCCGTCAAGGATAAGTGCGCTCAAACGGCCGGGCCGCACCCCTCGGGAGAGGGATGCGGCCCGGTGACGTGCTGCCCGCGCGAGCGGTTACGCCTCGAACACCTCACGCACCAGCTGCTCCTGCTCCGCCTGGTGCCGCTTCGCGGAACCGACCGCCGGGGACGACGAGTGCGGGCGGGAGATGCGGCGCAGGCGCTCGCCGTGCGGGACGTCCGCGCCGACCGCCAGGTCCAGGTGGTCGATCAGGTTGAGGGCGATGAACGGCCACGCACCCTGGTTCGCCGGCTCCTCCTGGGCCCACAGGTACTTCTCGGCGTTCGGGTACTTGGCGATCTCCGCCTGGAGCTCGGCACCCGGCAGCGGGTACAGGCGCTCGATGCGGATGATCGCCGTGTCCGTGATGCCGCGCTTCTGCCGCTCGGCCTCGAGGTCGTAGTACAGCTTGCCCGCCACGAAGACGACCTTGCGGACCGCGGCCGCGTCCACCGACGAGTCGCCGATGACCGGGCGGAACTGACCCGAGGTGAACTCCTCCGTCTTCGACGCGGCGGCCTTCAGGCGCAGCATCGACTTCGGGGTGAAGACCACCAGCGGCTTGTGGTGCGGGTTGTGCACCTGCCACCGCAGGAGGTGGAAGTAGTTCGACGGCAGGGTCGGCATCGCGACCGTCATGTTGTTCTGGGCGCAGAGCTGGAGGAACCGCTCCACACGCGCGGAGGAGTGGTCCGGGCCCTGGCCCTCGTAGCCGTGGGGGAGGAGCAGCGTGACACCGCTCGTCTGGCCCCACTTCTGCTCCGCCGCCGAGATGTACTCGTCGACGATGGTCTGCGCGCCGTTGACGAAGTCGCCGAACTGCGCCTCCCACAGCACGAGCGCGTCGGGGCGGGCCAGCGAGTAGCCGTACTCGAAGCCCATGACCGCGTACTCGGAGAGCAGCGAGTTGTAGACGTTGTAGCGGGCCTGCTCCTCGGCGAGGTACTGGAGCGGGGTGTGCTCCTCGCCGGTCTCGCGGTCGATGAGGACCGCGTGGCGCTGGCCGAAGGTGCCGCGCTGGGAGTCCTGGCCCGACAGGCGGACCGGGGTGCCCTCCAGAAGCAGCGAGCCGACGGCGAGGGTCTCGCCCATGCCCCAGTCGATGGTGCCGTCCTCGACCATGGCCGCGCGGCGCTGCAGCTGCGGCAGCAGACGCGGGTGGACGTGGAAGGTGTCCGGGATGTTGACCTGGGACTCGGCGATCCGCTTCACGGTCTCCGTGGAGATCGAGGTGTTCACGGCGACCGGGAACTCGGCCTGCGGGTCGGAGACGGGGCCGGCGGCCGGCTGGGCCGTGACGGCCTCGCGGACCTCGGTGAAGACCTTCTCCAGCTGGCCCTGGTAGTCCTGGAGCGCCTGCTCCGCCTCTTCCAGGGTGATGTCGCCGCGACCGATGAGGGACTCGGTGTAGAGCTTGCGCACCGAGCGCTTCTTGTCGATCAGGTCGTACATCAGCGGCTGCGTGAAGGCCGGGTTGTCCGACTCGTTGTGACCGCGGCGGCGGTAGCAGATGAGGTCGATCACCACGTCCTTGTTGAACGCCTGGCGGAACTCGAAGGCCAGCCGCGCGACGCGGACCACGGCCTCCGGGTCGTCGCCGTTCACGTGGAAGATCGGGGCCTCGATCATGCGGGCCACGTCGGTGGCGTACATAGACGAGCGCGAGGACTCCGGCGCCGCCGTGAAGCCGACCTGGTTGTTGATGACGATGTGGACCGTGCCGCCGGTGCGGTAGCCCCGTAGCTGCGACATGTTCAGGGTCTCGGCCACCACGCCCTGGCCCGCGAAGGCTGCGTCACCGTGCAGGGCGACCGGCAGGACGGTGAAGTCCGTGCCGCCCTTGTTGATGATGTCCTGCTTGGCGCGGACGATGCCCTCGATGACCGGGTCGACCGTCTCCAGGTGGGAGGGGTTCGCGGCCAGCGAGACCTTGATCTGCTCGCCGTCCAGGCCGGTGAAGGTGCCCTCGGCGCCCAGGTGGTACTTCACGTCGCCGGAGCCGTGCATCGACTTCGGGTCGAGGTTGCCCTCGAACTCGCGGAAGATCTGCGCGTACGACTTGCCGACGATGTTCGCCAGGACGTTCAGGCGGCCGCGGTGGGCCATGCCGATGACGACCTCGTCCAGGCGCGACTCGGCGGCCGAGTCGAGGACCGCGTCGAGCAGCGGGATGACGGACTCGCCGCCCTCCAGGGAGAAGCGCTTCTGGCCGACGTACTTCGTCTGCAGGAAGGTCTCGAACGCCTCGGCGGCGTTCAGGCGGCGCAGGATGCGCAGCTGCTCCTCGCGCTCCGGCTTGGTGTGGGAGCGCTCGATGCGGTCCTGGATCCACCGGCGCTGCTTCGGGTCCTGGATGTGCATGAACTCGACGCCGGTGGTGCGGCAGTACGAGTCGCGCAGCACGCCGAGGATGTCGCGCAGCTTCATCAGGGACTTGCCGGCGAAGCCGCCGACCGCGAACTCCCGCTCCAGGTCCCACAGGGTGAGGCCGTGCTCGGTGATGTCCAGGTCGGGGTGCTTGCGCTGGCGGTACTCCAGCGGGTCGGTGTCGGCCATGACGTGGCCGCGGACCCGGTAGGAGTGGATCAGCTCGAAGACGCGGGCGGCCTTGGTGACGTCGTCGTCGTGCGAGGCGTCGATGTCCTTGAGCCAGCGGACCGGCTCGTACGGGATGCGCAGCGCCTCGAAGATCTCGTCGTAGAAGCCGTTCTCGCCGAGCAGGAGGTTCGCGACGATCCGCAGGAACTCGCCGGAGGCGGCGCCCTGGATGACCCGGTGGTCGTAGGTCGACGTGAGCGTCATGACCTTCGAGATGCCGAGCTTGTTCAGGGTGTCCTGGGAGGTGCCCTGGAACTCCGCCGGGTAGTCCATGGAGCCGACGCCCATGATGACCGACTGGCCGGGCATCAGGCGGGGCACGGAGTGGACCGTGCCGAGGCCGCCCGGGTTGGTCAGGGAGACCGTGACGCCCGAGAAGTCGTCCATCGTCAGCTTGCCGTCGCGAGCGCGGCGGACGATGTCCTCGTAGGCCTGCCAGAACTCGAAGAAGTTCAGCGTCTCGGCCTTCTTGATGCCCGCGACGACCAGCTGGCGGTCGCCGTTGGGCTTCACCAGGTCGATGGCGAGGCCGAAGTTGACGTGCGCGGGCTTGACGAGGGTGGGCTTCCCGTCCTTCTCCGCGTAGTGCCAGTTCATCGACGGCATGGCCTTGATGGCCTGCACCATCGCGTACCCGATCAGGTGCGTGAAGGAGATCTTCCCGCCCCGGGCGCGCTTGAGGTGGTTGTTGATGACGATGCGGTTGTCGAAGAGCAGCTTCACCGGGACCGCGCGCACGGACGTGGCCGTGGGCAGCTCCAGGGAGGCGTTCATGTTCTTCGCGACCGCGGCGGCGGGACCGCGCAGCGTGACCAGCTCCGGGCCCTCCGGCGAGGAGGCCTGCGCGGCCGGCTTCGCGGCGGCGGGCTTCGCGGGAGCGGCCGCCGGCTTGGCGGCCGGAGCCGCCTGGGCCGGGGCGGCGGGCGCGGCGGCCTGGGCGGCAGCCGGAGCGGCGGCGGGCTTCGCGGCGGCGGGAGCCGGCACGGCCGGGGCGACCGGCGCGGGAGCCTGGGCCGGAGCCGCGGCGGCCGGAGCCGGGGAGGTGGTCCCTGCGGCCCCCGCGGCCGCAGTACCCGCCGGAGCCGGAGCGCCCGCAGCACCCGGCTTGTAGTCGGCGAAGAAGTCCCACCAGGCTCGGTCTACCGAATTCGGGTCCTGGAGGTACTGCTGATAGATCTCGTCGACGAGCCACTCGTTCGGGCCGAACGCGGCAGCGGGGTTCTTGCCCGCTTGGTCTGCGTCGGTCGAGATGCTCGAGTTACTGGGGGACTGTGGCGACACGGCGGCAACCGCCCTCTTCCGCTTCTCACAAGGTGATGGACAGCGGGAATAAAGGCTACGCCCCCAAGACCCCTGAGGTCAGGCCGGGCCCGTCCATCGTCGTGTAAGTCACATGAAACAGCGGGTTTCGGGGCCGGAAATGGCGGGAAACAAGCGGGGTTCCGTTCAG
This sequence comes from Streptomyces sp. 351MFTsu5.1, assembly GCF_000383655.1. Classification (NCBI taxonomy): domain Bacteria; kingdom Bacillati; phylum Actinomycetota; class Actinomycetes; order Kitasatosporales; family Streptomycetaceae; genus Streptomyces; species Streptomyces sp. 351MFTsu5.1. The sequence goes on along the minus strand of NZ_KB911781.1, from coordinate 140,836 downwards.
TGACGGACGGTTCGGGAAGCGCCGAGCGGGGCCCTGCGCGACGACCGCGCGGCCCTCTGCCTGATCACACGTGTCCGTCGGCGCGGAACAGAGATGGATCTTGTGGCTCCGCTTCGAACTTTACGTCAACTTGGCAGAGAGGGAAGCCCTGGAAGGGTGACAAGAATCCGGCAACCCCGCTCGGATTCGGCCACACCGATCCGGCCGCCGTGCAGATCCACCGCCCAGCGGGCGATCGCGAGCCCGAGCCCGGTGCCGCCGTCGCTGCCCGGACCGTGCGGCCGCGGCACCTGGCCGCGGTTGAACCGCTCGAAGACGCGGTGCCACTCGGAGCGCGGAATGCCGGGGCCCTCGTCGAGGACCTCCAGCTCGAGGGATTCCGGCAGGGCCCCGCGCCGCGCCTTGACCGTCACGCGGCCGTGCGGCGGGCTGTGCTTGACCGCGTTGTCGATCAGGTTGGCGACCACCTGGTGGATGCGCTCGGGATCGGCGTGCGCGGTCAGCTCCGGCGGCGTCACGTCGAGGTGCAGGTGCACGTCGTTGCGGGTGTGGCTGCCGGATCCGGAGGCGATGCCCGCGCGCGCGGTGGCGACCATGTTGGCCTCCTTCAGCACGCCCGAGAGATACGGCCACACCTCGAAACGGCGCTTCTTCAGCGGTACGACGCCGTTGTCCAGGCGGGACAGGTCCAGCAGGGTCTCCACCAGCCGTCCGAGCCGCTCGGTCTGCTTGAGGGCCGTGCGCATGGTCTCGGGGTCGGCCTGGGTCACCCCGTCGACGATGTTCTCCAGCACCGCGCGCAGGCCCGCGATGGGGGTGCGCAGCTCGTGGGAGACATTTGCCACAAGTTCCTTGCGCTGGCGTTCCTGGGCCTCCAGGTCGTCCGCCATGCGGTTGATGGTCTGGGCCAGGTCGCCCAGCTCGTCCCGGCGGTTCTCGCGGACCCGGCGGGTGTAGTCGCCGTGCGAGATGGACCGGGCGACCGCGTTCATGTCGTCCAGGGGCGCGGTGAGCGAATGCGCCACGAACTGCGTGATGAGCAGGGTGGCGATCATCGAGAAGACCGTGATGAAGCGCAGCTCGGTCGCCGTGCGCATCGCGATCATCATCAGCCCGGTGGTGATGAGGACCGCGATGACGACCAGCGCGCCCAGCTTCGTCTTGATCGAGAACGGGCTGACGCCCCCCCAGGGCTCCCTGGGGCCTCTCCGGCCTGCCGGACCCTCGCTCATGGCGTCGGCGTCTCCAGGGCGTAGCCCACGCCGTGCACCGTGCGGATCCGCTCGGCGCCGATCTTCCGGCGCAGGGCCTTGATGTGGCTGTCGACCGTGCGGGTGCCGGAGGCGTCCGCCCAGTCCCAGACCTCGGCCAGCAGCTGCTCACGGGAGAGCACCGCGCGCGGGGTGTTCGCGAGGCACACCAGCAGGTCGAACTCGGTCGGGGTGAGGTGGACGTCCTCGCTGCGCACCCGGACCCGGCGCTGCGCGTGGTCGATCTCCAGCTCGCCGAGCCGGAGGATGCCGCTTCTGGGGGTCGCGGCCGCCAGCGCCGCCCGCTCGACCCGCCGCAGCAGGACGTGCACGCGCGCGGCCAGCTCACGCATCGAGAAGGGCTTGGTCATGTAGTCGTCGGCGCCGACGCCGAGTCCGACCAGCATGTCGGTCTCGTCGTCCCGCGCGGTGAGCATCATCACCGGCACCGGACGGGCGGCCTGCACACGTCGGCAGACCTCCAGACCGTCGAAGCCGGGCAGCATGATGTCGAGGATCAGCAGATCGGGCTGCCAGGCCTCGGCCGTGTCGACCGCCGACGGACCGTCGACCGCCGTTTGCACGAGGAATCCCTCGGCGCGCAGGCGGGTCGCGATGGCGTCGACGATCGTCGGATCGTCCTCGACGACCAGCACGCGGCGCTGTGCGCCCTGGGTGGTCGTCGTGCCGTTCTGGGAGGTGTGTGTCTGCTCCATCGCCCGCCCCTGGGGAGTGCTTTCCGGAACCATGTGGGGTGATTCCTTGTCTGCGCATGACTGCGATTGACGCTTGAATGATCGGCGTAGGGAAGCAGAGTACGGGGAGTCATCACCCCTTTGCTATCCAGGTCGGACGGCGAGATGTACGACGTCGGGTACGCCCCGGGCAACGGGGATCTCCTCGGTACGTACCTGCTGGAACCCGGCATTTGCTAGGGATCCCTCAAATTCCGCTGATGGTCTGGCGGACCACACCGCCAGTACCCCGCCCGGCTTCAACACCCTTGCGCAGCTTGTGAGTCCGGCAGGTGCGTAGAGGCCGTGGTTGCCGTCCGTGACCGTCCAGTCGGGGCCGTTGTCGATGTCGAGGCAGAGCGCGTCAAAAGTGGCGCATGTCTCATTGACGAATCCGACTAGATCCGTTTCCAGAATGTTCGTCCGCGGATCGGCCAGCGCGGCCGCGGAGAGCGCCGAGAGCGGCCCGGAGTCGCGGTGCCAGCCGATGATCGCCGGTTCCCGCTCCACGACCGTGATCCGGCCCCAGCGCGGATTCGCGGCGGCGTGTGCGAGCGAGAAGCCCACGCCCAGACCGCCGATCAGGACGTGCGGGTGGGGGCGGTCGTCCAGCGCACCGAGCGCCGCGTCGACGAGGATCCGCTCCGAGCGCCCGTCGGAGGTGTCCATCAGGAAGCAGCCGTTGGCGATGATCTGGAGCAACTCGCCGTGGCGCCGCAGGACGACCTCCCCGTAGGGGCCCTCGCGACGGTCCAGGACTTCGGGAATGTCGTACGAGGTGGGCATCGGCCCATCCTGGCAGCAATGCCCAGGGGGACGGGGCTTCTTGAGAAGTCGCTGTGAATCGCGGCCGGGGTGGTGCGGGTCACAGACAGCGGGTGGGTCGGGCGCGAAGGCTGGGGGTGAAACGGAAGGAGCAGCTCACCTTGGAACGGACCGCCCCCGCAGCTCCTCCCGACGGGTCCTCTCCCGACGACCGCCTCCCGGATGTCGCCGTGCTGCTCGACGGCATGCCCCGGCAGCGGAGTGCGGCGGCGGAGACCACCGTTGAGCCACGGGAAGTTGAGCCACGGGAAGCGGCAACGACCGTCCCCGCCCGGCGGTTTGACGTCCGGCGCGGTCGGCGGCTGTTCCCCACGCCCACCGGAACCCCGTTCACCTTCGGCTACGGCGCCGTCCTGGTCGCGGTCTCGCTCGTCTCGGCGCGTCTGAGCCCCGCTCTCGTGCACACCCTGCACCAGGGTTCCAGCACCGATGTGGCCCACCTGGTGCGGACGCCGATGCTGGTGCTCGCGGCCAGTGCGCTGTGGATCGCGGGCGGCATCCTCTCGCCGTACGCCGTCGCCCTGCTGTTCGTCCTCACCGCGCTGGAGCGCAGGATCGGCGGGATGCGCACGGCCGCCGTCTTCCTGCTGGGGCACGTCGGCGCGACCCTCGCGACCGAGGGCCCCGTAGGTGTCGCGGTCCTGGCCGGACACCTGCCCGCCTCCTCACTGCATCGCCTCGACTACGGCGTCAGCTTCGGCGTCGCCGCGAGCCTCGGCGCGCTCGCCGGGCTCCTCCGCCCGTGGCTGCGCTGGCCGCTGCTCGCCCTCTTCGGCTGGGAGCTGGCGACCGACCTGATCGCCTTCACCGACCCGTTGACCGACTGGGGCCACCCGATCGCCCTGCTGACCGGCATCGCGACCTGGCCGTTGGTACGCCGCTGGCACCACGAGCGGCACCCGCAGCCGGCCGACCAGGTCCTCGCAGGGCCGTCGTAGACGATCCGGGGCTCCCCTGCGGCGGTCCTCCCCGTACCCGGGAAGAGCCGACCGCGGCCGGGTGTTGTCCGCTGTGCGGCCGGCGGGCACCGCCGGAGACGGCGGGGCGGTCACCCGGTGTTCGGTCCCACGAACTTCGCACTGGTGAGCGGAGCCTGCACATGCCAGCCCAGGGACTCGTACAGCCCCCGGCCCGCCGGCGTGCCCGCCAGGACGCCGGTCCGCGCACCCGTGGCGGCCGCCGCGGCCTGGAGCGTGCGCATGACGACGCTGCCCAGCCCCCGCCGCTGATGGGCGGGCACGGTCTCGATCTGGTCGAAGACGGCACTCGCGCCCGTAGGGGCCACCTGGCCGCGGGCGGCGAGGGAGCCGTCGGACGCGGCGACGAGCATGCGCGTGACGCCGCCGGCGGACCACACGCGCGTGCGGTAACCGTCCGGCACACCGGCTTCCGCTCGCGTGCCCGCCAGCGGGACCGTCATCAGATACCCGGGCTCGGGGTCCACCCACCAGCCCTCGCCCAGCCACGCGCCGACGGTCTCCGGGTCCTGGAACACCTTCAGCCACACCCCGGCGCCCGTCACCGCGTCCGCGACCTTGCGCACGGCGCCCTCGTCCACCCCGTCACCCAGCGCGTCGAAGACATGCCGCGAGACGTGCCCGGTCTGCCCCACGTCCACGGTGAACCCCCACGCCTCACGCTGCGGCGGGGCGGCCCCGCGGGACACGACCCAGCCGTCCACCCATGCCTGCACGATCCCGTCCACCGAACCCCCTGTAATGGTCTATCAAGCATTCCGACTGTTACCTACCGCACGATAGGTGCCGGACGGCTGCTCCAGACAGCGGTGATCGCCCACAGCGAACAGGAAAGCGGGTGGGGAACATTCGGAGGCTCACGTGCATTGAGTCGGCATAGCTCAACTTGACTGCCGAAGGGGAGATCATGGCTTCGACGTCCACACCGCTCACTCTGCCTGTGCTGCCGCTCGACGACGAGGTCGTGCTGCCCGGAATGGTGGTGCCGCTGGACCTGAACGACGCCGACGTCCGCGCCGCGGTGGAGGCCGCCCAGGCCGCCGCCCGTTCGGAACCCGGCAAGCCCAAGGTCCTGCTGGTGCCGCGGATCGACGGGACCTACGCGAGCACCGGTGTGCTCGGCACCGTCGAGCAGGTCGGCCGGCTGGCCGACGGCGACCCGGGCGCCCTCATCCGCGGCCGGAGCAGGGTGAAGATCGGTGCGGGGACCACCGGCCCGGGTGCCGCCCTGTGGGTCGAGGGGACCACGGTCGAGCAGACCGTCCCCGAACCGCTGCCCGGTCATGTCGCCGAACTGGTCAAGGAGTACAAGGCCCTCGCCACCGCCTGGCTGCGCAAGCGCGGCGCCTGGCAGGTCGTGGACCGGGTGCAGGCCATCGACGATGTGTCCGCGCTCGCCGACAACTCCGGTTACTCGCCCTTCCTGACCACCGAGCAGAAGGTCGAACTGCTGGAGACGGCCGACCCGATCGCCCGCCTCAAGCTCGCCACCCAGCAGCTCCGCGACCACCTCGCCGAGCAGGACGTCGCCGAGACCATCGCGAAGGACGTCCAGGAGGGCGTCGACAAGCAGCAGCGCGAGTTCCTGCTCCGCCGTCAGCTGGAAGCCGTCCGCAAGGAACTGCGCGAGATCAACGGCGAGCAGGACGGCGAGGAGTCCGACGACTACCGCGCCCGCGTGGAGGCCGCCGACCTGCCCGAGAAGGTGCGGGAGGCCGCCCTCAAGGAGGTCGACAAGCTGGAGCGGTCCAGCGACCAGTCCCCGGAGGGCTCCTGGATCCGCACCTGGCTGGACACCGTCCTCGAACTCCCCTGGAACGAGCGGACCGAGGACGAGTACGACATCCAGGGAGCCAAGGCGGTCCTGGACGCCGAGCACGCCGGCCTGGAAGACGTGAAGGCGCGGATCACCGAGTACCTGGCGGTGCGCAAGCGCCGCAGCGACCGGGGCCTCGGTGTCATCGGCGGGCGGCGCGGCGGTGCCGTGCTGGCGCTCGTCGGCCCGCCCGGCGTCGGCAAGACCAGCCTCGGCGAGTCCGTCGCGCACGCCATGGGCCGCAAGTTCGTCCGGGTCGCCCTCGGCGGCGTCCGCGACGAGGCCGAGATCCGCGGCCACCGCCGTACGTACGTCGGCGCGCTGCCCGGCCGGATCGTGCGGGCCGTCAAGGAGGCCGGCTCCATGAACCCGGTCGTCCTGCTCGACGAGATCGACAAGGTGGGCTCCGACTTCCGCGGCGACCCCGCGGCGGCCCTCCTCGAGGTCCTGGACCCGGCGCAGAACCACACCTTCCGCGACCACTACCTGGAGGTCGAACTCGACCTGTCCGACGTGGTGTTCCTCGCCACGGCGAACGTCCTGGAGGCGATCCCCGAGGCGCTGCTGGACCGTATGGAGCTGGTCCGGCTCGACGGCTACACCGAGGACGAGAAGGTCGTCATCGCCCGTGACCACCTGCTCCCGCGCCAGCTGGAGCGGGCGGGCATCGACAAGGACGAGGTGACGCTGGAGGAGAGCGCGCTGCGCAAGCTCGCCGGGGAGTACACCCGCGAGGCGGGCGTGCGCACCCTGGAGCGCTCGATCGCCCGGCTGCTCCGCAAGGTCGCGGCGCAGCACGAACTGGGCGAGCGGGAGCTGCCGTTCACCATCGGCGCCGACGACCTGCGGGCCCTGATCGGCCGGCCGCACCATGTGCCCGAGTCGGCCCAGGACCCGGCGGAGCGCCGTACGGCGGTCCCGGGTGTGGCGACCGGACTCGCGGTCACCGGAGCGGGCGGGGACGTGCTCTACGTGGAGGCGTCGCTGGCCGACCCGGAGACGGGCGCAGCGGGTCTGACGTTGACCGGCCAGCTGGGTGACGTGATGAAGGAGAGCGCGCAGATCGCGCTGAGCTTCCTCAGGTCGCACGGCGCCGAGCTGGAGCTGCCGGTCGCCGACCTCAAGGACCGGGGCGTGCACATCCACTTCCCGGCGGGCGCGGTCCCGAAGGACGGGCCGAGCGCGGGCGTCACGATGACGACGGCACTGGCGTCGCTGCTCAGCGGCCGCCTGGTCCGCACGGACGTGGCGATGACCGGCGAGGTCTCCCTGACCGGCCGGGTCCTGCCGATCGGCGGCGTGAAGCAGAAGCTGCTCGCCGCGCACCGCGCCGGGGTGAGCACCGTCATCATCCCCAAGCGCAACGAGGCCGACCTGGACGACGTCCCGGCGGAGGTGCTGGACAAGCTCGACGTCCACGCCGTCACCGACGTCCGCCAGGTCCTGGAGCTGGCGCTGTCCCCGGCTGTGAACGGGGCGGCGCCGGAGGTTCCGGTGGCGGCGTGACGCCGTAGTCCGTCAGCGGGCCCGTCCCGCGGCTGCCGGATGAGGTGAAGGCCCGGGTTCTCGTGAGGGAGGCCCGGGCCTTCGCCGTGCCGGAGAGCGCGTCAGCCCTTGGCGAGCGCCTGTACGCGGTCCGGCGCCCCGTTGAACTTGTCGTGGTCGCCGACCGTCGGCCCGGAGGACGTGTACTGCCACATCGTGTAGGTGCTCCACCCCGCGGGCAGCGTTCCGGCGGTCGAGGCGTACCGGGCGATCCACAGCGGGTTGGCGGAGAAGCCGGCGTAGTTGCCGGTGCACTGGGACCACCAGGTGGTGGAGGTGTAGATGACGGCGTTGCGGCCGGTGCGGGCCTTGTACTGGTTCAGGAAGTCACGGATCCAGCTGACCATCCCGCTCGTGGACTTGCCGTAGCAGGTGTCGCCGTACGGGTTCCACTCGATGTCGAGGGTGCCGGGCAGGGTCCTGCCGTCGGCGGACCAGCCGCCGCCGTGGTCGACGAAATAGTTGGCCTGCGTTGCGCCGGTCGTGGTGTCCGGGGTCGCGAAGTGGTACGCGCCGCGGATCATGCCGACGCCGTAGGCGCCGGTGTACTGCTGGGAGAAGTAGGGGTTCGTGTAGTACGTCCCCTCGCTGGCCTTGTTGTACGACCAGCGGACCCCGCTGTTCCACAGGGTCGTCCAGGAGACGTTGCCCTGGTAGCTGGCAACGTCGACGCCTTCGGTCTGGGCGGCGCGGGTGCCGGTGGGCAGACCGCCCTGGCCGTCGTGGGCGGCGACGCCCATGCCCATGCGGGCGGTGCCGCGCGGTGGGGTGGTGGGGGCGTTGGCCGTTGCGCCGGCGCTGCTGGTGGCGTCGGGCGACTGGGCGGCCGACGCCGGGGTTATGGGCACCAACGCGCATACGGCTATCAGGGCGCCGGCGAGGAACGCGCGCCGTGGGCGGGGGGATCCGGGTCTGTGCACGGGCATGGCGGGCCTCCGAAGGGCTCGGTGATGCTCGGTGGGGGAACACCCGGCCGGGGTGTGTGGCGTGGGCATGCCAGACATCGCCCGGTCAAGAAGCTACGCACGGCTGTGAGCGGCTGGGAAGAGGGACCGGTTGCTGCCGATGGTCTAGCCCTGCGAAATACTTACGGAGCTGCGGCTACGGCGCAATTTGGCGGAAACTTTCACAACCGGGAAATCCGAGGCAGGGGCTGACGTGCACGAAGACGGAAAGGGTGGCGGGGACCGACGTACGGCCGACGCCCCGCCGAGCGGTGTGGACCAGCCCGGATTCCTCGCGCTGGAACGCGAGTTGACCGTCCTGCTGCGGCGCGCCCGGGCCAACCAGGGGGAGATGGCCCGCGAGGTCCACCCCGACCTGGAGCCGGCGGCGTACGGCCTGCTGGTCCGTCTGGATGAATGCGGCCGTCAGCGCGCCACGGAACTGGCCGGGTACATCGGCGTCGGCAAGGCCACGATGTCCCGCCAGCTGCGCGCCCTGGAGGAACTGGGCCTGGTCGCCCGCGAACCGGACCCCGCGGACGGCCGCGCCTGGCTCGTCGACCTCACGGAGGAGGGCCGCACCCGGGTCCAACGCGTCCGCGACGCCCGCCGCGCCCGCTACGCGGGCCGCCTCGCCCACTGGAACCCGGCAGAGGTCACGGAACTGGCCCGCCTCCTGAACCAGCTGAACCGGGGCATGGAGAAGTAGCCGGACGTCTGCGACCTGACCGACAAGCCGCCCCTGGCGCCGCGCCGGGTCGGGCCGTCCGGCGTCAGTCGGCCCAGCTGTTCGCGGTGCCGGGTCGGCGTCCCCCGGAACCCGGCCGCTGAGCCGATCGGGGCACCTGGGGCCTCGGAGAGGATCGCGGGCGACAGCCGGCCGACGTCTCCGGGGCACCCGACCGGACGCCCCTCCCGCCACCCCGTCGAGCACCCGCCCCGCCTGGTCCGTGGCCCCACGCACCCCGTCGAGCCCCCGATCGGCCCAGCCCCCGCCCCTCACAGTTCCGCATAGACCAGCGTCGCGTCGTCGTGGGTCTTGGCGCGGCCCAGGCGGACTCGCGCCTCCGCGTCCCCGTGCTCCAGTTCTCGTACGCGGTCCACGAGGGCCTGTGCGCTGTGCTGCCGTACGAAGGCGAGGCAGTCGGTCCAGGTGCCCTGCTCGAAGCGCTCCACCCAGCGGGCCGCGCCGTCCGTGAGCGCGGCCAGGACGCGGACCTCGGCGCGGGGGAGGGAACCCGTCACCGAGCGCTCCGCCACCGAGGGATCCGCGGCCGCCGTGAAGAAGCCGCCCTCCTTGTTGCGGAGGTGGGCGTCGACCAGCGCGTCCGTGGCCAGCGCGGCGCGCGGGATCCGCGCCAGCCGGTCGTCCAGCACCGGCGTCACCACCCCGTCCGGGGACTCCGCCAGCAGCATCGAGTCGGACAGGACCAGGTACTCCACGGCCGACGGCGACCACCGCGCCATCGCCACCGTCGCCTGGGGCGTGCGCGGGTGAGAAAGGTCACAACCTTCACCGTGTGACCGAGCTGTGCGCACGATGGCCTCCGACAGCACCTCCACCAGCGGAACATCCGTGAGCGAAACGGCCAGTTCGGTCAGCGCCCCGCCGAGCCGGGCCGTGAACCAGGGAACCGAATGCAGACACCCGGTCCCGCTCCGCGGCGGCGTCACCCCGTCGAGCACGACCAGCACTCCGCCCCGCCCGGACGCGGGCAGAGCGACACTCGCGAAGTCCTCGTTGGGCCGCTGGACATCCCCGGGCTCCGTGACAAGTTCCGTACGCATTCGGCCAGTCTGCACGACCCCTTCACAAGCTTCGCCAAAGCCCGGCAACGGTCCCGGAATTGACGCACACGCGCAGGTCAGACGCCTGGTTTAGGAGGGATTGGCGCACTCCGGCCCGACGTGGTGGCGAATCCTGCCATCGGTTCTCCCCGGCGTCCAACCGGCCCGCCGGGCCCGACACGCGCGCGTGCCGCAGGAACTTGCCCGCCAACTCCCCGACGGGGTTCACTCCTTCGGGTGGCGGCTCAGGCGATGCTCGCCCACCGCCCACCGGCGCTGGGAGGGTCGGGAATCGCACCCCGGTGTGCACACCAGTTGACGGAGCGTCACTCCGGGCCCATGGGTTTCACGAGTTCAGGAATGCGAGCAGCGGTGCAGAAGACGCGGCCTCGTCGCACAGGCAAGCAGACGGCCTCCGGCAAAGAAGCGGAGCGCACACCCGTCGCGCCCGGCGCCCCCGAGACCCCCGTCGGCAAGGGCCGCCCCACCCATGTCCGCACCCGGCTGATTCTCGCCGTCGCCGTCGTGGCCGCCGCGATCGCCGGGGCCGGCGCCCCCTCCCTCGTCACCGCGTCCGCGGACCTCCACGACTCCCAGGACCTGGTCACGCTCGCCGAGCAGACCCAGGACGCGCTCGACCTCGCCCACGCGCTCGCCGACGAACGCGACGAGGTCACCCCGTACATCGCTGCCGGCCGCCCCAAGTCCAAGGCGCCCGGCGAGCAGTCGAGCGCCCGCGTCGACCGCCAGATCGAGGAACTGCGCGCCGACACCGACCTCTCCCCGGCCCTGCGCGGCGACCTCGACGACATCGCCGCCGTGCGGCACTCCGCCCTCACCGGGAAGTCCACCGCCCTGGAGGCGCACAACGCCTACTCGGCTGCCGTCACCGAGCTGCACCGGCTCGCCGAGGAGCTGGCCGCGAAGACCCCGCCCCGCGCGGGCTCCGGCGCCTACGCCCTCGCAGAGCTCGACTCCGCCGTACAGCAGGCCGCCGCCACCCGCGGGCTGCTGCTCGCGGCCCTCAGCGTGCCGACGACGACCCAGAGCGTCTACAACCCCCTCACCGGCCTGACCGACACCAAGAAGGTCACCTCGGCCGCCGACGCCAAGCAGCGCGACGCGCTCAGCGCCGCCGCCCAGCAGGCCCGGCTGCGCTCCGACGCGGCCCTCGCCGACTTCCAGGAATCCGCGCCCGCGGCCGCCAAGGCCAGCTTCGACTCCACGGTCACCGGCCCCGACGTCAACTCCGCCGACAAGTACCTCGCGGCCCTCACCGACCAGCCCACCCTCGCCGGCGGCGAGCTCGGCACCAGCACCACCAAGCTCGACGACGCCCTCTCCGCCCGCGTCGACCTGATGCGGGGCGCCGAATCGGCCCTCTTCGACCGCCGGGTCAAGGCGCTGGAGCAGCTGCGCGACGACGACGTCAGCGCGCTGGAGCTGCGCGTCGCGATACTCGGCGCGCTGATGCTGCTCGCCGTCGGCATCGCCACCGCCATGGCCCGCACCCTCACCCGCCCGCTGTCCGTGCTGCGCCGGGGCTCCGCGCGGCTCGCCGGAGCCGAGGACCCGACCACCGAGGAAGCGGTCTCCTTCACCGGCCGCAACGACGAGTTCGCCCAGGTCGTCCGCTCCGTCAACGCCCTGCACGCGCACGCCGTCGCCCTCGCCGAGCGGATCACCACACTGGAGTCCGACCGCAAGCACCTGGTCGGCCAGCGCCAGAAGATGGCCGACGCCCGCGAGCAGCTCAAGGGCGAACTCGCCGAGTCCGCCGCCCAGCTGACGCGCCTGCGGGGGACGATCGGCGCCACCTTCGTCAACCTCGCGCTGCGCACCCTCGGCCTCGTCGAACGCCAACTCGCCGTCATCGAGAACCTGGAGGAGCGCGAGCAGGACCCCGAGCGCCTCGCGACCCTCTTCAAGCTCGACCACTTCGCCACCGTCATGCGCCGCCACAGCGAGAACCTCCTCGTCCTGGCCGGCACGGAACACGTCCAGCAGAGCGCGGGCCCGGTCCCGCTGGTCGACGTCGTCCGGGCCGCGGTCAGCGAGATCGAGCGCTACGAGCGGGTCCGCATCGCCGCCCTGCCGCCGCACGCCCATGTGGCGGGCTTCGCCGCCGACGACCTCTCCCACCTGCTGGCCGAACTGATGGAGAACGCCACCGCGTTCTCCCCGCCCGACCTTCCCGTCGAGGTCTCCGGCTGGCTCCTGGAGAGCGGCGAGGTCATGCTCTCCGTCCAGGACGAGGGCATCGGCATGACCGCCGAGCGGATGACCACCCTCAACTCCCGCCTCGCCGAGTTCGATCCCGAGGCCGCCTACGAGTCGTACGACGAGGGCGACGAGGGCCTCGGCCTCGGCCTGTACGTCGTGGCCCGCCTCGCCCACCGGCACGGCGTCCGCGTACAGCTGCGCGAGCAGAAGCAGGGGGGCGTGGCCGCGGTCGTCGTCCTCCCGGGGCCCCTGCTCTCCGCCGCGCCCGCGTCGGCCGTACCGGCCGCCGACACCCCGGCGACCGGCACCACCCACACCTTCGCCCTGCCGGGCGCGGACGCGGAGGTCAACTCCAACGTCCTCAGCGGCCGTTCCCAGGGCGACCGAGGCCACCAGGGCGACCAGGACAGCCACGGCGACCAGGGCGACCCCCTGGTCGCGCTGGCCGAGCAGGCCGTCCGCGCACAGGCGCCGGAGTCCCCGGCCGAGACGACGATGGAGCTGCTGGTACCGGTACCGGCCCAGGAGACCCCGGAAACCGCACCGCACGACCCGCAGGCACCGGCACCCGCACCCGCCGCCGAGATCGAGACCGAACACACCCGCGCCGAAGAGGAACCCCTCACCGACAAGGGCCTCCCCAAGCGCACGCCCAAGATCACCGCGCCCACCGCCCCGGCCCCGCGCCGGCGCAACGCGTCGGTGGACGCCGAGGCACTCCGCCGCAGGCTGGGCGGCTTCCGCCGGGGGGCGGAGGCCGGTCACCGGGACGTGGAGGCAGAGATCAAGGAACGAACCGGCGAGACCAAGCTGCCGGCCGCAGAACACCGCACCGCATCCGAAGAAGCCACGGGGGGCACTGTCGAGGAGGCAAGCAGTTGACCGCGCCCAGTACCTTCGGACTGAGTCGTGAGGCCCGCAATCTCCACTTCCTGCTGACGAACCTGGTGGAGGAGGTCCCCGGTGTCCAGTCCGTCGCCGTCGTCTCCTCCGACGGCCTGCTCCTGCTCTCCTCCGACGCCGATCGGAACGCGGAGGCACGCGAGGCCCGGGAAGGCAAACCAGCGGGCCCGCGCGGCTCGTCGGCCGACCTCGCGACCATCGTCTCCGGCATCGGCAGCCTCACCCTCGGCGCCGCCAAGCTCATGGACTTCGGCTCCACGAAGCACACCATGATCGCGATGGACGACGGCAGCCTGTTCGTGATGTCGATCAGCGACGGCTCGCTGCTCGGCGTGCACGGCTCCGCGGACTGCGACATGAGCGTGGTGGCCTACCACATGGCCCTGTTCGTCGGCCGCGCCGGGCACGTCCTGACCCCCGAACTCCGCAGCGAGCTACGGCAGTCGCTGGAGAACGAGGGGACGGGGAGCGCCCGATGACGAACCGGCCCGACCTCCCCGTCCGCGGCGGCGACCGCAAACCCGCGCGCGTACGGCCGTACTCCCTCACCGGCGGCCGCACCCGCTTCGGTCACGTCCTCCTGGTCGAGACCTTCGTGGCGGCTCTCGAAGCTCCCGAGGAGCGCAGGGAGCTGACCAACGGCTCGCTCAAGTCGGTCATGCCGGAGCTGCGGGCCATCGTCGAACTGTGCCGCCGGATGCGCACGGTGGCCGAGATCTCCGCGCTGCTGAAGATGCCGCTCGGTGTGGTCCGGGTGCTGCTCAGCGACCTCGCGGACCAGGGAAAGATCCGTGTGTACGGCACCGGTACCGCTCACGGTACGGGCCGTCCCGACCGCGCTCTGCTGGAAAGGGTGCTGAGTGGACTCCGTCGCCTTTAGGGACCTCGCTCTCGAGGACACCGACGACAACCTGAAGTCCTGGCAGACGGACCGCACCCGGGCGCCCGTCGCCACGAAGATAGTCGTGGCCGGCGGCTTCGGCGTCGGCAAGACCACCCTCGTGGGCACCGTCTCGGAGATCGAGCCCCTCCAGACGGAGGCGCTGATGACCGAGGCCAGCGAGCAGGTCGACGACCTCACCGGCACCCCGGAGAAGGTCACCACGACCGTGGCCATGGACTACGGCCGCATCACGCTCGACGACGACCTGGTCCTCTACCTCTTCGGGACGCCGGGCCAGGAGCGGTTCTGGTTCATGTGGGACGACCTGGTGCGCGGCGCGATCGGCGCGGTCGTCCTGGCCGACACCCGCCGCCTCAAGGACTCCTTCCCCGCGCTCGACTACTTCGAGAGCTGCGGACTGCCGTACGTCGTCGCGGTCAACCACTTCGACGGCAGCGAGCTGTTCGACCCGCAGGACGTGCGGGAGGCGCTCACGGTCCCCGCACACATACCTGTCATGATCATGGACGCGCGGCGGCGGATCTCGGTGATCGAGACGCTCCTGTCCCTCGTCGGCCACGCGCTGGACGTCACCCCCGAGTAAGCCCGGTCGCGGACGTCACCCCGGCGGAAGCCCGGTGTGGACCTCACCCCCGAGCGAGCCCGGAGGCGGACGTCGTCCCCGAGCAGCACTGCCCTGTAAGGAGCCATCACCCGCATGCGGAAGATACTCGTCGTCGGAGCCGGCCAGTCCGGACTCCAGCTCGCCCTCGGCCTCCAGTCGCACGGCTACGAGGTCACCCTGATGTCCAACCGGACCGCGGACGAGATCCGTTCCGGCCGGGTCATGTCGACGCAGTGCATGTTCCACACGGCACTCCAGCACGAGCGCGACCTCCAGCTGAACTTCTGGGAGTCCCAGGCCCCGAAGATCGAGGGGCTCGGCGTCTCGGTGGCGGCCCCCGGCTCCTTCGACCCGGGCCCCTCGCAGCGCGCGATCGACTGGCTCGGCAGGCTCGACGGGTACGCGCAGTCGGTCGACCAGCGGGTCAAGATGGCCGGCTGGATGGAGACCTTCGCCCAGCGCGGCGGCCAGCTCGTCATCCACGGCGCGGCCGTCGGCGACCTCGACTACTTCTCCCGCACCTACGACCTGGTGCTGGTCTCCGCCGGCAAGGGCGAGCTGGTGTCGATGTTCGCCCGCGACCCCGAGCGCTCCCCGTACACCGAGCCGCAGCGCGCCCTCGCCGTCTCCTACGTCCACGGCCTGGGCCCGCGCCCCGAGCACCCGGACACCGAGGCGGTCCGCTGCAACCTGGTCCCGGGCGTGGGCGAGCTGTTCGTCATGCCGACGCTCACCACCTCCGGGCGCGCCGACATCCTGTTCTGGGAGGGCGTCCCCGGCGGCCCGCTCGACGTCTTCAACGGCGTGAAGGACCCGGCGCAGCACCTCTCCCTGACCCTGGACCTCATGGAGAAGTTCCTGCCCTGGGAGTACGCGCGCGCCACGAACGTCGAACTCACCGACGCCGGCGCCACACTGGCCGGCCGCTACGCGCCCACCGTGCGCAACCCGATAGGCCGCCTGCCCGGTGGGGGACTGGTCCTGGGCGTGGCCGACGTCGTCGTCGCCAACGACCCGATCACCGGGCAGGGCTCCAACTCCGCGTCCAAGTGCGCCGCCTCCTACCTCGCCTCGATCCTGGAGCAGGGCGAGAAGGAGTTCGACGAGGAGTGGATGCGGGGGACGTTCGAGCGGTACTGGGACACCGCCCGGCACGTCACCAAGTGGACCAACGCGATGCTCGCTCCGCCGCCGGAGCACATCCTGAACCTCATCGGCGCGGCAGGGCAGCTGCCGCCGGTGGCGGACCGTTTCGCCAACGGCTTCGACAACCCCGCGGACTTCGAGGAGTACTTCTACGAGCCGGAGAAGGCGGGCGCCTACCTGGCCTCGGTCGCCGGGGCCTGACCGGCACCGTCCGGCCGTACGGCTCCGAGGATCGGGTGCGACGCGATGGGGGACACCTTCACCCTCTGGCCCGTCCTCGGGGCCTCGATGACCTTGCCCTTCCCCACGTACATCGCCACGTGCGTGGCCTCGGGGAAGTAGATCACCAGGTCCCCCGGACGCAGGTCCTTCAGCTCGACCCTCGGCAGCCGGGCCCACTGCTCCTGGCTGGTCCGCGGGATCCGGGTGCCGGCGTGCGCCCAGGCCCTGGAGGTCAGGCCCGAGCAGTCGTAGGTCCTCGGTCCCTCCGCGCCCCACTGGTACGGCTTGCCGAGCTGGCGGCGCGCGTACTCCAGGGCCTTCTCGCCCTTCTTGGTCGACTTGCGTTCGCCGTGGCCGAGGGCGCCGGAGGTCGTCAGCTCCTCCTGCGCCTTCGCCACCCCCTTCTCCTCGAACTCGGCCAGCCGGGCGAGCTGTTCGGCGGTGAGCGACGCGAGGAGGTCCTCCACCTCCGTGAGCTTCTGCTGCACGGCGTCCCGTTCCCTCTTCTGCCGGGCGGCGAGGGTGAGCTGGTCGTCGAGCGCCCTGCGGGCCACCCGGGCGAGCCCGTCGGCGCGGTGCTCGGTGCCGGTGAGGCGGCCCACCGTCTTCGCCCGCTCCTTCGCCAACCGGCCGATGACCTGGTTCTGTTCGAGGGCGTGCTGGGGATCGCGGGCCAGCAGGAGGCGGACGTACGGGGAGATGGCGGTGACGCTCTGGTACTGCTGCCGGGCCAGCCGCCCCGCGGCACCCCGGCTGTCCTGGAGGGAGAGCCGGGCCCTGGACAGGGCGGTGTCCAGACGGACCACCTCGGCGCGCTTCTCCCGCAGCCGCTCCTCGGTGGCGTTGTAGGTCTCGGTGGCCTTCTCGGTCTCCTGGTACAGCCGCTGAAGGTCCGTCAGCAGCTCGGCCACGGTGCGCTCGCGCGGCTCGGGCTCCGGTACGGCCGCCGCCGGCAGCGGTGCGAGGACGGTGCCGGCCACCACCGCCGCCGTACACACCAGACGCAGAAGCCTTCCTGACACGTCATCACCTCCCGTGCG
This sequence comes from Streptomyces sp. 351MFTsu5.1, assembly GCF_000383655.1. NCBI lineage: Bacteria > Bacillati > Actinomycetota > Actinomycetes > Kitasatosporales > Streptomycetaceae > Streptomyces > Streptomyces sp. 351MFTsu5.1. Next base: position 123,915 of record NZ_KB911781.1, on the reverse strand, counting down.
GAGCAGCCCCTCTGTTCCGCACGGCGAGCATCAGCCGGTGCTCAGGTTTTCGCGCGCCGGGTGTGGGCGGTTCGGCGCAACCTCGTCACCCGTCGGTGTCGGTCGGCTTGCCGGGCTTGCCGGGCTTGGACCAGGGCCACTTCAGCCCGCCGTCCGCGTCGCCCTCGGGGGCGTACTCGTACTTCCACCCCTTCTGGATCCCCAGCTTGCTGTGCCCCCTGGGCACCCGGCGGTACACCAGCACGGTGGGCGGGCCGCCGGCCGCGTCCGGGACCGGGATGCGGTACGTCTTCGGCGGGTGGCCCGTCGGTCCCAGCAGCACAGGCAGCACCCGGCCGTCCATGGGGCCGCCCTCGAAGGGGGTGTCTTCGCTCTTCACGGCACCAGTGTCAGCCATCCGCCGCGAGGGCCGTGACCAGCGCGGCGGTCTCCGGGTCACGGTTCGCGGTCACGGACAGCACGGCCACGAACTGCTCGACCAGCCAGTCGCGCAGCTCGGCCACGGGCGGCTGCTTGCCCTCGTCGAGCCAGATCAGGGAGGCCGCCTCCACCGCGGTGATCCACATCCGTACGGTCATCCGGAGCCGCAGACCCGGGTCGCTGACCCCGAGGTGACGGAGGATGTGCTCGGCCGCGGCCCGTCGTACCCCGTCCACGATGGCGGTGGTCCGGGACGTCTCCACGACGCTGCCGCCCTGGAGCAGCGCGCTGAAACCGGCGTCGTGCTCGTCGACGAAGGCGAGGTAGCGGTCGAGGGCACGGGACAGGCGGATCAGGAGCGGGCCGTCCCGGGGCTCGTCGAAGCACTGCTCCAGTTCGTCGGCGGCGGACCTCAGCGCGGCTTCGTAGAGCTGCTGCTTGCCGCCGGGGAAGTACCGGTAGACGAGGGGACGGGAGACGCCGGCCGCTTCCGCCACGTCGTCCAGGGACACGTCCTCGGGGGCGCGGTGCGCGAACAGGCCGAGGGCGGCCTCCAGCAGCTGACTGCGTCGCTCCTCGACACTCAGACGGCGATAGGCGGGCGCGGCAGGGCTCATGGATGCAGCGTAGTCCGGCGTCGGCGGGGGCGTCGTGGCTGGTCGCGCGGCTGGAGGCCCGGTGGTCATGGTGGTCGGCGCGCGGCGTGGGGATCTGGTGGTCGGCGTGGGGCGGGGAAACCTGGTGTTCGGCGCCGTGGCCGGCCTGGTGTCCGGTGCGCCGTCCGGAAACCCGATGGTCGCGGTCGGGAATCTGTCGGCCGGTGCGCGGCGGGAGACCCCGGTGGCCGGCGTGGGGCCGGGAACCCGGTGCCCGGCTCGCGGCCGGGAATGTGTTGGCAGGTGTGGGGTGCGTGGCCCGGACCCGGTGCTTGGCGTGCGACCGGAATCCGATGCCCGGCGCATGGTTGGGAAACCCGGTGGCCGCCGTGCCCTTCCCCCGGATACGGTCGGGCCGTGCCCCAGCTGAAGCGGTTGGATGCCCGTCACGCCCCGGCCGTCCTGGCCTTCGAGCTGGCCAATCGCGCGTACTTCGCGGCCTCGGTCTCCGACCGGGGCGACGCCTTCTTCGAGTGCTTCACCGGCCGGTTCGCGGCCCTGCTGGCCGAGCAGGAGGCCGGTGTCTGCGCCTTCCACGTGCTCGTCGACGAGGACGGCTCGGTGCTCGGCAGGTTCAACCTGCTCGACATCGAGGACGGTACGGCGGAGCTCGGCTACCGGGTCGCCCAGCACGTGACCGGCCGCGGAGTGGCGACCGCGACCGTACGGGACCTGTGCCGACGGGCGCCGGCCGCGTACGGCCTGCGCACCCTGCGGGCGGCCGTCGCCCACCAGAACATCGCGTCCAGGAAGGTCCTGACCAAGGCCGGTTTCCTCGCGGCGGGCCCGGCCGGTCCTGCCGACCTCGGCGGCAAGCACGGCACCTGGTACCGGCGCGACCTGACACTCAGGGCGGGGGAGCGGGCGGGCGACGGCCACCGCTGAGCAGCCCGGCCGGCGCCCGCCCGACCCTCAGGCCAGCAACCCGGACGACTTCCACAGCCGTCGCCCGACTCCCCGCAGCACGCCGATGTCGTCCAGGAAGTCGGTCAGCCTCTTCGCACCGGTCTGCATGACCTCCTTGCGGTGCCCGCTCGCCTTCACCTGGGCCAGCGCCTCCCGCCGGTCGAGGCCGAGGTTCGTGTAGACCTCCGGGTTCACGAAGGCCACCGAGAACACCCTGGCGAACTCGCCGGAGGTGACCCGGGTGAACTCCTGCGACCACCGCGGGGCGGTCAGCATCTGGCGCCGCAGCTCCTCGCGGGCGTACCGCACATGGCGCGCCTCCTCCACCACATGGATCCGCGTCACGCCCCTGACCAGGGGCTGGACCCGCTCGTCGGGGAAGGTCAGCCGCTGCATCCAGTCGAGGACCTCCTCGCCGAGCAGCGTCGCGGTGAAGGAACCCGGTGTCGTGGAGATCGTCTTGAACAGCCGGCCCAGCTGCTGATGACCCCGGCTCACCGGGTACCAGGGCGTCCCGCCCCGGGTGATCAGCCGCGCGAACATCTTCGAGTGCCGGCACTCGTCCTCGATCTCGGTGAGCGCGTACCGCACATGGGCGCTCGTCGCCGCCTTGTCGTAGATGTGCCGGCACAGCAGCTGCATGAGGATGATCTCGAACCAGATGCCGAGCGAGGCGAGCGCCGCGGCCTCGTGCTGGGACAGCAGGATGCGCTGCTCCTCGCTCATCCGCTTCCACATCGGGGTGTCGTAGAGCGAGACCAGTTCCGGCGGCCAGAACCACTTGCCCTCCTCGAAGGGCGCGTCCCAGTCCAGTTCCTCGTCCGGGTCGAAGGAGTGCTTCGCGGAAGAGTCGAGCAGCCGCTCGGCCACCTGCTCCCGGTCCTTGAGCAGACCGAGCGCGTCACGCAGCCCAGCGAGCGCGTCGACTTCTGTCAGACTCGTCATGGCACTTATGAGACTGCTTGTCAGCAAGCCCGTCAATCCCCTGCGCACGACTTGTTGACCCCGCGTCTACGAAGGGGCGGCCATGCGGGACATGGGGACCCTCACTGGCAGGCGCCTGAGGCCCGCCACCTGGGCAACTCCAACCTCCAGTAGTGTTCTGACGTGTCCACGCCTCCACCACCCCAGAGTCCCTACGGTGCGCCGAATCCCTACGGTTCCCAGAACCCGTACGCCACCGGCCCCTACGGACAGCCGCAGCCGCAGCCGCCGTACGGCACCCCGTACCCCCCACCGCAGCCGGCTGCCGGCTACGGCTGGGGCGCGCCCCCGATGGCCCCGCCGCCCCCGCCGAAGCGGCGGCGCGGGCTGGTGGTCGGGGGTGTCGGCGGAGTCGTCGGCCTGGTCGTGCTGATCGTCGTGGGGTACGCCCTGCTCCAGTCGGCGGCGAAGAACGCCGGTTACCCGGCAGCCGAGTACACCCTGTCCCTTCCCAGGACCCTGCTGATCGGCCGCTACGAACTAGCCCAGGACTACTCGGACTCCGAGGGGCAGAAGATCATGGACGCGGCGAAGGGCTACTCGCAGGCCAAGGTCGACGGAGTCGTGGTCGGGCAGTACAGCTCGGCCGGCAACACCACGGAGGCCTCGCTCGTGGTGTCGGGCATGTACGGGCGGTTCAAGGACCCCGAGGCGACGCGGAACAACATTATGAAGGGGGCGGGCAAGGGCCAGGGCACCAAGGTCGCCCTGGCGCCGCAGGACTTCCATCCGGACGGCTCCGGCGGTGTCACCGTCACCTGCGAGGTCCTCACCAAGACCCAGAGCGGCACGGACATGACCGTCCCCGTCTGTGCGTGGACGGACGCCAACACGGGCGCGTCGGTTGGCGAGCTCAGGGCCTCCACGATGACCCAGGACCCCGCTGACGTGGACCTGGACAAGTTGGCGGCGACCACCCTCCAGGTCCGCTCGGAGATGCGGAAGCCGATCGGCTGATGGTTTAGACCGAGCAGCCCAGGTCGTCCGGGAGCTCCAGGGCGACCGCCGGCTCGGTGCCCTGGGCCGGGAAGAGACTGCGCAGGGTGAAGGCGTACGGAGTCGGCCCGTTCGCCCGCAGGTGCAGCAGGCGGGACTCCGCCTCGGCGACCGTGGGGCGGTGGCCCGTCGGGACCCACCACAGGGCCACCATCGCCTCCTGGACCCGCTCGAAGAACTCCCTCCGGCGGGCCAGCATCTCGCGGTGCCGGCCCTGGTACATGTACGCCTTCAGCGCCTCCGCGTCCCGCCACACCGACATGTTGATGATCAGCCACTCGTCACCGAACACGGCGATGTCCGTCGCGTCCCCGGTCTCGTCCTCCAGCCGCCAGACGAACCCGTCGGCCGCGTCCGCGTCGGCGTTCACGGGGTCGAGGTTGTCGACGAAGTCCTTCAACTGCGCGGAATCCAGCGGGGCTTTGAGTCGTCCGATGTTCACCTGGGCGAGTTGGTACGGGGCGGCGTGAGTCATGGACCGAACGTTAGGTCGGTGTCTCGCGCCGCCTCAATCCCCGTCTCACCCCTTGGAGGGGAGCACCGCCTCGCTCCTCGATCTACTCCTTGGAGTTGAGCACCGCCTCCATCACCGCCCGCGCGATCGGCGCCGCCACCCCGCCCCCGGTGATCTCCCCGCGGTCGGCCGCCGCGTCCTCCACCACCACCGCCACCGCGACCTTCGGCTCCATGTCGCGGTCCCCCTGCGCCCAGGACACGAACCAGGCGTACGGCGTCCCCGCGTTGCCGATGCCGTGCTGGGCGGTGCCCGTCTTGCCGCCGACGACGGCCCCCGGGATGGCCGCGTTGGTGCCGGTGCCCTCCGTGACCACCTGCGTCATGAGCTCCCTCAGCTGCGCGGCCGTGGACGGGTACATCACCTGCCGCACCGGCCGCGGGCCCGCCGTCGTCACGGTCGTGCCGCGGCTCGTCGTGGTCCGCTCCACCAGGTACGGCGTCCGCAGCTGACCGCCGTTGGCGACGGCCGCCGAGACCATCGCCATCTGGAGCGGGGTCGCCCGGGTGTTGTACTGGCCGATCGACGACAGCGCCAGCTGCGCCTTGTCGACGGTGGGATCGAAGGTGGACCGGGCCACCGAGAACGGGATCCGCAGCGCATAGTCGTTGAAGCCGAAGGCGTGCGCGGTGGCCGTCATGTCCCCGACCCCCACGTCCACCCCGAGCTTGGCGAACACCGTGTTGCACGACCACCGGAACGCCTCCCGCAGCGAGAGGTCCTCGCAGCCGTCCGACTCGTTGGTCAGCGAGGTCCGGGTGCCGGGCAGACGGTACGGCGCGGGCGAGTCCGTCGGCGCGTCCAGGTCCGTCACGACCCCCGCGTCGAGGGCCGCGGCCGCCGTGACCACCTTGAACGTCGAACCCGGCGGATAGGTCTGCCGTACCGCCCGGTTGAGCATCGGCTTCTCCCGGTCCGCGTTGAGCCGGGCCCAGGACCGGCCCACCCCCGGGTCGTTGCCCGACAGCACCTCCGGGTCGTACGACGGCGAGGACACCAGCGCCAGGATCCGCCCCGTCGCCGGCTCCACGGCCGCCACCGCGCCCTTGCGCCCGGCGAGCCCGCGGAAGGCCGCCTGCTGCGCGGCCCCGTCGATCGTGGTGACGACGTCCCCGCCCGGGTTGCGCCGCCTCGTGAAGTCGTTCCACAGCGCGAACGGCGTCAGCAGCGGGTCCGAGCCGGACAGGACCCCGTCCTCGGTGTGCTCGAGCAGGGTCGTGCCGTACTCCTGCGAGGCGAAGCCGGTCACCGGAGCGAACAACGGCCCGTCGGCGTACGTCCGTTCGTAGCGCAGCTGCTCCCCGGTGTCCCGGGAACCGGTGACCCGCCGCCCGTCGACCAGGATGTCGCCGCGCCGCAGACCGTAACGGGCGATGACCTCACGGCGGTTGGCCGGGTTGTCGTCGTGGGCGGCCGCCTCGAAGACCTGGACGCGGGCGGCGTTGACGAGGAGCGCCACCAGCAGCAGGGCGCAGAAACAGGCCGCGTGCCGGATGTAGCGGGCCATGCCGGGACCGTGCGTGCTCATGGGGCCTCCGTCCCGTCGTACTGGCGGCGGGCCGAGTCGCTCACCCGGATCAGCAGCGCGACGATCGCCCAGTTGGTGACGACCGACGAGCCGCCCTGCGCCAGGAACGGCATCGCCATGCCGGTGAGCGGGATCAGTCCGCCCACCCCGCCCGCGATGACGAACACCTGGAGCGCCACGATCGAGGCGAGCCCGGTCGCGAGGAGCCGCCCGAACGGGTCGCGCAGGGACAGCCCGGCCCGGTAGCCGCGCTCCACGAGCAGGGCGTACAGCAGGAAGATCGCGGACAGGCCGGCGAGGCCCAACTCCTCGCCCGCCGTCGCCAGGATGAAGTCGGACTTCGCGGCGAAACCGATCAGGACGGAGTGCCCGAGCCCGAGCCCGGTGCCGAGCACCCCGCCCGCCGCGAAGGAGAACAGGGACTGGGCGAGCTGGTTCGGGCCCAGGCCCGCCTCGATCGACGCGAAAGGGTGCAGCCAGTCCTCCACCCTGGTGTGCACATGCGGCTCCAGCCAGCCCACGGCGAAGGCACCGACGGCGGCCAGCAGCAGCCCCAGTGCGATCCAGCCGCTGAGCCCGGTGGCGACGTAGAGGAGCACCACGAACAGTCCGAAGAACAACAGCGAGGTCCCGAGGTCCCGTTCGAGGACCAGCACGCCCACGCTGATCAGCCAGATCGCGAGCACGGGCCCGAGGACCCGCCCGGTGGGCAGCTGCAGCTTCCAGAACCGGCGCCCGGCGAAGGCCAGCGCGTTGCGGTTGGCGGCCAGGTAGGCGGCGAAGAACACCGCGAGCAGCACCTTCGCGAACTCGCCCGGCTGGATGGAGAATCCGGCGATCCGGATCCAGATGCGGGCGCCGTTCACCGAGGGGAACAGGATCGGCAGGGTCAGCAGGACCAGCGCGGCGGCCACACAGACGTACGCGTAGCGCTGGAGCACCCGGTGGTCGCGCAGCGCCAGCACCACCACGATGAACAGGGCCACCCCCACCGTGGACCACACCAGCTGGGTGGGGGCCGCACGGTCGCCGGGCGTCTCCAGGTCCAGTCGGTAGATCAGTACCAGGCCCAGGCCGTTGAGCAGCACCCCGATCGGCAGCAGCAGCGGATCGGCGTCCGGCGCCCGCAGCCGGACGGCGAGGTGCGCGAGGAGCGCCAGCACGCCGAGCCCGGCGCCGTAACCGGCGGCGCCGGGCGGGACGGTGCCGTGCCGGGCGAGGCCGACAGCGCAGTAGCCGTACACGCAGAGCAGGACGGCGAGGACGATGAGGGCCAGTTCGATGCCGCGGCGCCGGGGCAGGCGTACCGCGGAAGCGGGGGTGTCCGCGGGTGGGGCCACGGTGGTTCCGGCCTTGGTCATGTCCGGAACTTACCCAAATATCACGGGTTGTCTGCGCTGTTTCCGCGGGGTGTCAGCACCAGCGTGGCGAGGTTCCGAGGTCCCGGATGTACCGGGCCGAACCCCAGGCCCAGGTGCCGTCGGTGAGCAGGTACCACTGGCGGTTGCCCTGGACGTTCTGGCCGTTGGTCTTGCAGAAGATGCTGACCACCTCGCCCCGCTCGGCCCAGCGGATGATCTGCCCGCCGCGGTTCGGCGCGCTGCGCAGGGCGAGCGAACTGGCCGTCACGACGCCTCGGTACAGCCGCTGGTCGGTGTGGTTCTGCCCCTGGTTCGGGTTCTGGCTCTGGTGACTCGTCGAGGCGGGGCCGTCCCAGTCGTCGGCGACGGCAGCGGGCACGGCGAGGGCGGAGACGGCGAGGGCACCGGCGGTGACGGCTATGGAGAAGCGCGAGCGCAGGGACATGGGGAGACCTCCGTGGGAGGAGCGACAAACCTGACTGTTCGCCACGTTAGGAGGCGTGAACGGAGGTCGCCTTTTCAAATGGGCCATAGGGGAACCCACTCAGGGGCGCGGGGCTGTGTCGATATGCGGCTCCGCCGCGTGGGCGCGACCAGCCACATCGAACCCGCGGCCGACCACTCACCCCAGCACCAACGTCGCGACCGCCCCACCATCGACTGCATTCGAGAACGACAGCCGAGCCCCCAGAACCTCCGCCTGCCCCACCGCGATGGTCAACCCCAGCCCGTGCCCCCGCGCCCCGCCCTCCGTACGGAACCGCTGCGGCCCGTGCTCGACCAGGTACTCCGGAAACCCGTCCCCGTGATCCCGCACGGTCACCACAGGCCCGTCGACCGTCAGGGACACCGGCCCCCGCCCGTGCCGATGCGCATTGGCCACCAGATTCCCCAGCACCCGCTCCAGCCGCCGCCGGTCCGTCTCCACGGCGACATCCCGCCGTACGACGACCTCGGTCTCCGTCCCCGACGCCCGCACCACCCGCTCGGCCAGCGCCCCCAACGGCTCGGTGTCCAGTTCGACCGTCTCCCGGCCGGTGTCCAGCCGGGAGATCTCCAGCAGATCCTCCGTCAGCGTCCGCAACGCCCCCACCCGGTCCCGCACCAGCTCCGTGGGCCGCCCCGGCGGAAGCAGCTCGGCGGCCGCGTGCAGCCCGGTCAGCGGGGTACGCAGCTCGTGCGCCACGTCCGCGGTGAACCGCTGCTCGCTCAGCAGCTTCCCCTGGAGGGAGGCCGCCATGGTGTCCAGCGCGGCGGCCACCGCGGCCACCTCGTCCTGCGGCCGCGAGACATCCTTCGTGAGGGGGTCGTCGACCCGCGCGTCGAGGTCGCCCGCGCTGATCCGCCGGGCCACCCGGGCGGTCGTGTCCAGCCGTCTCGTCACCCGGGTCACCGCGAACGCCCCCACCAGCAGCGTCGCCGTGATCGCGAGACCCGACGACCACAGGATCGCCCGGTCGAGCCCCGCGATCGTGCGGGCACCCTGCGAGTAGTCGACCTCCACGGCCAGCGCCCGGCCCCCGTCCACCGGACCGGCCGCCCACATCGTGGGACGCCCGCCGTGCACGCCGACCATCGTGCCCCGGTCCCCGGCGACCGCCAGCGCCCGCAACGACCCGGGCAGGTCCGGCGGATCCACCCACGCGTCCCACTTCAGGGTGTCCCCGGCCTCGTACGCCGCCGTCGCGTCCCGCAGCCGGCTCAGGGCCAGCTCACGGGCCTCGCCGACGGTCTGGTTGGTCACCGAGACATGCACCAGCACACCGAGCAGCGCGGCGAGGGCACAGCACATCACGGTGATGAACACGGCCGCCTTCACGGCCAGCGTGCCGGACCAGCGGGGGAGTCTCATCGCGCGCTCGCGGAGGGGCCGGGCGAACGCCGTTCCCCGCTCGCCGACGGGCGGGGCGAGGGTCCGTCCGGCCCGGAGCGCAGCATCTCGTCGTGCGTCAGGAGCATCGACTTCTGCTGCGGGTCCCAGGTCCACTGGAGCCGGTACTCGTACCCGGCCACCTCGGACGGCGAACGGATGATCACGGAGTGCCCGGCCAGCTCGACCCCGCTGACGGCGTCCTCCCAGTGCATGACCCGCACGAGCCGGTGCTTCTCGACGGTGTAGACCCGCACGGCGGTGACGTTCCCGGGCAGCTGCCGGAAGCCCAGCGTGAGGTCGGCCCGCCCGTCGCCGGTGAGGTCGCGGTAGTACGGCTCCAGGACGGGGCACTTCTTCCCGGCCGCCCCCTGCTTGCCGCAGTCCGCCATCCGGCGGAGCGTCTCGACGTACCCCCCGGTCTCGTAGTCGCTCCGGTCCTCCTTGATCTCGGCGCGTACGACGGCGACCGGGTCCACCCGCCGGATGTCGTCATGGGGCACGGAGACGCCTGCCACCACCTCCGACTCGACCTCCCCGACCTCGAAGGCGGGGCTGGAGGCGGGCGTCAGCTGCGGCCACAGCCGGTCCGGACTGATCGCGGTCGGCGTGGAGCCCGCCCCCACCAGGTCGCCCGCGTCACCACAGCCCGCCACGGCCGCGCTCAGCAGGCCTGCGACGGCTACGGCGACGGCACGGGGCGCGCGGCGGGCGGGTGGCACTGTGCTCCAGGGGTCCGGGTGGGGGTATGCGTGGGCCTGACCACCTTATTCGTGTGGAAGTCCTTTTTGCGTTCCGCGGGTCCGGGCCGCCCTACTCCGTCAGCTCCTCCAGCAGCCGGGCCGTCGACAGCCCGGCCTGGAGGTACTCCACGAACAGGTCGTTGTGCAGCGCCCACGGCGAGCGCCGGCCACGGATCAGCCGGATCGCCTCGTCGACCGTCTGTCCCCGGCGGACCAGGGCGTGCGCGACGACCAGCCCCGAGCGGTTGTAGCCGTGGTAACAGCGGACGAGGACCTTGCGGCCCTCGTCCAGTGCGTCGTTCGCGGCCTGCGCCAGCCGCATCACGCCCGCGAGCTGGGTGCCGTCCAGCGGGCCGTCCGGAATCGGCCACACATGGTGCTCCACACCGGGATCGGGACCGTGCCCCGGCAGTCTGAGCAGCGACTGCACGACATCGAACTCGTCCCGTACGACGGCGAACTCCCGCTGTCCGGACAGGCCCTGGAACTCGTGACCGCCCATCCACAGCCCGGGCACGATCTCGTTCCACGCCCGCTCCGGAGCCGGTACATCGGGTTGCTTCCTGCGGGTTCGCAACAGCGCCTCCCCAAGCCCCTGCGCCAAGCCCTGCACCTCACGGCAACTCACTGCGACTCACCCCAAAGGTAACCGGCTTCTTGCCTGCGCAGCACCCCGCCTGTTCCCATGGTCCGTGGGGTGATGGTGCATGAGCGGACTGCGCGTCGTACCGACCTGGCGCCATGGTCAGGAGCGGCTCTACGTCTGCCTCACGGACGGCAGGAACATCGCCTGGTACGACCGTGAGGCCGCCCGGATCAACCTGCTGAGCGAGGATCGCAGAGAGGATGTCCTGGACGCCCTCGGGCCCTTCCTCACCGGCCCGGTGGCCGTGGGCCCGCCCCCGGTGCCGACGCCGGCGGAACTGGCCCGGCTGACCCTCCACCCGGACGACGACCTGGCCCCGAACCGTCCCGGCGAGGCCCTCCAGATCGCCCTGGACCGCGAGCCGGGGCCCGGGCACCGGCTCCGCCGCGACCCCCGTCGACGCGCCCTGGAGGCCGAACAGACGGTGGGCGAGGCGCTGGACCGCCTCGACGGGGCGGGCTGGCACACCCTGCACTCCGTGCCGCTGCCCGGCGGCGACCGCGTCCACCACCTGGTGATCGGCCCCGGCGGCCTGTACGCCGTCCACGCGCTGTACGCCCGCAAGCAGCGGGTCACGGTCGCCGACCCGATGGTCACCCTGGGCCGCCGGGACCCCCACCCCCTGCTCCACCGCGTCCGAGCCGACGCCGCCCGCGCCTCCTACGCCCTGACGGCCGAGGTCCACCCGGTCCTGGCCCTGGTGTCCCCCTCCGACATCACGGTCACCCTCCCGCCCCGGGACCTCCGCATCACCACCGACACCGACCTGCCGACTCTGTCCCGAGAGGGCGGAGTCCTGAAGCCGGCGGATGTGGAGGCGCTGCACGCGATGGCCAGGGACCGGCGTATGTGGGGGAGGGTCTGAGGCGGGCGGGATGACTCAGGGGGCTCGGGGTCACAGGTGCGGGTGAGCCCCCCAGGGGCGCGGGGAATTGCGCGACCAGCCACAACGCACCAGCACCCGCCACACAACCGAACCCGGCACCCCGATAGGCGCCCGGCCCAAGCCGAGCGCAGCGGGGGCGCGGGGAACTGCGCGACCAGCCACAACGCACCCGCACCCGCCCGCGAACCGCACCCGGCACCCCCGTAGGCACACTCACGGCAACCGAGACGCCCGCCCACCCTCCACCAGCGGAGCCAGCAGATCCCCGTAATCCTGCAACCGAGCCCCCATGTCCCCCGCCTCGAACGCCAGCCCCCCCGGCGCCCCACACCCCTCGACCTCGCCCCACGTGACCGGCGCGGACACCCACGGCCGCTCCCGAGCCCGCAACGTGTACGGAGCAGCCGTGGTCTTCCGCGCAGCGTTCTGGCTCCAGTCCACGAAAACCTTCCCCGCCCGCAGACTCCGCGTCATCCGGTGCAGAGCCAGCCGCGGCAGAGCCCGCTCCGCCTCCACAGCCAGCTGCTTCGCGTACTCCGACACCTGATCGGACGACGCCCCCCGCACCGCCGCCAGCAGATGCAGCCCCTTCGACCCCGCGGTCTTCGGATACGCCTCGATCCCGTCGGAAGCCAGCCGCTCCCGGAGCCAGAGCGCGACCTCACAGCACTCGACGATCGTCGCCGGCGCCCCCGGATCGAGGTCGAGGACCAGCCGGTCGGCCTCCTCGGGCGCGTCGACCAGCCACTGGTGGGTGTGGAACTCCGTGACCAGGTTCGCCGCCCACATCAGGCTCGCCAGATCCTGGACCAGCACCATCCGGGCCGGCCCCTCGGACCGCGGCACCTCCGCCGTGGTGACCCAGTCGGGCGTACCCGGAGGGACGTTCTTGGTGAAGAACACCTGCCCCCCGGGCCCGTCCGGATAGCGCAGGAAGGAGACCGCACGGCCACGCAGATGGGGGAGGAGGACGTCGGCGGTGGTGGCGTAGTAGTGCAGCAGCTCGCCCTTGGTGAAGCCGGTGGCCGGATACAGCACCTTCTCCAGATTGCTGAGCGCGAGCCGTCGCCCCTCCACCTCGGTGATCGGCGTCATACGATGAGAATCTCACGCATAACGGTATAAAACGCCTCAATACCCGCAGGGAGGGTGCTGCCGGTGAGATCCATATGGAACGGCGCCATCTCGTTCGGCCTGGTCAGCATCCCCATCAAGCTGGTCAACGCCACCGAGAGCCACTCGATCTCCTTCCGCCAGATCCACACCGAGGACGGCGGCCGGGTCCGCTACCGCAAGGTCTGCGAACTGGAGGACCGCGAGATCGCCCAGTCGGAGATCGGCAAGGGCTACGAGGACGCGGACGGCACGATCATCCCGATCACCGACGAGGACCTGGCCCACCTGCCGCTCCCGACGGCGAAGACCATCGAGATCGTCGCCTTCGTGCCGGCCGACCGGATCGACCCGCTCCAGATGGACGCCGCGTACTACCTCCAGGCGGGCGGCGCCCCCGCGGCCAAGCCGTACACCCTCCTGAGGGAGGCGCTCAAGCGCAGCAACAAGGTCGCCATCGCCAAGTTCGCGCTGCGCGGCCGGGAACGGCTCGGGATGCTGCGGGTGGTGGAGGACGCCATCGCCCTGCACGGACTGCTGTGGCCGGACGAGGTCCGCGCACCCGAGGGACTCGCCCCCGACACCAAGGTCACCGTCAGCGACAAGGAACTCGACCTGGCCGACGCCCTGATGGACACCCTCGGCGAGATCGAGCTGGACGAACTGCACGACGAGTACCGCGAGGCTCTGGAGGAGGTCGTCGCCGCGAAGGCCGCGGGGGAGGCCCCGCCGGAGGCCCCGGAACCGGCCCGCAGCGGCAAGGTGCTCGACCTCATGGCCGCGCTGGAAAAGAGCGTGCGGGAGGCGAAGGAGTCGCGCGGCGAGGAGCCGGGCGAGGTCAGACAGCTGCCGCAGCGGAAGTCGGCACGGGCGGCCCCGAAGCAGACCGGCGGCAAGAAGTCGACGACGAAGGCCGCACCGGCGAAGAAGACGGCCGCGGCCAAGGAGTCGACGGCGAAGACGTCGGCGAAATCGACGGCCGGGTCGTCACAGGGGACGAAGAAGACGGCATCGACGTCGGCGTCGGCGAAGAAGGCGACGAGCGCCAAGAAGACGGCGGCGAAGAAGACGACCGCCCGGAAGCGGTCCGCGTGACCTGCGCGGTGCCGGTGCCCGGCGCCGCGCAGGTCAGCATCGAAAGAAGTCGGTCAGCCGACGACCTTCGCGGACTCGATGACCACCGGCTCCGTCGGCACGTCACCGTGACCGCGGCTGCTGCCGGTCCGTACGCCCTTGATCTGGTCGACGACGTCCTGGCCCTCGGCCACCTTGCCGAACACCGTGTAACCCCAGCCGTTCGGGCTCTTGGCCGTGAAGTTGAGGAACTCGTTGTCCGAGACGTTGATGAAGAACTGGGCGGTCGCCGAGTGCGGGTCGCTGGTGCGCGCCATCGCCACGGTGTACGCGGTGTTCTTCAGACCGTTGTCGGCCTCGTTCGGGACCGGCGCGAGCGTGGGCTTCTGCACCATGTCCGCGGTGAAGCCACCGCCCTGGACCATGAAGCCGTTGATCACCCGGTGGAAGATCGTGCCGTCGTAGTGCCCGTTGCCGACGTACGTCAGGAAGTTCTCGACCGTCTTGGGCGCCTCGGCGTCGGCCAGCTCGAGGACGATACGGCCGAAGTTGGTGGTCAGCTCGACCCTGGACATGGGAATCGTCCCTTTCTGGTGGGGCATGACCGAAGCATCTTGTCACACGGCCCTCCGGTGCCGCCGACGTCAGGGAACGCTCCCGCTCCGGGGCAGGTTCGACGGCGTCGGAACGGCCGCCCCCGGGGAGGGCACCGTCGACGGCCACGGCGACACCGGGCCCGCGGCACCGGTGGGAGAACCGCTCGCGGAACCGCTCGGAGAAACACTCGGTGAACCGCTCGGGCGGCCGCTCGACGGGGCCATCGGCACCGAGGAGCGGTCGGGCCCCGTACCGGGCAGGGAGGCCACCACCCCCGCCGCGAGAACGGCCGCCGCCAGGACCCCCACGGCGCCCGAGACCGCCGTACGACGACGTCGGATCCGTCGGCCGCCCACGACCGCCGCGTCGATGACGCTGGGAAGGACCGGCTCCCGCGAACCGTCGAGGATGACCTCGAAGGCACCGCGCGCGGAGCTGCCCTCCTCCTCGTACCTGCCGCGCTGTCCGTGCTCGCCGTACCCGTCGGACATCTCCCCCCTCACCTCCCACTCGTCTCGCCGGCCAGGCCCTCGACCAGCCCGCGCAACCGGACCAGCCCGCGCGCGCTCTGGCTCTTGACCGTGCCCGGGGTCACCCGCAGCGCCTCGGCGGTCTGCTCCACGCTCCAGTCCTCCCAGAACCGCAGTACCAGCACCGCCCGGTAGCGGGGCGGCAGTTCCATCAGCGCGGCCTGCATCACCAGCCGCAGCTCCGGAGTCACCGGCTCGGCGGAGGCCGGCTCGGGCACCTCGTCCACCGGCTCCTCCCGCCAACTCCGTTTGCGGTACTGGTCGATGAAGGCGCGGGTGAGGATCGTACGGGCGTACGCGTCGACATTGCCGTCACGGCGGACCCGGCCCCAGGAGGCGTAGAGCTTCATCAGGGTCGTCTGGGTCAGGTCCTGGGCCTGGTGCCAGTCCCCGCACAGCAGATACGCGCTGCGCCTGAGCTGCCCCTGCCTGGCCTCGGCGAACTCCCGGAACTCCCGCTCCCGGACTGCTTCCCGCACCCGCCGCCCCTCCGCCGTACCGATCGCACCTGTCCTTCAGAGGTACGGCGAAGAGCCCGGCGGGGTTGCACGCTCGGGCAGGAAAACTTTCCGGGCCGGCGCGTGCAACCCGTCCCGGGCGGTGCCCCGTACTCCTCTCACGCAACCGACCCGACCACCGAGGAGTGATCCTGATGAACCGTCATGCCGTCCGGCCCACCCGCCGTCTCCTGATCGCCGTCGCCGCGGGAGGTGCCGTGGCCGTGGCGGGCTGGGCAGCCGTCGCGGGCGCGGCGACGGGCTCACCCGCGACGAAGCCGACGCCCGTGGCGTCCACGGTGCCCTCGGCGGTACCGCCCGCGGAGCCCTCGGCCGTGCCCTCCGCGGTCCCGTCGCCCGTGACGTCACCCGTGGCGAGCACGAGGCCGTCCCAGCCGAGTCCGGTGCCGTCCGTCCCGGGGACGGGGCCGAGTCCGGTGCCGTCGGTCCCGGCAACCGTGCCGAGCCCCGTGCCCTCCGTCCCGCGGACCGGGCCGAGCACGGTGCCGACAGTGGTGCCGAGCCAGCGGCCCTCGACGGTCCCGAGCCCCGTACCCGCGGTCCCCGACCGGCCGTCGAAGTAGCCCGCGGAAGGGCGAGCGCCCAGGGCCGGTCGGCGACAGCACGGGACACCCCGTCGCCGACCGGCCGACTCCCCTCAACCACGCGCCGGCTGCACCGCCGCATCCCGCCGGAAGGCCCACCGCAGCTCCGGCTCCACGACGTACCGGAGGGCACGCCGGACGGGCGGAGTGCACAGCACCGTCACGACGGCGCCGGCGACGAGGGCGGCCAGCACCACACCGAGCGGCCGGTGCACCCAGGCGGGCCCGTACCAGCCCCAGAAGCGGGCGCCCTGGACGAGGAAGCCGTGCAGGAGATAGCCGTAGAGCGTGCCGGCGCCCAGCACGGTGAACCAGGTCCGCCGCCCCGGCACCAGCGCGAGGAAGCACGCGACCAGGACCAGCGAGCACCCGAAGGCGACCAGCGTCATCACCGGCCCCGACCAGGCGGGCCCGCCCAGCTCCTGGGCGCTGTCCCGGTGGTAGAACCATGCCCCGCTCATCCGCGGCACGGCCCAGTACGCCAGGCCGAGCGCGACGACGAAGACGGGCCCGGCGGCGATCCGTACGGCCCGTCGCCGGACCAGCTGGAAGTGCTCGGGCCGCAGGCAGAGCCCCAGCACGAAGTAGGGGAGGAACTGGAGCACCCGCTGGAGGTCGAGGTCGTCACCGATGGAGGGCGTGAGGGTGGCGAGCATGGCCACGGCCAGCGCGACCGCCACCGGCTGCCGCACCCGCTGCCACAGCGGAGTGGTCAGCCGCCACACGAACAGGGCCACCAGGAACCACGTCAGATACAGCGGGTCCAGCAGGCTGACAGCCCGCCCCGGATCCTGGTCGGTCCATCGGGTGAAGAAGGTGTAGGCCGTCTCGAACACGACGTACGGCACGACGAGCCCGCCCACCAGCCGGCGCAACCGCCCGGGACTGGCGTCGAAGTTCCGCGAGAAGTACCCGGACACGACGATGAAGGCCGGCATGTGAAAGGCGTACACCAGCAAGTACAGCGCAGAGACCGCCCGGCTCCCCTCCCGCAACGGCTCCCACGCGTGCCCCACGGCGACCAGCACGATCGCCAGATACTTGACGTTGTCGAAGAAGGCGTCCCGCCCGTCCTCGGCACGCTTGACCGCAGGTCTGTGCCGGGACTCGGCTGTGCCCGTTGACTCGGCTGTGCCCGTTCGCTCACGCATCCTGGCCGCCTCACCGCACACGACGGGTCCCAAACGTAGAAAATCCGTTCCCGGCCCGTTGGGCGCCTCGGCGCCTCAGCTCACCGGACAGCCGGTCTGCGCGATGTCGTCCACGAGGTCGGCGAGGCCGATCTCCGGGTTCAGCGCGCGGACCACGTCCTCGGTCAGCGGACGCAAGGACATGACATGCCGGACCGCCTCCAGATCGACCGGAACCTCGTAGTAGTCCTCGGCCCACTCCTGAAAGGCCTCAGGGGACCGGTCCACCAGCAGCTGGAAGAGATAGTCGGCACCGTCCGGGTCGTCCGTCTGCCCATCGGGGAAGTCGATGGCCCCCGTCCGCCAGCCGTCGTCTCCCACCTCACGCCATATGCACGCGGTGACGCGCGGCATGCCGTCGTCACAGAACGCGGGCTCCTCGACGTACGCCTTGAAGACATCGGGGACGTCGTCGAGCACACCGGGCCAGGGCCCGTCCTCCGCGTAGGGGCTCATGGGCGACTCATGATCGAACCCCCGGACGAAGACTCCGGCGGCCGAGAAGACTATGGAGTACTCGTCACCGGATCCGTTCCGCATCGAGGCCATGGCCTCGCCCTCGGACCAGTGCGCGTCGAATGAGTGGTACCGATCTCCCCACTCGGGACTCAGCCCGGCCTCCAGCACGGCCAACGCACGGCAGTGCTCACGGAGGACAGCGATCTCGGGCAACTTCCGGGCAACATCATGAACGGTCACCCGTCCATAGAAGCGCACACCACTGACAACGGGTGCCGACGGTCAACGCGGTGGAGGCTGTTCGATCACACCTCCGCGATGAGGCGCGGGGAGGTGGCCCTTCGCCCCGGCGGGCAGGGCGTCGAGGCAGGCCTGGGAGCAGGCGTTGACCAGGAGCGGCAGAACGTCGGTCGCCACCGTCCGCGAGAGCCACGCCTGGTGCGGGCCCGTCACCGGGATCGGCCCGTCGCAGACACTGCACGTGAGGGCGGCCGTGGTGCCCCAACGGGCGGGATCCAGGTTTCCGACGTCCAGGACGGTGTCGCCGGGCGGGAGAAGCCGCGGGAACGGCGGCCGGTACTTGTAGTTGCCGTAGATCGAGCGCGTACTCACCGTGCTGGCGGCCAGCCGAGCGCACCGCGTGAGTTCGTACGGGAACCAGTGCAGTCGCCGGGAGGTGTAGGGGCTGAACTCCTCCAGGTTCGTCATGCCGCCGATCTCCGGAGGTACGCGCACCAGGTTGCTTCCGTACAGGACAAGGCTCCGCACCGCTGTCAGCCGCCCGATCGACGCCGGCAGGGTCACGATCTGCCGCCGCTCCTCGGGACTCAGCTCCGGCAGCGGACGGAACTCCTCCCGCCCGTCGGCCACCGCCGCGTCGATCATCTCGAGCAGCGTGAGCCAGCCCGGGGCGGTGGTGTCCTGCACATCGGCGTGGAAGGACGTCGTAGCACCGGGCGGACTCCCGTGCACCTGGCTGAAACAGTCGCAGTCGTCCTGCGGCACCCCGGTCCGGGAGTCCACCGCCTCGGGAAACCGGTTCGGGAAGAGCCGCGGGGGTGACTGTTCGTCTGTCATGGCGCAACGATAGGGAGACGGCGTGCGCCGGCGCAGCCGTGTCACTCGGCTCGCTACAACTCCCACCACTCACCCAGAGGACCGACCGCCCACGTCTGCGTGAAGTCGAGCACCAACTCCCACGCCCGATCGGTCTCGAGGACGAAGTCGCCCGTGAACACGGCGAGTTCCTCCATGACCGGCACGTCGACCTCGGCTTCCGGGGGCACGGTGCCGTCTCCCACGAGCAGAGAAATCCGCTCGCGGTCATGCATCAGATGGACCACGGCATGGTCTTCCCGGAAGGCCAGGGTGAGGACCGGGAACTCCTGGTCCGACGACCGAACCTCTACATACCCCTGACCAAGAGCACGCAGGTCGCTGAAGCGGTCCGCAAGATCCTTCACCTCGGAACGTCTCTCCACCAGATGGAACGGCTCCGAATCCGGCGCCGTCGCCGCCCAGACCACGCTCACCCAGACCCTCTTCCTCACCCGGGCCGTCGCCCGGAACAAAGAGCCACGCTCTCACGACACTCTCAGGTAGACGACGCGGACATGTACGCCTTCCTGCAGATCAGCACTGTTGACAGCCCCAACGGAAGCGGGGCCTCGTGCGGTCACCACCCCGGCCACCTGTGCGACGGCGTGACGTGTCTCACCGGAACTCGCCCTCACCGTACGTCAGTTCAAGACGTGACCGGAGATGGATGGAGGCGTGGCGGCACCGTCCGCTCCAAGCTGCGCAAGCTCGCCGACGCGCAACTGCTCGAAGAAAAACGGGAACTCACCCGCACGAACCGGCAGATAACAGGTGATCGCGGATACGCGGTCCGGTCCGCACAGGAAGGAAACCGATGAACGCCAGCCCCTCCCACCGGCCCCACCCGGCCGAGTGGACGGAGACGCAGAGTCTGCTGCCCTCCACCGAGCGGGATCTGCCGGCGGGCCGCCACCAGTTCCACAAGGAGCAGATGATGGCCCGAATCCACGAAGACCTCCGCACCGCGTCCCATACGTCCGCCACCTCCTCCCATACGTCCGCCACCCCCTCCCGTACATCCGCCATCTCCCCGGTCGCCCCCGTGAAGCGCTCCAACCCGTTCCTGCGCCGCACGATCCTCCTGCCCGCCGCGGCCCTCGCCCTGACCGGCGCGGTCGCCGGCGGCCTCGCCCTCACCGGCCACGGAACCGACGGCGGAACCGACGGCGGAACCGACGACGGCAGGACCGCCCTGGCCACCGGCCCCGCCCTGACCACCACGATCGGCGTCGCCGACCCCAAGGGCGCCCCCCAGCTCCTCGACCGCATCTCCCTGGCCGCCGCCGACACCTCCGTGCCCACCCCGCACAGGGGCCAGTACATCTACATCGCCTCGAAGGTGGCCGACAGCTACATCAAGGCCGACGGCGACAAGCACGAGGGGGTCAGCAGCGAACTGCACTCCCGCCAGGTCTGGAACTCCCTCGACGGCAGGGACGGCTGGCTGATCGAGGCCGGCGAGACCAGCGACAAGAGCATCACCCTGAAGAGCGACACCCCGTTCAGCGGCGCCTACGACGCCCTGGCCGCGCTGCCGACCGACCCCGACGCGCTGCTGCGACGCATCTACCGTGCGTCGGATGCCAACCGGGACCCCGAAGTCCCGCGCGACCAGGCCGCCTTCGTCGCGATCGGCGATCTGCTGACCGAGAGCTACCCGCCCGCCGAGGTCGGCGCCGCCCTCTACAAGGCCGCGGCCAAGATCCCCGGAGTCGTCTCGGTGGATGACGCGGTCGACGCCACGGGCCGGCACGGGGTCGCGATCGCCCGGCAGAACGACACCGACGGCGAGCGCACCGAGTGGATCTTCGACAAGAAGACGCTGCAGTTCCTCGGCGAGCGCGTCGTGGTGGTCAAGGCCACGGCGGACAGTCCCCTCAAGGTCGGCACCGTCACGTTCACCAGCGCGATCACCGAGCGCGCGGTCGTCGACGCCGCCCAGCAGGTCCCCGGGCAGGTGAGCTGAATGCGCGACAGAACCACAACCGCCTCGCTGGCCGCCCTGCTGGTGGCGGGGCTGATGACGGGCGTCTCGGTGGCGGCCACGGGCTCCGGCCTCGGCGTACGGACGCAGGGCACCGCCACCGTCGCGGCGCCCGGCAGCCCCGCCCTCGGCGCGCGGACCGCCGGCTCCCCCTCCGCGGCCGGCCGGTACGTCACCCTCCTCACCGGCGACCGGGTCCTGCTGGACGCCCGGGGCCGGGTGACGGGCGTACGGCGGGCACCGGGCCGTGAGCACGTCCCCGTGTCCGTGCGCGGCGTCGGGGACGATCAGTACGTCGTCCCCGCCGACGCCGCCGCCCTGATCGGCCAAGGCGTCCTGGACATGCGGCTGTTCGACGTCAGCGGCCTGATACGGGCCGGCTACGACGACACCCGGCGCGGCACGCTCCCGCTGATCGTGTCGTACGAGGGCAGGTCCGCCCAGCGCAGGAGCACCCAGAAGTCACTGGTCGCGGACGCGGACGCCACTGTGCGCCGGGAGCTGCCCAGCGTGGCGGGCGCCGCGATCACCGTACCCAAGGCCGGGGCGGACGACATGTGGCAGGCCCTCACCGAGGAGCAGGGAGTCGCGCGGGTCTGGCTGGACGGCCGCTTCAAGGCACCGGCGGCCGAAGACGGCGCGAAGTCCGTGGAGACGGACGGGAGGGCTGACGGGAAGGCCGACGGGAGGGCTGATGGGAAGGTCGACGGGGGGACCGGCGGCGCGGACGAGGAGCCGGGCGGCGGCGTCGCGCAGATCGGCGCCCCGGCCGCCTGGGCCGCCGGATACGACGGCAAGGGCGTCAAGGTCGCCGTCCTGGACACCGGAATCGACACCACCCACCCGGACCTCGCCGCGGCGGTGAAGGCCTCGAAGAACTTCACCGCCACCGGCAGCACCGACGACATGGCCGGACACGGCACCCATGTGGCCGCGACGCTGGCGGGCTCCGGTGAACGGTCCGGCGGCCGGTACAAGGGCGTCGCGCCTGGAGCCGGGATCCTCAACGCCAAGGTGCTGGACGACAGCGGCGAGGGCAGCGACTCCAGCGTCATCGCCGGCCTGGAGTGGGCCGCCGGGCAGGGCGCCAAGGTGGCCAACCTCAGCCTGGGCCAGGAGGACACCCCGGGGGAGGACCCGGTCGAGGCGGCGGTGAACGCCCTCTCGAAGAGCACCGGCATGCTCACCGTCGCCGCGGCCGGCAACGAGGGCCCCGACGCGGGAACCGTCGGCTCCCCGGGGGCCGCGGAGTCGGCGCTCACCGTGGGCGCCGTCGACGGCGAGGACCGGATGGCCGACTTCTCCAGCACCGGCCCGACCGCCGACAGCGCGCTGAAACCGGACCTCACGGCGCCGGGCGTGGACATCGTCTCGGCGAGGGCGGCGCACGGCCACATGGGCGACCCGGCCGCCGACGGCTATGTCTCCATGTCCGGTACGTCGATGGCGACGCCGCATGCCGCGGGGGCGGCCGCGATCCTCGCGCAGCGGCACCCCGACTGGACCGGAGCACGGATCAAGCAGGCGCTCACCGCGTCCACCACCCCGACCACCGGCGCGACCGGCTACCAGCAGGGGACGGGCCGGCTCGACGTGTCCCGGGCACTGGAGGCGGCGGTGGCGAGCGAACAGACCTCCGTGTCCTTCGGCAAGCAGCTGTGGCCCCACACCGACGACCGGCCGGTCACCCAGCACATCACCTACCGCAACGACGGCGACCACCCCGTCACCCTGGACCTGACGGCCACCGCGAGCGGCCCCGGAGGCAGCACGGCCCCCGAAGGCATGTTCACGCTGAGCACCCCTCAGCTCACCGTCCCGGCGGGCGGCACCGCCGGCGTCGACCTCACCACGGACACCCGCGTCCAGGCGGCGGACGGCGCCTACTCGGGCACGCTGCTCGCCACCGCGCGGAACGGCGCCGACCCCTCGGCCGCGGAACCTGCGGCGGCCGACCGCACTGCCGTACGGACCGCCTTCGGCGTCGTACGCGAGGCCGAGGCATACGACCTCACCCTGAAGTTCCTCGACCGTGGCGGCAAGCCTGTGAGCGCTCCGCTGACCGAGATCCTCGGGTACTCGGGCACGTACTGGACCACGAACCTCGCGGACTACCAGCAGATCTCCAAGGGCGTGTACCGGGTGCGGGTCCCGCGCGGCGACTACGTCGTGGACACCGTGCTGGCCGACGCCGGGGGCACCTCCGCGCTGGTCCGGCCCCGACTCTCCCTCACCCGGGACACCACGGTCGTCTTCGACGCACGCAAGGCGAAGCCGGTCGGGATCACCGCACCGCAGGGCGCGAAGATGTCCGACGGCCAGCTCAACCTGGCCGTGGGCACCGGGGACACCGGGAGCACCGGGGGCACCGGGGGCGGACCGCACAACAGCACCCTGTTCTGGGGAGCGTTCAACAACCTCCGCACCGCGACCCTGGGACCGACCGCCCCGGCCGGGAGGCTCAGCACGCAGCTCGGCGGCCTGTGGCAGAAGGGCAGCACCAGCTACCACCTGCTCCACAACCTGCCCGACCGCTTCCCCACCGGCTACCGGCACACCACGCGCATGAACGAACTGGCCCTGCTGAAGCGAAACTTCGGCTCGTCCGTCGCGCACAGCAAGGGCATCGTCAACGTCCTGTGGAGCGGCCCCACCCTGTCGCTGGGCACGGTGAGCGACCCCTTCCCGCTGCCGACGACCGCGAAGATCTACGTCACCACGCCCAAGGGCTTCAAGTGGGCGGCCAACCTGGGCCAGCGAAACGCCTCCGGAGACGACGACGTCTTCTACGGCACGGAGAGCGCGAGGTCGTACCAGGCGGGCCGGACCTACGCGGCCACTTACAACGTCGGTGTCTTCAGCCCGCTCACCGGCGGCCCGTACGGCGCACAGCGCGACGGCGACACGCTCGACCTGTGCCTCCCCGACCTCGCCGACGGTGCCGGACACCCCGCCTACTCCACAGCGAAGCGCCACACCACGGTCACCGCGGACGGCAGCACCCTGCTCGACAACGACGGCGACCTCTGCCAGACCCTGGAGAAGCTTCCGTCCGCCCCGGCCCGTTACACGATCCGAACGAACCTGACCCGCCCGCCGTCGGTAGCCACCACCACGAGCCGGTTGACAGCGGCCTGGACCTTCACATCCACCCCGTCCGACGCCGGCCCCCTGCCCCTCTCCACGGTCCGCTTCCACCCGAAGCTGACCCCGACCGGCACGGCCCCCGCGGGCCGCCGCACCACGATCCCCCTCTCCCTCCAGGGCCCGGCGGCCACCCACCTGAAATCCCTGACGGTGAAGGTCTCCTACGACGCCGGCAAGACCTGGTCCCCCGCCCCGGTGACCACAGCCCGAGGCAAACGCACCCTCACCCTGACCCACCCGCAGAACGCCCGCTCGGTCTCCCTCACATCCACCCTGACCGACACCACCGGCAACACCTACACGGTGACGATCCTGAAGGCATACCTCCTTACCTGACGGGGCCCGGACGCTCCTCGGCGCGCTCACGTGCCTGAAGCGACCAAGGGCCGGCTGTGGAGGAAACCCCTCCTGAGCCGGCCCTTCCGTCGGTGCCCCGGCAGGATCCGTGTGCCGGTCCGGCACTCTTTCCTGCGTCAGTCTGATGTCTCAGGTCGCCGGCGTGGCCAGCCTGTGCAGGGCCCGCGCGGCAGATGATCCGGGATCGGCCGTGATCAGGACGACTTCCTGGTCGTCCTCGGGCACGAGCAGGACGTCACAGTTCAACCGCAGCGTGCCGGTCTCCGGGTGATCGAGGGTCTTGGTGCGGTGCCCGGGGGCGTGGACCGGACGCGTCTGCCATATCTGCCGGAACTCCTCGCTGCCGGCGTGCAGTTCGGCCAGCAGAGCGGTCAACTGCGGGTCATGCGGGTAGCGGTCGGCGGCCCGCCGCAGCCGCGCCACCACAATGTGCCCGAACTCCTCGGCGCTGGAGCTCTCGTACATCCGCCCCTGGCCAAGAAAGCGGCGCCGGGCCAGGTTCGTCCTCCCGCTTCCGAGATCACCGCCGAGCAGGGCCTGGGCCAGGGGATTCCAGGCGACGACGCCGTACGCCGCGTCGGTGACGATGGCACCGGCCTCCGGCAACCGCTCCAGCATCCGGGCCACATGCGGGCGTACCCGCCGCACGGCACTGATGCCGGGCGGCGCGCTCGATCCCGCGAGGCGGAACAGGTGGCTGCGCTCGGCCGGCGTGAGCCGTAGTGCCCGGGACAAGGCGTCGAGGATCCGGGTGGACGGCCGCGGGCCCCGGGCCTGCTCCAGCCGTGTGTAGTAGTCGACCGACATGTGGGCGAGTTCCGCCACCTCTTCGCGCCGCAGCCCCGGTGTCCGACGATCGCTGCCCGTCGCCGTCATGCCGATCTCGTGGGGACGCAGGCCCGCCCGGCGCTCCCGCAGAAAGTGGGCCAGCTCCTGCCGTGCCATGCCGCTTCCTCCCACTGCCTGGTACAGGTTGTCCCTGGCAGGGCGCTCCCAGCCAGGGAACCGTGGTTGCCATGAACGATCGCACAGCTCTTGTCACCGGTGCCAACAAGGGCATCGGCAAGCACATCGCCCGGCTCCTCGCCGCCGAGGGCCTCACCGTGTACGTGGGCTCGCGCGACCGCGGGCTCGGACAGCGAGCCGTCGAGGAGATCGGCGAAGGCGCCCGCCTGCTGGTCCTCGACGTGACAGATCCTGACGGCATCGCACGGGCCGCTGCTCAGGTGGACCGCCTCGACGTCCTGGTCAACAACGCAGGGATCTCCCCGTCACTCGCCCTGCCGACAGACACGGGCATCGAGGAGTTCCGGCGCACCTACGAGACCAACGTCTTCGGGGTGGTGGCGGTGACCAATGCCTTCCTGCCCGCCCTGCGCCGGTCCCCGCAACCGCGCATCGTCAACATCTCCAGCGGCACCGCATCACTGACCTGGAGCACGAACCCCAACCCCCAGTTCACCCCGGGAAGCGGTGGCGCCGCCGCCTACCGCTCGTCCAAGGCCGCCCTGAACGCCCTCACCGTCCTTTACTCGCAGACCCTGGCCGAGCACGGCTTCAAGGTCAACGCGCTCGCCCCGGGCATCCGGGCCACCGACCTCAACCCCCTGGCCGCCGCCACCGGCAACGACCCGGCCGAGGCCGCCCAGGCAGCCACCCACCTGTCCCTACTACCCGCCGACGGCCCCACCGGAGGCTTCTTCTCCTGGGACGGAACCCCCGTGCCCTGGTAAACGACACCACCTGGCAAGCCCCCAAGCGCATTCACACAACGGCGGCCCTCCTCGGTCCGGACCGAAGCGCGCGCGGCAGCAGCACAAGAGGGCTGCCCCCACAGCCCCGCGCTCATGAGCACCGGTCCGGGTGGTCGCCCCACCGGCGGTCCGACGAAGGCACCAAGTTCCGCGGAGCGAGCAGGCAACCGCGCTGAAGCGCTCCTGGGTCGCTACGCCAAGTGCCCTCGACGCAAGACAGGACGCGCCCAACCACCGGATCACCAACGTCCTCGACCAGGAGGACGACTCCAGCGCCGGCCCCCTGATCCACGCGCTCCTCACCCACACCTGCGGCATAACGACCCCTGGACTTCGGTCCGAAGCCCTCGCAGCCTTCGGAACCAGACCTGCGAATCCCTGCCCTGCGGCCAGTCCACAAGTAACCCACGGCCCCCGACACCCGACCGCGCACGCTTGCACATACGCGAAGACCCCGGCCTCAGCGTTTCCGCTGGTGACGGGGTCTTTGGGCACCGTATGAAGGGTGCCCCCGGCAGGATTCGAACCTGCGCACACGGCTCCGGAGGCCGTTGCTCTATCCCCTGAGCTACGGGGGCGTGTCGGGTGCGAGGTGGTGGCTCGCGGCGACGGGTAGAACACTACCAGCTTCGTCGGGGTGATCAGGAACGGGTTTCGTGGGTGGACGGGCTGCGTCGGGTGGAAGTGGGGAAAAGCCGGACGCGGTGGCCGGTCCGCACCTACTCTCGAGTTGTGCCAGGCGCGTCGGGTCGGGTGCTTGTTGTGGACGACAACAAGGTCATCCGGCAGTTGATCAGGGTCAATCTCGAGCTGGAGGGTCTCGAGGTCGTGACCGCGGCCGATGGCGTCGAGTGTCTGGATGTCGTTCACCAGGTGCAGCCCGATGTCGTGACCCTCGATGTGGTCATGCCTCGACTGGACGGTCTGCGGACCGCCGCACAGCTGCGTTCCGACCCCCGGACCGCCCACCTTCCCCTCGCCATCGTCAGCGCCTGTACCCAGCACGAGGTCGACAGCGGTCTCGACGTCGGCGTCGACGCCTTCCTCGCCAAGCCCTTCGAGCCCGCCGAACTCGTCCGACTGGTCAGGCAGTTGATAGAAGGCGCGGGGCAAGCGCGCACCGACCGAGGGGACGGCGGTTCTCTCGTCGGGCCCGTCCTCGGGGGCGGAGACGCCGAGCGCGTCCGTCAGCACGGCGGCTGAGAAGCTTCGCGACGGCACGCGCTGCACCATGGGGCCCCGCATCCCCAGCCCACAGCCGCACGGCCCCGCAACCTCTGGCCCCTGCCGTCCCCCCGCCGTCCACATCCCGGACCCTGCCGAATCCCGCTCGCCTACCCACCCCCCTCCTCCCATACGCTGGTCCCGTGACCCCCGTCGAGCTCTCCCGTACCGTGCTGCGCGCGGTGCGTCGTGCTGTCGATGACGGGGAGCTGGACGTGGTCGTGCCGGCCGACGTGAAGGTGACGCCGCCCGGGCCCGGGGGCTGTGGTGACTACGCCACCAACCTCGCCCTTCAGCTCGCCGGTCCCGCCGGGCAGCCGCCGCTTCGAGTCGCCGAGATTCTGCGCACGCGTCTCCTTCACTGCGACGGCATCAGCGACGGCATCCGCGACGGCATCAGCGACGTCGTCGTCACCGGGCCCGGCTTTCTCAACATCAGCCTCCAGGGGGAGGGGGGCCACGCTTCCCTCGTCCGGGAGATCCTCGATGCCGGAGAGCGGTACGGGCACGTCGAACGGCCCACCGGGCAACTCGTTCAGCTGCACGCGCCCCACGAGGTCCGCGCCGTCGTCGTCATGGACGCCCTCGCCCGCGTCCTGCGCTCCCAGGGCGCCCTCGTCCGCACCAACTGCGCGAGCCGTCCCGAGCCCGAGTGGGCACAGGTCCTCGACGCCCACGTCGACACCCACGGCACCCCCGCCCACCTCAGCGCCCACGGCACCATCGCCCACCTGAACGCGCAAGACACCGTGCGACCGGTGCCCGCCCCCTCCGACCCCACCCCCCTCGGCCGTGACGCCGCCCGCTGGGCCCTGCTCCACCCGGCCGCCCACGACCGCCCCCGCATCACCGCCGACCACCTGGTCCAGCGCGAGAGCAACCCCCTCTTCCGCGTCCGCTACGCCTGCGCCCGCACCCGGGCCCTCAGCCGCAACGCCGCCGACCTGGGCTTCCGCGCCGAGCCCGGTCACCTGGAATCACCGGCCCTCGACACCCCTGCCCTCGACACCCCTGCCCTCGACACCCCTGCCCTCGACACCCCTGCCCTCGACACCCCCGCCCGGGACGTCCCCGCCCGAGACACCCCCGCGCAAGACATCGCCGTACCGCCGACCGCCGTACAAACCCCCAAGGCCCTCCTCAACACCCTCGCCGCCCACCCCCGCACCCTCCAGGCCGTCGCCGCGCACCACGCCCCCGACCGCCTTGCCCGGCATCTCGTCACCGTCGCCGATGCCGCGCTCCCCTTTCTCGTCACCGTCCTTCCTCGCGGCGCGGAGAAACCCTCGGCCGCCCACCGTGCCCGGCTCGCGCTCGCCGAAGCCGTCGGGGCGGTGCTGGCCGGCGGCCTGTCCCTGCTCGGCATCGACGCACCCGAACACCTCTGAAAGACGACAAAGATGAGCCGTTCCGCACACCCCGCCGGGCCCCGCCACGCCGACGTCCTCCCCGAGGGCCATTACTCGGCGCCGCCCGCCGACCTCAACACCCTCGACCCCAAGGTCTGGGCCCAGACCGTCACGCGGGACGACCACGGTGTCGTCACCGTCGGCGGTGTCGACGTCAAGACCCTCGCCGAGGAGCACGGCACCCCCGCCTACATCGTCGACGAGGCCGACTTCCGGGCACGCGCGCGTGCGTGGCGTACCGCCTTCGGGCACGACGCCGACGTCTTCTACGCGGGCAAGGCGTTCCTCTCCCGGGCCGTCGTGCGCTGGCTGCACGAGGAGGGGCTCAACCTCGACGTCTGCTCCGGCGGCGAACTCGCCACCGCGCTCTCCGCCGGCATGCCCGCCGACCGCATCGCCTTCCACGGCAACAACAAGTCCGAGCAGGAGATCACCCGGGCCGTCGAGAGCGGCGTCGGGCGGATCGTCCTCGACTCCTTCCAGGAGATCGTCCGGGTCGCGCACATCGCCCAGAGCCTGGGCAAGCGGCAGCGCGTGCAGATCCGGATCACCGTCGGCGTCGAGGCGCACACCCACGAGTTCATCGCCACCGCCCACGAGGACCAGAAGTTCGGCATCCCGCTCGCCGGCGGACAGGCCGCCGAGGCCGTGCGGCGGGCGCTGAAGCTCGACGGGCTCGAACTCATCGGCATCCACTCCCACATCGGCTCGCAGATCTTCGACATGTCCGGCTTCGAGGTCGCCGCGCACCGCGTGGTCGGGCTGCTCAAGGACGTCCGTGACGAGCACGGCGTCGAGCTGCCCGAGATCGACCTCGGGGGCGGGCTCGGGATCGCCTACACCTCCGCCGACGACCCGCGCGAACCGCACGAGATCGCCAAGGCCCTCACCGAGATCGTCAGCCGCGAGTGCGACGCCGCCCGGCTGCGGACCCCGCGCATCTCCGTCGAGCCCGGCCGGGCCATCGTCGGGCCCACCGCCTTCACGCTCTACGAGGTCGGCACCATCAAGCCCCTCGACGGCCTGCGCACCTATGTCTCCGTCGACGGCGGGATGTCGGACAACATCCGCACCGCGCTGTACGACGCCGAGTACTCCGTCGCCCTGGTGTCCAGGACCTCCGACGCCGAGCCGATGCTCGCCCGCGTCGTCGGCAAGCACTGCGAGAGCGGGGACATCGTGGTGAAGGACGCGTTCCTGCCGGCCGACCTGGCACCGGGTGACCTCATCGCCGTACCCGCGACGGGCGCCTACTGCCGGTCCATGGCCAGCAACTACAACCACGTCCTGCGTCCGCCGGTCGTCGCCGTGAACGACGGTGCGTCCCGGGTCATCGTCCGCCGCGAGACCGAGGAGGACCTGCTGCGGCTCGACGTCGGCTGAGCACAGGAACGCGCAAAGGAAGATCTACGGTCTTCCACCCCCGGACAAATGAAATAGATGTCTCATAATCCGGACGAGGGGCAGAAACTCCCGTCCGGTGAGTGAGACTGGTCCCACCGTGACGGTATGAGGAAACGAGGTCGGATGATGCGTACGCGTCCGCTGAAGGTGGCGCTGCTGGGCTGTGGAGTGGTCGGCTCAGAGGTGGCGCGCATCATGACGACGCACGCTGACGACCTCGCCGCCCGGATCGGTGCCCCGATCGAGCTCGCCGGTGTCGCGGTACGGCGGCCCTCCAAGGTGCGTGAGGGCATCCCGCAGGAGCTCGTCACCACCGACGCCACCGCCCTCGTCAAACGCGGGGACATCGACGTGGTCGTCGAGGTCATCGGCGGGATCGAGCCCGCCCGCTCGCTCATCACCACCGCCTTCGAGCACGGCGCGTCGGTCGTCTCCGCCAACAAGGCCCTCCTCGCCCAGGACGGGGCCGCCCTCCACGCCGCCGCCGACCAGCACGGCAAGGACCTCTACTACGAGGCCGCCGTCGCCGGCGCCATCCCGCTGATCCGTCCGCTGCGCGAGTCCCTCGCCGGCGACAAGGTCAACCGGGTGCTCGGGATCGTCAACGGCACGACCAACTTCATCCTCGACAAGATGGACTCCACGGGGGCCGGCTACCAGGAGGCCCTCGACGAGGCCACCGCCCTCGGGTACGCGGAAGCCGACCCGACCGCCGACGTCGAGGGCTTCGACGCCGCCGCCAAGGCCGCCATCCTCGCCGGGATCGCCTTCCACACGCGCGTGCGGCTCGACGACGTCTACCGCGAGGGCATGACCGAGGTCACCGCCGCCGACTTCGCCTCGGCGAAGGAGATGGGCTGCACCATCAAGCTGCTCGCCATCTGCGAGCGTGCCGAAGATGGCCGGTCCGTCACCGCGCGCGTGCACCCCGCGATGATCCCCCTCACCCACCCGCTCGCCTCCGTCCGCGGCGCGTACAACGCCGTGTTCGTCGAGTCCGACGCCTCCGGCCAGCTGATGTTCTACGGCCCCGGAGCGGGTGGTGCCCCGACCGCCTCCGCCGTTCTCGGGGACCTCGTCGCCGTCTGCCGCAACCGCCTCAGCGGGACGACGGGTCCGGGCGAGTCCGCGTACGCCGCCCTGCCCGTCGAGAGCATGGGCGAGGTCGTCACGCGCTACCACATCAGCCTGGACGTGGCGGACAAACCGGGTGTTCTCGCCCAGGTGGCCACCGTGTTCGCCGAGCACGGGGTGTCCATCGATACCGTTCGGCAGCAGGGGAAGGACGGCGAGGCGTCCCTCGTCGTCGTCACGCACCGCGCGTCGGACGCCGCCCTCGGCGGCACCGTCGAGGCGCTGCGCAAGCTCGACACCGTGCGGGGTGTCGCCAGCATCATGCGGGTTGAAGGAGAGTAACCAGCAATGACCCACCAGTGGCGCGGAATCATCGAGGAGTACCGGGACCGGCTGCCCGTCTCCGACAGCACCCCGGTCGTGACGCTCCGCGAGGGCGGCACGCCTCTCGTGCCCGCGCAGGTGCTCTCCGAGCGCACCGGGTGCGAGGTCCACCTCAAGGTGGAGGGCGCCAATCCCACCGGTTCCTTCAAGGACCGCGGTATGACCATGGCGATCACGCGGGCCAAGGAGGAGGGCGCCAAGGCGGTCATCTGCGCCTCCACCGGCAACACCTCGGCGTCCGCCGCCGCCTACGCCGTCCGCGCGGGCATGGTCTGCGCGGTGCTCGTCCCGCGGGGCAAGATCGCACTCGGCAAGATGGGCCAGGCCCTCGTGCACGGCGCGAAGATCCTCCAGGTCGACGGCAACTTCGACGACTGCCTCACCCTGGCCCGCTCGCTGAGCGACAACTACCCGGTGGCGCTGGTCAATTCGGTCAACCCGGTCCGTATCGAGGGCCAGAAGACGGGCGCCTTCGAGATCGTCGACATGCTCGGCGACGCGCCCGACATCCACGTCCTTCCCGTCGGCAACGCCGGCAACATCACGGCGTACTGGAAGGGCTACAAGGAGTACGCCGCCGACGGCATCGCCGCCCGCACCCCCCGGATGTGGGGCTTCCAGGCCTCCGGCAGTGCCCCGATCGTGCGCGGCGAGGTCGTCAAGGACCCCTCGACCATCGCCACCGCGATCCGCATCGGCAACCCCGCCTCCTGGAAGTTCGCGCTGGCCGCGCAGGAGGAGTCCGGCGGCTTCATCGACGAGGTGACGGACCGCGAGATCCTGCGCGCCTACCGGCTGTTGGCCGCCCAGGAGGGTGTCTTCGTGGAGCCCGCCTCGGCCGCGTCGGTGGCCGGTCTGCTGAAGGCGGCCGAGCAGGGCAAGGTCGACCCGGGCCAGAAGATCGTGTGCACCGTCACCGGCAACGGCCTCAAGGACCCCGACTGGGCGGTCGCGGGCGCCCCGCAGCCGGTCACCGTGCCGGTCGACGCGGCGACGGCGGCCGAGCGCCTCGGGCTCGCCTGACCCGGGATCCGACCCGGACTCCGACCCGGAATCAGTGGCTCCGCCGGGAGATCCCGGTAAGGGGTGCACAGGGGGCTTACGACACGCATCGTGCGCCTCCTGTGCGCCCTATGTCGCCACAGAACCTTCCTTCGATAGGCTGTACCGAACCCGCCCGCTGCATATGCCTCCGCGCATGGCAGGCAGCCGCGTCCTCTGCGCGGCCTGAGGGTCTCCGGATACCTATCGAACGTTTTCGACCATCACGCAGCTCAAGGAGTGTCATCGAGAGATGGCCGGTCCCGCCTTCCGCGCCGCCGCCGTCCGGGTGCGCGTCCCCGCCACCAGCGCCAACCTCGGACCGGGCTTCGACGCCCTGGGCCTCTCGCTGGGGCTCTACGACGACATCGTCGTCCGGGTGGCCGATTCCGGGCTGCACATCGACATCGCGGGAGAGGGCAGCGAGACGCTCCCGCGTGACGAGAGCCACCTGCTCGTACGTTCCCTGCGCACCGCCTTCGACCTGCTGGGCGGCCAGCCGCGCGGCCTGGAGATCGTCTGCGCCAACCGCATCCCGCACGGCCGGGGCCTCGGCTCCTCGTCGGCCGCCATCTGCGCCGGGATCGTCGCCGCGCGTGCCGTGACCATAGGCGGCGAGGCCCGCCTGGACGACACCGCGCTGTTGGAACTCGCCACCGAGATCGAGGGCCACCCGGACAACGTGGCCCCGTGTCTGCTCGGCGGCTTCACGCTCGCCTGGATGGAGTCCGGGGCTGCCCGGGCGATCAGGCTGGAGCCCCACGATTCCATCGTTCCGGTGGTTTTCGTGCCCGGGAAGCCCGTCCTGACCGAGACCGCGCGCGGACTGCTCCCGCGCACCGTGCCGCACGTCGACGCCGCCGCCAACGCGGGCCGTGCCGCGCTGCTGGTCGAGGCTCTGACCAGGCGCCCCGAACTGCTGCTGCCGGCCACCGAGGACCGTCTCCACCAGGAGTACCGCGCGCCCGCCATGCCGGAGAGCGCCGCGCTGGTGGAGCGGCTGCGGGCCGACGGAGTGCCGGCGGTCATCTCCGGAGCGGGCCCGACCGTGCTGGCACTGGTCGACGCGGACAGCGCCGACAAGGTGGCCCATCTGGCCGGTGCGGGATGGGCCGCCAACCGGCTCGACCTGGACGACCAGGGGGCGAGCGTGCTTCCGCTCGCGGCCGCCAGTGACATGTGAGATCCGGCGTGTGCCGGATTTCGAGAGGGGGAATGTTTGTTGGATCCGGTAGTGTTAACCTCAAGTCTGCACCCGACCCCACCATGGCGAGGTGCTTCACGTCCCCGTCCGGGACAGACATTCTTCCGGGAGCCTCCCAAGCCGCGCTGTGTTTCGTACGACGTACATGGGCAGTACCTCGTACGCGAGCACTGAGCGACTTGCCGGGCACGCTCCGGAACCGGTGCGACCAAGCCGCATGACACGGACACTCAGTGCCACGGCTGTCGGAAGCGCCGACGTCACCACATTTTTCCGCCGCTGAGGCGGACCACCGCCCCGGCTCGGTCCACAAAGATGGGACCGACGTCGGACAGCACAAACGGTCGCCGAGCCAGACAGGCCGACGTCCGCTCCAGGGAAGGACCCTTCGTGAGCGACACCACCGATCTGATGGGCGCACGTGTCGAGGAGACCGCTGCCGCGCCCGACACGGACGCCTCCGCGCCTGCCAGCGGTGCCGGCTCCCGGCGGCGCCGCGGTACCGGCCTCGACGGCATGGTGCTGGCCGAGCTGCAGCAGGTCGCATCCGGCCTCGGCATCAGGGGCACCGCGCGTATGCGCAAGAGCCAGCTGATCGAGGTCATCAAGGAGGCGCAGGCGGGAGGTGGTGCCCCGGCCAAGGCCGACACCGCCGCCGACGCCAAGCCGAAGCGCCGCGCCACCTCCAAGGCCCGCACCGGCGAGGCCGCCGAGAAGAAGGCGGAGGCGAAGGCCGAGGCCCCCGCCGAGAAGGCCGTGGCCCAGCAGCAGATCGAGATTCCCGGCCAGCCGGCCGCCGAGCGGGGAAGCGACGACGCTCCCGCCGAGCGCCGTCGCCGCCGCGCCACCGCCGAGGCCGGTGCCCCCGCGGGCGGCACCGAGACGATCGTGGCCGAGGCGAAGACCGAGCCCAAGGCCGAGACGCCCGCCCAGGCCCAGCAGCAGCCGCAGGCCGACGCCGACGGCGATGGCCGTGGCCGCCGCGACCGCCGTGACCGCGGCCGGGACCGCGGCGAGCGGGGCGAGCGCCAGGACCGGGGTGACCGTCGCAAGGGCGACGACCAGCAGCAGGGCCAGGGCGGCGGTCAGCGCCAGCAGCAGAACCAGCAGCAGGGCGGCGGCCGTCAGGACCGCCAGGACCGTCAGCAGCGCGACAACGGCCCGCAGGACGACGACGACTTCGAGGGCGGCCGTCGCGGCCGTCGGGGCCGTTACCGGGACCGCCGTGGCCGTCGTGGCCGCGACGAGATCGGTGGCGCGGGCGAGCCGCAGATCAACGAGGACGACGTCCTGATCCCGGTCGCGGGCATCCTGGACATCCTCGACAACTACGCCTTCATCCGGACCTCGGGCTACCTGCCCGGCCCGAACGACGTGTACGTCTCCCTCGCCCAGGTCCGCAAGAACGGCCTGCGCAAGGGTGACCACATCACCGGCGCGGTCCGTCAGCCCAAGGAAGGCGAGCGGCGCGAGAAGTTCAACGCGCTGGTGCGTCTGGACTCCGTCAACGGCATGGCGCCCGAACACGGCCGCGGCCGCCCGGAGTTCAACAAGCTCACCCCGCTGTACCCGCAGGACCGCCTCCGCCTGGAGACGGACCCGGGTGTGCTGACGACCCGGATCATCGACCTCGTGTCGCCGATCGGCAAGGGCCAGCGCGGTCTGATCGTGGCCCCGCCGAAGACCGGCAAGACCATGATCATGCAGGCGATCGCCAACGCGATCACGCACAACAACCCCGAGTGCCACCTGATGGTCGTCCTGGTCGACGAGCGTCCGGAAGAGGTCACCGACATGCAGCGGTCGGTCAAGGGCGAGGTCATCTCCTCGACCTTCGACCGCCCGGCCGAGGACCACACCACGGTCGCCGAGCTCGCCATCGAGCGCGCCAAGCGCCTGGTGGAGCTGGGCCACGACGTGGTCGTGCTGCTCGACTCGATCACGCGTCTGGGCCGTGCGTACAACCTCGCCGCACCCGCCTCCGGCCGCATCCTGTCCGGTGGTGTCGACTCGACCGCCCTGTACCCGCCGAAGCGCTTCTTCGGTGCGGCCCGCAACATCGAGGACGGCGGCTCGCTGACCATCCTCGCCACCGCCCTGGTGGACACCGGGTCCCGCATGGACGAGGTGATCTTCGAGGAGTTCAAGGGCACCGGCAACGCCGAGCTCAAGCTCGACCGCAAGCTCGCCGACAAGCGGATCTTCCCCGCGGTGGACGTGGACGCGTCCGGTACCCGTAAGGAAGAGATCCTGCTCGCCCCGGACGAGCTGGCCATCGTATGGAAGCTGCGCCGGGTGCTGCACGCCCTCGACCAGCAGCAGGCGGTGGAGCTGCTTCTCGACAAGATGAAGCAGACGAAGTCGAACGCCGAGTTCCTGATGCAGATCCAGAAGACGACGCCCACGCCGGGCAACGGCGACTGAGGCAAAACCTTCGGAAGGGCCGCCCCCTGTTTCAGGGGGCGGCCCTTTTTGGTGTGTCCTGGCGGGTTACGATCACGCTCTTCGGCCGCATTCGCGATGTCCGAACTTCTGATCCCTAGGGGGGACTTGCATGGGCATATCCATGTCCGGAGGTGCCGGTCGCCGGCACAGACGGCGACTGTGGATCGCGCTGCCCGCCGCCGTGGCCGCCACGCTGCTGGCCGGCCCCGCGCACGCCGCCACCGTCACACCCGCCCCGAAGCCGCCGGTCAAGGCCGTCTCCGCCGCGCCCTCGCAGGCCGAGCTGAAGAAGCGGCTCGTCGCCGCCGTGGCCGCCGACGACGGCTCCGGCGCGGTCGTCCGCCCGTCGAGGTCCACGGCGAGCAGCCCGGCCGTCGACGGCACCGTCTCGCCGATGATCATCGGCGGCACCACGACCACGATCTCCTCGGCGCCGTGGATGGCCCAGCTCTGGTACGTCGACGACCAGGGCACCACGGACACCAGCGACGACACCGGCTTCTTCTGCGGCGGCGCCGTCATCGCGCCCACGAAGATCCTCACCGCCGCGCACTGCGTCAAGGGCGCGAACTGGGCGAAGGGCGGTGTCGTCGTCACCGGCGCCACCCAGCTGCTCTCCGACGACGGAGACCTGCACGGCGGCACGGCCACGGGCGTGCTGCGCCAGTGGTACCACCCGTCGTACAACGAGGACACCATCGACAACGACATCGCGGTGCTGACCCTGGCGGCTCCCGTCAAGGCCACCCCGATCCGTATGACGACGTCCACGGACACCGGCTCCTACGACCCCGCCACGACCGGCGCCAAGACCGCCAAGGTCTACGGCTGGGGCCGGACCAGCTCGACCAGCGAGAACGTCTCCCAGACGCTGAAGACGGCCACGCTGCCCATCAAGTCGGACGCGACCTGCGCCGCGGCCTACGGCTCCTGGTTCATCAAGGGGCACATGGTCTGCGCGGGCTCGCCCGCCAGCGGCCGCGACTCCGGTACGACCGCGATCTGCAGCGGTGACTCCGGCGGACCGCTCGTCGTCAACGGCCGGATCGTCGGCGTCGTCTCCTGGAACGTGACCGACTGCGTGGCCAAGGGCGCCTACAGCGTCTTCACCAAGGTCAGCAAGTACGTCGGCGCGGTCTACCCGCGGGTCGACGACACCAACCTCAGCTTCGACCACAAGGCCGACCTGTGGGTGCGCAAGTCCTCCACCAAGGTCGGTTACGAGCTGGACTCCAAGGGCACCACCCTCGCCGCCCCGCAGTCCTGGGGCGACTGGAACGGCGTCAACCTGGTCCGGCAGACCGACCTGAACCGGGACGGCTTCCAGGACCTGATGTACCGCGTATCCGCCACCGGTGACGTGTACTGGCTGCGGTTCGTCCCGTCGTCCACGGGCGGTTCCTGGGCCGCCCCGAAGAAGATCTTCACCGACTGGCGGACCCGCACCCGGATCGTCACCCCCGGCGACGTCACCGGCGACTACAAGCCCGACCTGCTCTCCGTCGACTCCGCGGGCGTCCTGTGGATCTACCCCGGCAAGGGCGACGGCAGCTTCGCGGCCCGGGTCAGGGTCGGCGGCGGCTGGAGCCAGTACAACCAGCTCCTCGGCCACGGCGACTTCACCGGCGACGGCAAGGCGGACCTCCTGGCCCGCAACAAGACCACCGGCGACGTCTACCTGTACAAGGGCACCGGCAAGTCCGGCACCGGCGTCTTCGCGGCCCGCGTGAAGGTGCGCAGCAACTGGAGCGGCTACAACGCCTTCGACGCCGTCGGTGACATCACCGGCGACGGCAGGGCCGACCTCGTCGCCCGCACCGCCGGCGGCACGCTCTACCTCTACAAGGGCACCGGCAAGGCCACCAGCGAGATCTTTGCCACAAGGGTCACCGTTGGTACCGGTTTCCAGCAGTACGACATTTTTGGCTGAAACCGCTGGTGAGCAAGGCTCACTCTGAGGTTCTCGTCACGCCCTGTGACCGTCGCTGCACGTGGTGGTCACAGGGCGTTGTGCAACCCTTTCTCGAGTTTCGCCGTCTGACCAGGCGGAGCGACGATGGTGCGGTACGGGTCTTTTCACGACCACGTCTGACCCTGAAAGCAGGGGGTAACCGACCGGACGAGATTCGAGGAGCACATGTCAGCCGAGAGCACGCCGATACCCGGGAAGCCGGGCGGCAAGGGACGTCGCCGCAAACCCCGCAGCAAGGGGCGCAAGGGCCTGCTGGTCACGGCCTGGGTCGCCGCGGGGATCGTCGTGCTGGGCGGCACCGGGGCCGGCTACCTGTACTTCAAGCTCAACGGCAACATCAAGAGCGTCGACATCGACCAGGTCCTCGGCAGCGCCCGGCCCACGAAGGTCGACAACGGCTCCGAGAACATCCTCGTCCTGGGCTCGGACACCCGCTCCGGCTCCAACAGAAAGCTCGGCGGCGGCACCGACGACGGCAGCGCCCGCTCCGACACCGCGATGGTCGTGCACGTCTACAAGGGCCACAAGAAGGCCACCGTGGTCTCCATACCGCGCGACACCCTGATCGACCGCCCCGAGTGCACCGACACCCAGGGCGAGCGGCACGACGCCGCCAAGGGCGTCATGTTCAACTCCGCCTACACCACCGGCGGCGCGGCCTGCGCGGTCAAGACGGTCGAGTCCATGACCGGCATCCGCATGGACCACTACCTGGAAGTCGACTTCAGCGGCTTCGAGAAGCTGGTCGACGAACTCGGCGGGGTCACCGTCACCACGACCAAGGCCATCAAGGACCCCGACAGCCACCTCGACCTCAAGGCCGGCACGCACGAGCTCACCGGCGCCCAGGCCCTCGGCCTGGTCCGGACCCGGCACGGCGTCGGCGACGGCTCCGACCTCGGCCGCATCCAGCTCCAGCAGGCCTTCATCAAGGCTCTGGTCAAGCAGATCAAGAGCGTCGGCGTCCTGAGCAACCCCAAGAGGCTGTACGACCTCGCCGACACCGCCACCAAGGCCGTCACCACCGACTCCCACCTCGGCTCGGTCAACTCCCTGGTCTCCTTCGCCAGCGGCCTCAAGGGCATCAGCCCGGAGGGCATGACCATGGTCACCATGCCGGTCCAGTACGACCCGGCCAACCCGAACCGCGTGCTCGTGCAGCAGACCAAGGCCCAGCAGATCTGGACGGCCCTGGAGAACGACCGGGCGATCCCGAAGTCGGCCACCGAGGGCAACGCGACGGGCCAGGCCAAGGGCGTCGTCACGTCGTAGGACACCGCTGCCGGGAGCGCTGGGAATAGATCACCGCGACCCCTCGTTTTGGGGGATGCGGCCAGTGCTGGCAGACTGGTACGTCGGCCCCGGTTCACGCTCCCGCATCCCGCGGCGGCGACCCGGCGCCCTCCCGAAACTAGGAGACACCTTGAAGCGCGACACCCACCCCGAGTACGTCGAGACGCAGGTCAGCTGCACCTGTGGCGCGTCGTTCACCACCCGTAGCACGATCACCAGCGGCACCATCCGTGCCGAGGTCTGCTCCGAGTGCCACCCGTTCTACACGGGCAAGCAGAAGATCCTCGACACCGGTGGCCGTGTGGCCCGCTTCGAGGCCCGCTTCGGCAAGGCTGCTGCCAAGAAGTAGCGAGCCACCAGCGCCGGTCCACGCCGCACTCCTCGGAGTGCGCCGGGACCGGCGTTTTTGGTCGCCCGCCCACCCCCTTCGTCCGCAGTACAGGAGCCAGAGATGTTCGAGGCCGTCGAGGAACTCCTCGGTGAGCACGCCGAGCTGGAGAAGAAGCTCGCCGACCCGTCGGTCCACTCCGACCAGGCCAACGCGCGCAAGCTGAACAAGCGTTACGCCGAGCTCACCCCGATCGTCGCCACGTACCGCTCCTGGAAGCAGACCGGCGACGACGTGGAGACGGCGAAGGAGTTCGCCGCCGACGACCCCGACTTCGCGGCCGAGGTCAAGGAGCTGGAGCGCACCCGCGAGGAGCTGACCGAGAAGCTGCGGCTGCTGCTCGTGCCCCGGGACCCGTCCGACGACAAGGACGTCATCCTGGAGATCAAGGCCGGTGCCGGCGGCGACGAGTCCGCGCTGTTCGCGGGCGACCTGCTGCGCATGTACCTGCGCTACGCCGAGCGCGTCGGGTGGAAGACCGAGATCATCGACTCCACCGAGTCCGAGCTCGGCGGCTACAAGGACGTCCAGGTCGCCGTGAAGACCAAGGGCGGCC
The DNA here is from genome assembly GCF_000383655.1 of Streptomyces sp. 351MFTsu5.1. NCBI lineage: Bacteria > Bacillati > Actinomycetota > Actinomycetes > Kitasatosporales > Streptomycetaceae > Streptomyces > Streptomyces sp. 351MFTsu5.1. Next base: position 83,606 of record NZ_KB911781.1, on the reverse strand, counting down.
AGGGCGCCACCGAGCCCGGCCAGGGCGTGTGGGCCCGCCTCAAGTACGAGGGCGGCGTGCACCGCGTCCAGCGCGTCCCGGCGACCGAGTCCCAGGGCCGCATCCACACCTCCGCGGCCGGTGTCCTCGTGACCCCCGAGGCCGAGGAGGTCGACGTCGAGATCAACCCCAACGACCTCCGCATCGACGTCTACCGCTCCTCCGGGCCCGGAGGGCAGTCCGTCAACACCACCGACTCCGCCGTGCGCATCACGCACATCCCCACCGGAGTGGTCGCCTCCTGCCAGAACGAGAAGAGCCAGTTGCAGAACAAGGAGCAGGCCTTGCGTATCCTGCGCTCCAGGCTGCTCGCGGCGGCGCAGGAGGAGGCGGAGCGCAATGCCGCCGACGCCCGGCGCAGCCAGGTCCGCACCGTCGACCGCTCCGAGAAGATCCGCACGTACAACTTCCCGGAGAACCGCATCTCGGACCACCGCGTCGGCTTCAAGTCGTACAACCTGGACCAGGTCCTGGACGGCGACCTCGACGCGGTGATCCAGGCCTGCGTCGACGCGGACTCGGCGGCGAAGCTGGCGGCCGCGTAGGACTGCGTCAGGCCGCGCAGTGGGGGTGGCTCATGGGGGGCGGGGTCGCGGGAAAGACGCGGCAGCCGTGGGCGACCCCGGCCCCGGCCGGGCACACCCCCTTAAGGTACGTACGCACGGACCGAGTACGACACGGAGGACTTGCGTGAACCTGCTGCTCGCAGAGGTGGCCCAGGCCACCCAGCGGCTCGCCGACGCCGGCGTGCCCTCGCCGCGCAACGACGCGGAGGAGCTCGCCGCGTTCGTGCACGGCGTGAAGCGGGGCGCGCTGCACTCCGTCAAGGACGCGGACTTCGACGCCCGATACTGGGAGACCATCGCGCGCCGTGAGCAGCGCGAGCCGCTCCAGCACATCACCGGCCTCGCCTACTTCCGCTACCTCGAACTCCAGGTGGGCCCCGGCGTGTTCGTGCCCCGGCCCGAGACCGAGTCCGTGGTCGGCTGGGCCATAGACGCCGTCCGCGCGATGGACGTCGTCGAGCCGTGCATCGTCGACCTGTGCACCGGCTCCGGCGCCATCGCGCTCGCGCTCGCCCAGGAGGTCCCGCGCTCCCGCGTGCACGCCGTGGAACTGTCCGAGGAAGCCCTCCAGTGGACCCGTAAGAACGTCGAGGGCTCCCGCGTCGACCTGCGCCAGGGCAACGCCCTCGACGCCTTCCCCGACCTCGACGGCCATGTCGACCTCGTCATCTCCAACCCGCCCTACATCCCGCTCACCGAATGGGAGTACGTCGCTCCCGAGGCGCGGGACTACGACCCCGAACTCGCCCTGTTCTCCGGCGAGGACGGCCTCGACCTCATCCGCGGTCTGGAACGCACCGCGCACCGGCTGCTGCGCCCCGGCGGTGTCGTCGTCATCGAGCACGCCGACACCCAGGGCGGCCAGGTGCCGTGGATCTTCACCGAGGAGCGGGGCTGGGCCGACGCGGCCGACCACCCCGACCTCAACAACCGCCCCCGGTTCGCGACGGCCCGCAAGGCGATGCCGTGAGCCACTTCCCGAAGACTTCAGAGCAGTACGTGTACGAGGAGGCCCGCTAGACATGGCACGGCGATACGACACCAACGACGCGACCGACCGCACGACCGGTCTGCGCGAAGCCGCGTCCGCCGTCCGCCGTGGCGAGCTCGTGGTCCTCCCGACCGACACGGTGTACGGCATCGGCGCCGACGCGTTCTCCTCGGAGGCCGTCCACGACCTGCTGGAGGCCAAGGGCCGGGGCCGCAACATGCCCACTCCCGTGCTGATCGGCTCCCCGAACACCCTCCACGGCCTCGTCACCGACTTCTCCGAGCTGGCCTGGGAACTGGTCGACGCCTTCTGGCCGGGAGCGCTCACGCTCGTCGCCAAGCACCAGCCGTCCCTCCAGTGGGACCTTGGCGACACACGGGGCACGGTGGCCGTCCGGATGCCGCTGCACCCCGTCGCCATCGAGCTGCTGACCGAGGTCGGCCCCATGGCGGTCTCCTCCGCCAACCTGACCGGCCACCCCTCGCCGGAGACCTGTGACGCCGCCCAGGACATGCTCGGCGACTCGGTCTCCGTCTACCTCGACGGCGGCCCCACCCCCGGCAACGTCCCCTCCTCCATCGTCGACGTCACCCGTGAGGTGCCGCTGCTGCTGCGCGCGGGCGCGATCTCCGCGGACGAGCTCAGGAAGGTCGTACCCGACCTCGAGGTGGCGAATTGACGGCCCCTGACGCGGGGCGTGGCATATGGGACGGGGAAGAGACGCGGACCTTCACGGGGCTCCCGCGGGACAGCTTCCGCATCCTCCACGTCAGCACCGGCAACGTGTGCCGCTCGCCGATCACCGAGCGGCTGACCCGGCATGCCCTGGCGGACCGCCTCGGGGACCCGCTGTGGGGCGGGCTCGTCGTGGAGAGCGCGGGGACCTGGGGGCACGAGGGCGCGCCCATGGAGGCCAACGCGGAGGCGGTGCTCGCCGACTTCGGCGCGGACGCCTCCGGCTTCACCGGGCGTGAACTCCTCGACGAGCACGTCATCATGGCCGACCTGGTCCTGACCGCCACCCGCGACCACCGCCAGCAGGTCATCTCGATGGGCCACTCGGCGGGCCTGCGCACCTTCACCCTGAAGGAGTTCACCCGCCTGGTGAAGGCGATCGACCCGGCGACCCTGCCGCCCCTGGAGGACGGCCTGGTCGTCCGCGCACGGGCCCTGGTCCGCGCGGCGGCGGCTCTACGCGGGTGGCTCCTGGCCCCCACCGCCGAGGCCGACGAGGTCTTCGACCCGTACGGCGCCCCCCTGACCTTCTTCCGCTCCATCGGCGACGAGATAAACGAGGCGCTGGACCCGGTGGTGACCGCGCTGACGGGGGTGCCGGCACGCGCCTGACGCGGACAGGACCCGAGCCGGCGGACGGAGTCCGACGCAGCGGCCCGAAGCCCGGGAGGCCCGCCAGGGCCGAGCGGTGCGAGGGGCGCGTCGGGGATGGGGCTGAACGAGGCGCTGGACCCGGTGGTGACCGCGCTGACGGGGGTGCCGGCGCGTATGTAGGGGCCGGTGGGGGTGCCCTGCGTGTAGGGGGCAGGAGCTCGCACGGGTGCAACAACGGGGCGTACCCGGCGACCCCGGCCTACATTGGGGAGACGTCATCGTCGACGCCCCGGAGTCCACCATGTCGGTCACCCATGCGCCCCAGACCGCCGACGTCCTCGCGCGGCAGGACCCCGAGCTGGCCGAGATCCTGCTCGGGGAGCTCGACCGGCAGGCGTCGACGCTCCAGCTGATCGCGGCCGAGAACTTCTGCTCGCCCGCGGTGCTGGCCGCACTCGGCTCGCCGCTCGCCAACAAGTACGCCGAGGGCTACCCCGGCGCCCGTCACCACGGCGGCTGCGAGATCGTCGACGTTGCCGAGCGGCTCGCGGTGGAGCGGGCGAAGTCCCTGTTCGGCGCCGAGCACGCCAACGTGCAGGCCCACTCCGGCTCCTCGGCCGTCCTCGCCGCCTACGCGGCCCTGCTGCGCCCCGGCGACACCGTCCTCGCCCTGGGCCTGCCCTACGGCGGCCACCTCACCCACGGCTCGCCCGCCAACTTCTCGGGCCGCTGGTTCGACTTCGTCCCCTACGGCGTCGACGCGGAGACCGGGATCATCGACCACGAGCAGGTGCGTACCCTCGCCCGCACCCACCGGCCGAAGGCGATCGTGTGCGGCTCCATCGCCTACCCCCGCCACATCGACTACGCCTTCTTCCGCGAGGTCGCCGACGAGGTGGGCGCCTATCTCATCGCCGACGCCGCCCACCCCATCGGACTCGTCGCCGGGGGAGCGGCGCCCAGTCCGGTGCCGTACGCCGACATCGTCTGCGCCACCACGCACAAGGTGCTGCGCGGCCCGCGCGGCGGGATGATCCTGTGCGGGAGCGAGCTGTCCGAGCGGGTCGACCGGGCCGTCTTCCCGTTCACGCAGGGCGGCGCGCAGATGCACACCATCGCCGCGAAGGCGGTCGCGTTCGGCGAGGCGGCGACCCCGGAGTTCGCCGCGTACACCCGTCAAGTGGTCGCCAACGCACGGGTGTTCGCGGCCGCGCTCGCGGAGGAGGGATTCGTCGTCACCACGGGCGGCACCGACACCCACCTGGTGACGGCCGATCCGGCGCCCCTCGGCGTCGACGGACGCACCGCCCGGGGACGGCTCGCGGCCGCGGGCATGGTGCTCGACTGCTGTGCGCTACCTCACGCCGACAGCCGCGGACTGCGCCTGGGCACCGCCGCCGTCACCACCCAGGGCATGGCCGAGAAGGAGATGACGAGGATCGCCGCCCTGCTCGCGGGGGTGGTGCGGGGGACGGCCGAGAGGGTCCGCGCACGTGAAGAAGTCCGGGACCTGGTCGACGGATTTCCGCCGTATCCCGGCTGAGCGGGGGTATTCGCACCTGCGTGCACAGCCACACGTGCAACCATCGTCGCTACCCGGAAGTCCACAACCATATGCGTCCGTCGCTAGGGTGTGGTGCTGAGATGGCCAGCGAGACCTGTGGGGAAGCCCGTGCGTGAATACCTGCTGACGCTCTGCATCACGGCCGCGGTGACGTATCTGCTGACAGGGCCGGTACGGAAGTTCGCGATCGTGGCCGGAGCGATGCCGGAGATCAGGGCCCGTGACGTGCACCGGGAACCGACTCCGAGACTCGGCGGTATCGCCATGTTCTTCGGACTGTGCGCGGGACTGCTGGTCGCCGACCATCTCACCAACCTCAACGAGGTGTTCGCCAAGTCGAACGAGCCCCGGGCGCTGCTCAGCGGGGCCGCGCTGATCTGGCTGATCGGTGTGCTGGACGACAAGTTCGAGATCGACGCCCTCATCAAGCTCGGCGGCCAGATGATCGCCGCAGGTGTGATGGTCATGCAGGGTCTGACGATCCTGTGGCTGCCGGTCCCGGGTGTCGGATCCGTCGCGCTGACCCAGTGGCAGGGCACCCTGCTGACGGTCGCGCTGGTCGTCATCACCATCAACGCGGTGAACTTCGTCGACGGCCTCGACGGCCTCGCCTCCGGGATGGTCTGCATCGCCGCCGGCGCGTTCTTCCTGTACGCCTACCGCATCTGGTACTCGTACGGCATCGAGGCGGCCGCCCCGGCCACGCTGTTCTCGGCGATCCTGATGGGCATGTGCCTGGGCTTCCTGCCGCACAACATGCACCCGGCGCGGATCTTCATGGGGGACTCCGGCTCCATGCTGATCGGCCTGGTGCTGGCCGCCGGCGCGATCTCCATCACCGGGCAGATCGACCCGGACGCCCTGAAGCTGTTCGCGGGGTCCGAGAAGGCGGCCGTGCACCAGACGGTCCCGGTCTACATCCCGCTGCTGCTGCCGCTGACGATCATCGCGGTCCCGGCCGCCGACCTGATCTCGGCGATCGTGCGCCGCACCTGGCGCGGTCAGTCGCCGTTCGCCGCCGACCGCGGCCATCTGCACCACCGGCTCCTGGAGATCGGCCACTCGCACAGCCGGGCGGTGTGGATCATGTACTTCTGGTCGGCGCTGATCGCGTTCGGCTCGCTCGCCTACTCCGTGAACTCCGCGTCCATGTGGATCGTGCTCGGTGTGGTGTTCCTCAGCGCGATCGGCCTGGTGCTGCTCCTGCTGCCGCGCTTCACGCCCCGCGCCCCGATGTGGGCCCAGGCGTTCGTGCCGCCGCGGTACCGCCGCCGCAGGCGTCCCGTGGTCACGGAGCCCGTGGAGGTGGAGCAGCGCACCCCGGTCGCCGTCGGGGTGGCGGGTGTCAATGGCGCGACCGCCCTGGGGGCCCGCTCCCGGGTGCCGGAGAGGCGTAAGGCCGAGTCGTCGCGCTGACGCCCAAGGTAAGAATCTGACTAAAGCATTGCCAACGCGTGGGAGTTGCTCGGGGCGACAAATCGCCCCCATACCAGACAACTCGACCGTGTTTCTGCTCGGACGCGCGCTTTCACTCTCATGTGTGACAGCTGGCACACCTTCTAGGTAAAGACCGCATCAAATAGTTTGTGATACGGTTCACGAGAACCCGGGACAGAGCCGAAGGACCGTAGTGCGACGGTCCCTTGGCGTGAGGGTCACTCTCAGCCCGGTACTACGCTCGTCCATGACGACACCTGCCCCCCTTTGAAAGCGGAGTTGCCGCCATGCCGTCCAACGACGTCCGGATCCTGGCTCAGGCTGCCGTGCCCACGGCTGCCGTCGGCGCTGTCGCCGCCGTCGTCAGTGGTGTGGTCGCCGGTGGCAAGGGTGCGATCGGGGCGGGTGTGGCGACGCTGGTCGTCATCCTCTTCATGGGAATCGGCCTCTACGTCCTTCAGCGCACTGCCAAATCGCTTCCGCACCTCTTCCAGGCGATGGGCCTGATGCTGTACGCGGCTCAGATCCTGCTGCTGTTCGTCTTCCTGGCCGCGTTCAAGAACACCACGCTGTTCCACCCGAAGGCTTTCGCTCTCACGCTCGTCGTCTCCACCCTGACCTGGATCGCCGCACAGACTCGCGCCCACATGAAGTCCAAGATCCTCTACGTCGAACCCGATTCGGGCACCAAGCCCGAAAAATCCGGGCACTCGTCGTGAGAGGTAGGGCCGGGATAAATGCGACTGAGAGACCCTGCTATCGTCCGGTGCCAACTGCGGCATCGCGGGCGCGGGCATCCGAGCTGACGCCTGCTCGAACGCGAGGCTCGATGCCCCCCGGCCGCCCCCACATCCGTTACACCAGTCCCGTGCCGAACTGCGGCCTACCGCCGCGCCGACACAACGAGGTTGCCGTACCTATGCGCCACGATGAAGGAGCCCGCGGTGAGTGCTGACCCGACGCAGACGCTCGCTTTCGACACGAGCTGTCACCTGTTCGACGGGTGCGGCTTCCCGGCTCCGGGCCTGCACTCGTTCATGTTCGAGCCCCTGTGGGGCGACGCCGACGGCAACGGCTTCTACTTCAACAAGCCGATGCTGCTGGCCCTGCTCGGCTCGGTCATCGTCGTGGGCTTCTTCTGGGCCGCGTTCGCCCGCCCGAAGATGGTCCCCGGCAAGCTCCAGATGATCGCCGAGGCCGGCTACGACTTCGTCCGCCGCGGTGTCGTCTACGAGACGATCGGCAAGAAGGAGGGCGAGAAGTACGTACCGCTCGCCGTCTCGCTGTTCTTCTTCATCTGGATGCTGAACCTGTGGTCGATCATCCCGGTCGCCTCCTTCCCGGTGACCTCGATCATCGCCTACCCGGCCGTCCTCGCCGCGATCGTCTACATCACCTGGGTCTCGCTGACCTTCAAGCGGCACGGGTTCGTCGGGTTCTTCAAGAACGTCACGGGCTACGACAAGTCGCTCGGCGCGGTGCTCCCGCTGGCCATGGTCATCGAGTTCTTCTCGAACCTGCTGGTCCGCCCCTTCACGCACGCGGTGCGACTGTTCGCGAACATGTTCGCCGGCCACACCCTGCTGCTGCTCTTCACGATCGCCAGCTGGTACATGCTGAACGGCATCGGTATCGCCTACTCCGGTGTCTCGTTCGTGATGGTCATCGTGATGACGGCCTTCGAGCTCTTCATCCAGGCAGTGCAGGCGTACGTCTTCGTCCTCCTGACCTGCACCTACATCCAGGGCGCGCTCGCCGAGCACCACTGAGCACCGCCCCCGCCACACCCCCAGAGACATCCGGTGGCCAACCCCCACCGGTCACTGAAAGAGAAGGAAGAACCGGCATGTCCGCTCTCCAGACCCTCGCTGCGGTCGACGGCAACCTCGGCTCCATCGGTTACGGCCTCGCCGCGATCGGCCCGGGCGTCGGCGTCGGCATCATCTTCGGCAACGGCACCCAGGCCCTCGCCCGCCAGCCCGAGGCGGCCGGCCTCATCCGCGGTAACCAGATCCTCGGCTTCGCGTTCTGTGAGGCGCTGGCCCTCATCGGCCTCGTCATGCCGTTCGTCTACTAAGACGAACCACGACGACAGCCCCATTCGACGAAAGGCACTGATGTGAACCACGCACTGGTTCAGCTGGCGGCCGAGGCGGAGAAGGAGAATCCCCTCATTCCGCCGTGGCCGGAGCTCGTCATCGGCCTGATCGCCTTCGTCATCGTCTTCGGCTTCCTCGCCAAGAAGCTCCTCCCGACCATCAACAAGGTTCTGGAAGAGCGTCGCGAGGCCATCGAGGGCGGTATCGAGAAGGCCGAGGCCGCGCAGACCGAGGCCCAGAGCGTCCTTGAGCAGTACAAGGCACAGCTCGCCGAGGCCCGCCACGAGGCCGCGCGCCTGCGCCAGGAGGCTCAGGAGCAGGGCGCCACGCTCATCGCCGAGATGCGCGCGGAAGGCCAGCGGCAGCGCGAGGAGATCGTCGCCGCCGGTCACGCGCAGATCGAGGCGGACCGCAAGGCCGCCGCGTCCGCGCTGCGTCAGGACGTGGGCAAGCTCGCCACCGACCTGGCCGGCAAGCTCGTCGGCGAGTCCCTCGAGGACCACGCCCGGCAGAGCCGCGTGATCGACCGCTTCCTCGACGACCTCGAGGAGAAGGCCGAGGCGGCGCGATGAACGGAGCGAGCCGCGAGGCCCTGGCAGCCGCACGCGAGCGTCTCGACGCGCTGACGGACAACACGTCCGTGGACGCCGGCTCGCTCGCCGACGAGCTGGCCGCCGTCACCGCGCTGCTCGACCGCGAGGTGTCGCTGCGTCGGGTCCTGACCGACCCGGCGCAGGCCGGCGAGGCCAAGGCCGAACTGGCCCAGCGTCTGATCGGTACGCAGGTCGGCGGCCCCGCCGCGGACCTCGTCGCCGGCATGGTGCGCTCCCGCTGGTCGCAGTCGCGCGACCTGGTGGACGCGCTGGAGGAGCTGGCGAACATCGCCGACCTCACCGCCGCGCAGCGGCGGGGCACGCTCGACAACGTCGAGGACGAGCTGTTCCGGTTCGGCCGGATCGTCTCCTCGAACACCGAGCTGCGCGCCGCACTGACCAACCGCACCGCCTCGGCCTCGGCCAAGCGCGAGCTGCTCGGCAGCCTGCTCGGCGGCCGTGCCGATGCGACGACCGAGCGTCTGGTGACGCGCCTTGTGGCCGCGCCCCGGGGACGTAGCCTGGAGTCGGGACTCGAGTCCCTGTCCAAGCTCGCCGCCGAGCGCCGGGACCGCATGGTGGCCGTCGTCACCTCGGCGGTTCCGCTGAGCGACCGGCAGAAGCAGCGCCTGGGCGGTGCCCTGGCCAAGCTCTACGGCCGCCAGATGCACCTCAACCTCGACGTGGACCCCGAGGTCCTCGGCGGGATCCGGGTGCAGGTCGGTGACGAGGTCATCAACGGCTCCATCGCGGACCGTATCGAGGACGCCGGCCGCCGCGTGGCGGGCTAGCAGCAACTTCACAGCAGTACGTACGGACGACGGCCCTGGTTGGGCCGTACATGAAGAATCCTGGGGGTCGCCCCCAGACCCCCAAAGTGAAACTTCGGGCCCAACAAGGAGAGCAGGGAACCCAGATGGCGGAGCTCACGATCCGGCCGGAGGAGATCCGGGACGCGCTGGAGAACTTCGTCCAGTCGTACAAGCCGGACGCGGCCTCGCGCGAGGAGGTCGGTACGGTCACCCTTGCCGGCGACGGCATCGCGAAGGTCGAGGGCCTTCCCTCGGCCATGGCCAACGAACTGCTGAAGTTCGAGGACGGCACCCTCGGCCTCGCGCTCAACCTGGAAGAGCGCGAGATCGGCGCCATCGTCCTCGGTGAGTTCAGCGGCATCGAGGAGGGTCAGCCGGTGCACCGCACCGGTGAGGTCCTCTCCGTGGCTGTCGGCGAGGGCTACCTCGGCCGCGTCGTCGACCCGCTCGGCAACCCGATCGACGGCCTCGGCGAGATCGAGACCAGCGGTCGTCGCGCGCTTGAGCTGCAGGCTCCGGGCGTCATGGCCCGTAAGTCGGTGCACGAGCCGATGGAGACCGGCTACAAGGCCGTCGACGCGATGACCCCGATCGGCCGCGGCCAGCGTCAGCTGGTCATCGGTGACCGCCAGACCGGCAAGACCGCCCTGGCCGTCGACACGATCATCAACCAGCGTGACAACTGGCGCTCCGGCGACCCGAAGAAGCAGGTCCGCTGCGTCTACGTCGCCATCGGCCAGAAGGGTTCGACCATCGCCTCCGTGCGTGGCGCCCTCGAAGAGGCCGGCGCGCTGGAGTACACGACCATCGTCGCCGCCCCGGCGTCCGACCCGGCCGGCTTCAAGTACCTGGCGCCGTACACCGGTTCGGCCATCGGCCAGCAGTGGATGTACGAGGGCAAGCACGTCCTCATCATCTTCGACGACCTCTCGAAGCAGGCCGACGCCTACCGCGCCGTGTCCCTGCTGCTGCGCCGCCCGCCGGGGCGTGAGGCCTACCCGGGTGACGTCTTCTACCTGCACTCCCGTCTGCTGGAGCGCTGCGCGAAGCTCTCCGACGAGCTGGGCGCCGGCTCGATGACCGGTCTGCCGATCGTCGAGACGAAGGCCAACGACGTCTCGGCGTTCATCCCGACCAACGTCATCTCCATCACCGACGGCCAGTGCTTCCTGGAGTCGGACCTCTTCAACGCCGGTCAGCGCCCCGCGCTGAACGTCGGTATCTCCGTCTCCCGAGTCGGTGGTTCCGCGCAGCACAAGGCGATGAAGCAGGTCTCCGGCCGTCTGCGCCTGGACCTCGCCCAGTTCCGTGAGCTGGAGGCGTTCGCCGCCTTCGGTTCCGACCTGGACGCCGCGTCGAAGGCGCAGCTGGAGCGCGGTCAGCGTCTGGTCGAGCTGCTCAAGCAGCCGCAGTACCAGCCGATGGCCACCGAAGACCAGGTCGTCTCCGTGTGGGCCGCCACCACCGGCAAGATGGACGACGTCCCGGTGAACGACATCCGCCGCTTCGAGAAGGAGCTCCTGGAGTACCTGCACCGCAAGGAGCAGGGCCTCATGACCTCCATCAAGGAGGGCGGCAAGATGTCGGACGACACGCTCACCGCCATCGCCGACGGCATCGCGGACTTCAAGAAGCAGTTCGAGACCTCGGACGGCAAGCTTCTCGGCGAAGACGCGCCGGCCGCCACGGCCAAGTGACGACGGAAGGGACCTGACTCATGGGAGCCCAGCTCCGGGTCTACAAGCGTCGCATCCGATCCGTCACCGCGACCAAGAAGATCACCAAGGCGATGGAGATGATCGCCGCCTCGCGCGTCGTCAAGGCGCAGCGCAAGGTGGCGGCCTCCACGCCGTACGCGCAGGAACTGACGCGTGCGGTCACGGCGGTCGGTACCGGCTCGAACACGAAGCACCCGCTGACCACGCAGGCCGACACGGTCGTGCGGTCCGCGGTGCTGCTCCTGTCGAGCGACCGCGGTCTCGCGGGTGCCTTCAACTCCAACGCCATCAAGGTCGCGGAGCGGCTGACCGAGCGTCTTGAGGCCGAGGGCAAGGAGGTCGACACGTACATCGTCGGCCGCCGCGGTCTGGCCCACTACAACTTCCGCGAGCGCAAGGTCGTGGAGTCGTGGTCGGGCTTCACCGACGAGCCCACCTACGCGGACGCCAAGAAGGTCGCGGCTCCGCTGATCGAGGCCATCGAGAAGGACACGGCCGAGGGCGGCGTGGACGAACTCCACATCGTCTTCACCGAGTTCGTCTCGATGATGACGCAGACGGCGCTCGACGACCGACTGCTTCCGCTCAGCCTCGAAGAGGTGGCCAAGGAGACTGCCCCCAAGGGCGAGATCCTTCCGTTGTACGACTTCGAGCCCTCGGCGGAGGACGTCCTCGACGCCCTGCTGCCGCGGTACGTCGAGAGCCGGATCTACAACGCGCTGCTCCAGTCGGCCGCTTCCAAGCACGCCGCCACGCGCCGCGCGATGAAGTCGGCCACCGACAACGCGGGAGACCTGATCACCAGCCTCTCCCGACTTGCCAACGCGGCCCGCCAGGCCGAAATCACCCAGGAAATCAGCGAGATCGTCGGTGGCTCCGCAGCCCTGGCCGACGCGTCCGCGGGGAGTGACAGGTAATGACGACGACAGTTGAGACGGCCGCTGCCACGGGCCGCGTCGCCCGGGTCATCGGCCCGGTCGTCGACGTGGAATTCCCCGTCGACGCCATGCCCGACATCTACAACGCCCTTCACGTCGAGGTGGCCGACCCGGCCCAGGACGGCGCGAAGAAGACGCTGACCCTTGAGGTCGCCCAGCACCTGGGTGACGGCCTGGTCCGCACCATCTCCATGCAGCCCACCGACGGTCTGGTCCGTCAGGCCGCGGTCACCGACACCGGCACGGGCATCACCGTCCCGGTCGGCGACTTCACCAAGGGCAAGGTGTTCAACACCCTCGGTGAGGTGCTGAACGTCGACGAGAAGTACGAGGGCGAGCGCTGGTCCATCCACCGCAAGGCCCCGAACTTCGACGAGCTCGAGTCGAAGACCGAGATGTTCGAGACCGGCGTCAAGGTCATCGACCTTCTCACCCCGTACGTCAAGGGTGGAAAGATCGGTCTGTTCGGCGGTGCCGGCGTCGGCAAGACGGTGCTCATCCAGGAGATGATCTACCGCGTCGCCAACAACCACGACGGTGTCTCCGTGTTCGCCGGTGTCGGTGAGCGCACCCGTGAGGGCAACGACCTCATCGAGGAGATGGCCGACTCGGGCGTCATCGACAAGACCGCCCTGGTCTTCGGCCAGATGGACGAGCCCCCGGGCACCCGTCTGCGCGTGGCCCTGGCCGGTCTGACCATGGCGGAGTACTTCCGCGATGTGCAGAAGCAGGACGTGCTGTTCTTCATCGACAACATCTTCCGCTTCACCCAGGCCGGTTCCGAGGTGTCGACCCTGCTCGGCCGTATGCCCTCCGCGGTGGGCTACCAGCCGAACCTGGCCGACGAGATGGGTCTCCTCCAGGAGCGCATCACCTCGACCCGTGGTCACTCGATCACCTCGATGCAGGCGATCTACGTCCCCGCGGACGACCTGACCGACCCGGCCCCGGCCACCACCTTCGCCCACCTCGACGCGACGACGGTTCTGTCCCGTCCGATCTCCGAGAAGGGCATCTACCCGGCCGTGGACCCGCTGGACTCCACGTCCCGGATCCTGGACCCGCGCTACATCTCGGCGGACCACTACAACACCGCGATGCGTGTCAAGGGTGTCCTTCAGAAGTACAAGGACCTCCAGGACATCATCGCCATCCTCGGCATCGACGAGCTCGGCGAGGAGGACAAGCTGGTCGTCCAGCGTGCCCGCCGCGTGGAGCGCTTCCTGTCCCAGAACACCCACGTCGCCAAGCAGTTCACCGGCGTCGACGGGTCGGACGTGCCGCTGGACGAGTCGATCGCGGCCTTCAACGCGATCATCGACGGCGACTACGACCACTTCCCGGAGCAGGCGTTCTTCCTGTGCGGTGGCATCGAGGACCTGAAGGCCAACGCCAAGGAACTCGGCGTCTCCTGAACTCCCTGAGTTCGAAGTGAACCCTGTGGTTCACACCTGAGGGGGCGGGGCACGTCCCGCCCCCTCTTTCCTGCCTACTAGACTTGTAACCAACACCCGGCACAACCGCCGGGTGGTGACCCGAGGAGCCACCTTGGCTGCTGAGCTGCACGTCGCGTTGGTCGCGGCCGACCGAGAGGTCTGGTCCGGCGAGGCCACCCTGGTCGTCGCGCGCACCACGTCCGGCGACATCGGCGTCATGCCCGGTCACCAGCCGCTGCTCGGTGTGCTGGAGTCGGGCCCGGTGACCATCCGCACCAGCGACGGCGGAACGGTCGTCGCCGCGGTGCACGGCGGATTCATCTCGTTCGCCGACAACAAGCTGTCGCTGCTGGCCGAGATCGCCGAACTGTCGGACGAGATCGACGTCCAGCGTGCGGAGCGGGAGCTGGAGCGCGCGAAGGCGGAGGGCGATGCCGCCGCCGAGCGTCGCGCCGACGTACGACTTCGCGCGGCGACCACGCGCTAGAGCCGCGCGGAGCTGTATGACGTCACTCAGCCGCGACTGGCACCGGAGCGATCCGGAGCCGGTCGCGGCTGTGGCAGATCTGGATGTTTTTTCCGTTCCGTTACCTATCGAAGGTACCTAGGAGACGAGGAGGTCGGTGTCGATGGTCCTCGCTCTGACTGTGTGCGGAATTGTCGTGGCCCTGGTGGTGCTGGGGCTGTTCGTCTTCGGCCTGCGCCGCAGGCTCATCCAGCGCTCCGGCGGCACCTTCGACTGTTCGCTGCGCTGGGACGTCCCGGAGAAGACCGACACCAGCGGCAAGGGCTGGAGCTACGGCGTGGCCCGCTACAACGGCGACCGCGTCGAGTGGTACCGCGTCTTCTCCTACGCCTACCGCCCGCGCCGCGTCCTGGAACGTGCCGCGATCGAGGTGGCGGGCCGCCGTCTGCCCGAGGGCGAGGAGGAGCTGGCGCTGCTCTCCGACGCCGTCATCCTGACCTGTGTGCACCGTGGCACGCGCCTCGAGCTGGCCATGAGCGAGGACGCGCTGACCGGCTTCCTGGCCTGGCTGGAGGCAGCTCCCCCCGGTCAGCGTGTCAACGTGGCCTGAGTCGAGCGTGACGGTGACGGTCACGGGCAGCACGGTCAGCGGAGCCGCGACCGTCGTCCCCGTGAACATCCCCACGTGCCCCCTGCCGGGCCTCGCCGACGGGACGCCGGCGTTCTCCCTGTTCATACGCTTGCGCTTCATTCATCCCCCCCGAATGAGTCATTCCGCTTGCGGTCGAGATACCGATTGTTCCCGTTCGGCCGCCGCCTTTCGGCCGCTGATGGTCCTTCGTCGAGGGCCGACCGGCCCTGGGGGGAGTACGCCGAGGGCGCGCGGCACAGGCCGCGCGCCCTCGATTCGGTGTCAGGTGTCAGCTCAGCCCGCTGTTGATGGCGGTCACCAGCTCACCGTTGCTCGTGTCGCCGCTGAACTCCCAGAAGAACGCGCCGCCCAGGCCCTGGTTCTTGGCCCAGGACATCTTGCCGGCGATCGTCGCGGGGGTGTCGTAGGACCACCAGTTGGTGCCGCAGTAGGCGTAGGCCGTGCCCGCGACGGTGCCGGTGGCGGGGCAGGAGTTCTTGAGGACCTTGTAGTCCTCGATGCCCGCCTCGTAGGTGCCGGGTGCCGCGCCGGTCGCGGTGCCGCCGGGGGCGGCCTGGGTGACGCCGGTCCAGCCACGCCCGTAGAAGCCGATGCCGAGCAGCAGCTTCTTCGAGGCGACGCCCTTCGACTTCAGCTTGGCGATCGCGTCGGCGGAGTTGAAGCCCGCCTGCGGGATGCCGGCGTACGAGGTCAGCGGCGAGTGCGGGGCGGTCGGGCCCTGCGCGTTGAAGGCGCCGAAGTAGTCGTACGTCATCACGTTGTACCAGTCGACGTACTGGGAGGCGCCGCCGTAGTCGGCCGCGTCGATCTTGCCGCCGTTGGAGCCGTCGGCGGTGATGGCCGCGGTGACGAGGTAGCTGGAGCCGAACTCCGCACGCAGCGCCGACATCAGGTTCTTGAAGGCGGCGGCCCCGCTGGTGTCACAGGTCAGACCGCAGGCGTTGGGGTACTCCCAGTCGATGTCGATGCCGTCGAAGACGTCCGCCCAGCGCGGGTCCTCCACGACCGCCTTGCAGGACTTGGCGAACGCGGCCGGGTTGGCGGCGGCCTGCGCGAAGCCGCCCGAGTACGTCCAGCCGCCGAAGGAGTAGAGCACCTTGATGTGGGGGTACTTGGCTTTGAGCTCGCGCAGCTGGTTGAAGTTGCCGCGCAGCGGCTGGTCCCAGGTGTCGGCGACACCGCTGACGGACTGGTCGGCGGTGTACGCCTTGTCGTAGGCGGCGTAGGTGTCGTCGACGGTGCACTGACCGTTCTTGACGTTGCCGAAGGCGTAGTTGATGTGGGTGATCTTCGACGCCGAGCCCGAGGTCACCAGGTTCTTCACGTGGTAGTTGCGGCCGTAGACGCCCCACTCGGTGAAGTAGCCCAGCTTGACCTTGTCGCCCGTCGGAGGCTCCGTGGTGCCGCCGGTGGTGCGCACCGCGCGGGCGCCGCTGACCGGGCCGGTCTGGTCGGCGGTGTCACGGGCCTGGACGGTGTAGGAGTAGTCGGTGCCGGCGGTGAGGCCGCTGTCCGTGTACGACGTCGTCGTCACGGTGGCCACCTTGGCGCCGTCGCGCAGCACGTCGTAGTTCTTGACGCCCCCGTCGTCGGTGGCGGCGCTCCAGGCCAGCTTCACCGAGGTGTTGGTGATGTCGGAGGCGGTGGGGGTGCCGGGTGCGGACGGGGCCGCGTCGCCCGGGGTGGAGCCGCCGTCGCAACTGCCGCCGTTCAGCTTGCAGTTGGCGGGGGAGCCGCTGCCTGCGCCGTTGAAGCCGAAGGAGACGGAGGCGCCGGGGGCGAGGGTGCCGTTCCAGGACTTGTTCTTGGCCGTCCAGTGGGTGCCGGAGGAGGTGACGTCGGCGTCCCAGGCGGAGGTGACGGAGGTGCCGGAGGGGAAGTCCCACTCGACGGTCCAGGAACTGAGGCTGGTGGTACCGGTGTTCTTCACCGTCCACTTGCCTTCGAAGCCGCTGCCCCAGTCCTGGGTCTTGGCGTAGGTCGCGGTTGCGGAGGTCGCGGCCTGGGCGGGGCTCGCGAGACCGACCAGGCCGGCGAAGGGGAGCAACAGCGTCGCGAATCCTGCCGCGGCTCTGTGTCTGAAGCGCATCGTGCGCCTCCTCGGGGAGTTGGGGGCGTGACTGAGCCTTCACGCCCACGGTGCCGCGAGAATAGAAAGGTCTGGACCACAGGTCAATAGGTCTGGACCACTCTCGTATACGGCGGTCTAGACGCCCAACTCCTGCGCCAGCACCGCCGCTTGCACCCGGCTGCGCAGCTCCAGCTTGCCCAGCAGACGGCTGACGTGCGTCTTCACCGTCGCCTCCGCCATGTCGAGCCGGATCGCGATGTCCGCGTTGGACAGGCCCTCGCCGAGGCAGGAGAGCACCTCGCGTTCCCGCCGGGTCAGGGTGTCGAGGACGGCGGGATCCGCGCTCGGCTCCCGCGCCGCCCCGGCGGCGAACTCGGCGATCAGACGCCGGGTGACGGCGGGCGCGATCAGACCCTCCCCGCGCGCCACGGTCCGGACCGCTTCCAGGAAATCTCCGGCCTCGGTGTTCTTGAGCAGGAAACCGGACGCGCCCGCGCGCAGCGCCCCGAACACGTACTCGTCGAGGTCGAAGGTGGTCAGCACGAGGACATCGGCGAGCCCCTCCTCGACGACCTTCCGGGTCGCCGACACCCCGTCCAGACGCGGCATCTGCACATCCATCAGCACCAGGTCGGGTCGCGACTCCCGGGCCAGCGCCACCGCCTGCTCGCCGTCCGCCGCCTCACCGACCACCTCGATGTCCGGGGCGCTGCGCAGGATGAGGACGAGCCCGGCGCGGACGGCGGACTGGTCCTCGGCGACGAGGACGCGGATCATGCGGACTCTCCTTCCGAGAGGGGAAGCGTGGCGTGCACGGCCCACAGCGCGCCCTGCGGCCCGGCCCGGAACGTGCCGCCGAGCAGCGCGGCCCGCTCCCGCATCCCGGTCAGTCCGGCACCGGAGCCGGGGGCCCGGGGACCGTCCCGATGGCCGTAGGGGCTGGTGACCCGCACGTCGAGGACCCCGTCCCGGCGCGCGAGACCGACCGTGACCCGTCCGGGGCACGCGTGCTTGAGCGCGTTGGTCAGCGACTCCTGGACGATCCGGTACGCGGCGAGTTCGACCGGCGCAGGCACCTTGCCGTGGTCGCCGGCGTCGAGGCACACGTCCAGGCCGTTGGCGCGGGCGCCTTCGACCAGGGCCGCGAGACTGTCGAGCGTGGGCGCGACGGCGGGCTCGGTGTCGCCGCCGGCGTCGCGCAGGATGCCGATCAGCCGGCGCATCTCGGCGAGGCCCGCCACGCTGTTCTCCCGGATGACGGACAGCGCCTCCCTGGAGGTGGCCGGTTCGTCGATGGACAGGGCGGCCGTGGAGTGGATGGCGATCGCGGACAGGTGGTTGGCGACCATGTCGTGCAACTCCCGTGCCATGCGCGCCCGTTCCGCGGTGACCGCCTGAGCGCGGTCCATCTCGGCGAGCAGCGCGGTCTGTTCGGCGCGCAGCCGGGCGGCCTCGGCAGCGTCCCGGTGGTCGCGCACGATCCAGCCGGTGGCGGCGGGCCCGTACGCCACGACCCCGACGACCACCCCGATCAGCAGCGCCTCCGGCTCCCGCCACACCGCGAACGGCACCAGCGTCCCGGCCACCGTCAGCAGACCGGTGATCCACTGGATGCGACGGGCCGAGGCGAGGGGGCCGTACAGCACGGCGGCATACATGACGTCGGTGAACATCAGCACCGTGGCCAGGTTCCCCTGGGTCACGACGTCCGCGCAGACCGCGACCGTGGCCGTCAGCAGGGCCGCCCGCGGGGTCGACCGGCGCAGCAGCTCGCAGCCGGACATCACCACGAGCGGCAGCAGCACCGGCCAGGGGCCGTCGAAGAGGGTGATCGGATCGGAGGACGGCCGGGTGGCCAGGCCGATGGCCACCAGCAGCAGCCCGCCGAGCAGCCCGCCGGCCGCGATGTACACGTCGAAGCGGTGCGGGCGGGAGAGGGCCATGACTCCATCCAACACGGTGTCCACGCCCCGCGCCTGATCCCCGGGAACGGTCCTGGACTGCATCTTTCGATGTACGGCGGTCTCGTCACCGCCGACGACGAAACGGCCCGGGGCCGACGCGAGCCTGGAAGGGTGAGCGAAGGGAGCGAGTCGTGGTCGTCGGACTGATCATCGCCTGCGAGGTGGCCTTCTGGGTGCTGCTCGCGGCCGGACTGGCCTTCCGGTACGGGCTGCGGATGCCGCGCACCGGCTTGGCCCTGCTGCTCTGCGAGCCGCTGCTGGAGCTGGTGCTGTTCGCGGTCACCGCGATCGACTTGAAGAACGGAGCCGAGCCCGACTGGAAGCACGGCCTGGCCGCCGTCTACATCGGCTTCACCGTGGGCCTCGGCCATTCGACGGTCAAGTGGGCGGACGCCCGGGTCGCCCACCGGTTCGCGGGCGGCCCGCCGCCCGTGAGGCCGCCGAAGTACGGCACGGCCCGCGCCGTCCACGAGTGGAAGGTCGCGGGCCGCTGGATCCTCGCTGCGGTGGTCACCGTGGTCCTGCTCCAGGCCGCGGTCTGGTACGTCGGCGACGGACGGACCGACTCGCTGCGCGCCTGGCAGCAGCGGATGCTGTGGCTGATCGGCATCAACGTGCTGATCGCCGCGAGCTACACCCTGTTCCCCAAGCGGGAGCGCTAGCGCTCCCCGCCCGGCACCCACAGCACGTCCCCGACGTCCTTGTTGGCCGTCCGCGCCAGGATGAACAGCAGGTCCGAGAGGCGGTTGAGGTAGGTGGCGGTGAGGGGGTTCATGGCGTCGCCGTGGACTTCCAGGGCCGCCCACGTGGAGCGCTCGGCCCGGCGTACGACCGTGCAGGCCTGGTGGAGCAGGGCCGCGCCCGGGGTGCCGCCCGGGAGGATGAAGGAGCGGAGCTTCTCGAGCCGCTCGTTGAAGCGGTCGCAGTCCGCCTCCAGCTTGTCGACGTAGAACTGTTCGACACGCAGGGGCGGGTACTCGGGATTCTCGACCACGGGCGTGGACAGGTCGGCGCCGACGTCGAACAGGTCGTTCTGGACGCGGGTGAGGACCTTGACGACGTCCTCCTCCAGGCCGCCCAGGGCGATCGCCGTGCCGATCACCGCGTTCGCCTCGTTGGCGTCCGCGTACGCGGAGATCCGCAGATCGGTCTTGGCGACCCGGCTCATGTCGCCGAGGGCGGTGGTGCCCTGGTCGCCGGTCCTGGTGTAGATGCGCGTCAGATTGACCATGAGGTCAGCGTAATGACGTCAGGGCGGCACGGGCATGTGAGACGGCCCTCGGTACGAACCGGACGAAGTGTCACGAGAGACACTCGTGCTTCTCAGCGACGGGGAGGAGTTGTTGAGCGATAAGGTGCTCAACTACGCCGTACGAGACCACTCGTGACAGCTACCGGTGTGATGTCCGTCAGATGAGACGTGACGCGCATTACTAACCGGTCACACAGCCCCTCACGAGCGCTAGTGTCCGCCGCACAGGCAACGTAAACAGGGCGTAAGGCGTTTCAAAGGGGAGTCGCAACAGTGGCACGGAAGCTTGCCGTCATCGGCGCCGGCTTGATGGGTTCCGGCATCGCCCAGGTCTCTGCCCAGGCGGGCTGGGACGTGGTCCTGCGGGACGTCACCGACGAGGCGCTGAAGCGCGGCACCGACGGCATCAAGGCTTCGTACGACAAGTTCGTGAGCAAGGGCAAACTGGAGGCGCACGACGCCGACGCCGCCCTCGCCCGGATCACCGCGACCACCGACCTGGACGCGGCCGCCGACGCCGACATCGTCGTCGAGGCCGTCTTCGAGAAGCTGGAAGTCAAGCACGAGATCTTCCGCGCGCTCGACAAGATCGTGCGCCCGGACGCCGTGCTCGCCTCCAACACCTCCGCGATCCCGATCACCAAGATCGCAGCGGCCACGGAGCACCCCGAGCGGGTCGTCGGCGTGCACTTCTTCTCGCCGGTGCCGATGATGCAGCTCGTCGAGCTGGTCCGCGGCTACAAGACGAGCGACGAAACCCTCGCCACCGCGCGGGAGTTCGCCGAGTCCGTCGGCAAGACCTGCATCGTCGTCAACCGGGACGTGGCGGGGTTCGTGACCACCCGTCTCATCTCCGCCCTCGTCGTCGAGGCGACCAAGCTCTACGAGTCGGGCGTCGCGACCGCCGAGGACATCGACCTGGCCTGCAAGCTGGGCTTCGGCCACGCCATGGGCCCGCTCGCCACGGCGGACCTCACCGGCGTCGACATCCTGCTGCACGCCACCGGCAACATCTACACCGAGTCCCAGGACGAGAAGTTCGCCCCGCCGGAGCTGATGCGCCGGATGGTGGACGCCGGTGACATCGGACGCAAGAGCGGGCAGGGCTTCTACAGCTACTGAGTCAGCACCGGCCGCCGACGCGGCTGCCGGAGCCGCTGAGGCAGTCGGGGAACAACCACTGAAACCGCACAAACCCCTCTGGTTTCACACCTCAGGGTGAATTCGGTATCGGTTCGCTTACGGACGGCAACCTCTGGCCGCTCAACGCAGTCAGAGGTGTCATCACTGGACATCACATTCGTGGAGTACTGCACGCACTCTCGGGGAGCGCATATGTACATCAGGGGCGACCACGCCGAGCTGGTCGTCGGGGGCCGCCTCGACGTCCGTAGCGCGGCGGACGCCCGTACGGTCCTGCACTCGGCCGTCGACGACGGAGCCGGCGACCTGGTGCTCGACCTGTCCGAGCTGGATTCCTGGGACGCCACCGGGCTCGGGGTGATCATGGGCGCGCACCGCAGGGCCGGCCGCTGCGGCCGCCGCCTGGTGCTGCGCGACGTACCGCCGCAGATGCAGCGCCTCCTGGTCGCCACCCGGCTGCACCGGATCCTGGCGATCGAGGGCGGCATCGGGGTCGAGTCGCTGCCCCGGGTCTGACCCGGTCACCCTGGCGAAACGCATCTCCCGCCCAATCCTCACGAGACTGTGACGTCTCGGACGGCGCGGTACCCCGGGCTGTCATAGATACTGTGCGAAGGTTTAGGGTTCGGTCGCCCGCTGCCTGCAACCCTTCCAGCGGGCCCGGACCAGAAGCGACAGCGCTGTGTGCTGCCGGCCGGGAGGGGCCACTGACGGCACACGAGACGCTTTTGGGGGGCTTGAACCTATGGACCCGAACAACCGGGGACCCGAGGAGTACGGCCATGACGGTGACGGCGGTTCGCCGCGTCAACGGCCTCCCAGGGACGCCCTCACACCCGACTTCGGCCAGCACTCACCCGCGCTCGCCCGCACCGTCCAGC
Organism: Streptomyces sp. 351MFTsu5.1; assembly: GCF_000383655.1. Taxonomy (NCBI): domain Bacteria; kingdom Bacillati; phylum Actinomycetota; class Actinomycetes; order Kitasatosporales; family Streptomycetaceae; genus Streptomyces; species Streptomyces sp. 351MFTsu5.1. The sequence goes on along the minus strand of NZ_KB911781.1, from coordinate 61,655 downwards.
TCGTCGCCGGTGACTACCTGCTCACCGTCAACCCCGTCGACGGCAGCGAGATAGAGGCCTGCCCGCCCGGCGAGCGCCCCGGCCGCCCCGCGAAGTTCGGTGCCGCCGAACGCGCCGAGGTGGACCGCGCGGCCCGCCCGCCCGTCCCTCCGGGCCCCACCCGTACCAGCCTGCCGCTCCTGGCCCGCCAGGACGAGCGCGAGCAGCTCGTACGGATGCTGGCCCGCGGCCGCTCGGTCCGGCTGACCGGCCCCGCGGGATCCGGCCGCACCAGCCTCCTCGACGTCGTCGCCGACGACTGCTCGGACCTCGCCCCCGACGGCGTGGTCCGCCTCACCGGCTTCCGCCGTACGGCCGGAGAGCTCCTGTACGACCTCTACTACGCCGTCTTCGACTCGCCCCTGCACCGACCCGACCGGGACGAGCTGCTCTCCTGCGTCCGCGAGATCGGCGCGGTCGTCGTCCTCGACGACATCGAGTTCGGCGGGGCCGCCCTCGACGAGCTCCTCGACGCCACACCCGAGTGCGCCTTCGTGATCGGCGCCACCCCCGAGGTGCCCGCGCCCTCGGCCGACTCCGCCGTCGAGGAGGTCCTCCTCAGCGGCCTCGAACGCGCCGACGGCGTGGAACTCCTGGAGCGTGCCGTCGGCCGGGTGCTGACGGAGGAGGAGTCCAACTGGGCAGGCGACCTCTGGTTCGAGTCCGAGGGTCTGCCGCTGCGCTTCGTCCAGGCCGGTGCCCTGCTCCGGCAGCGCGACCGGCAGCGGGCCGGGGCCGGCGCCGTCGACGAGTTCGGCGTGTTCGCGGAGATGGCCGTGGCGGACGCCCCGCCGCCCACCGAAGACGCCGACCAGATACCCCTGCCCGCGCTGGGGGACGCCGCCGCGCCCGCACCCCTGCTCGCCTCCCGGCTGAGCGAGTCCGCGCGGGCCACCCTGCGGTTCGCCGTCGCCCTCGGCGGCGAGGTGCCCCACCAGGCGCACCTGCCCGCCCTGGTCGGGGACACCCACGCGGACGCCGCCCTCGGCGAGCTCGCGGACGCGGGACTGGTCTCCCCGGTGGGCTCCCGCTACCGGCTCGCCGCCGGAGTCCTCGCCCAGCTGGAGGCCGCCGGATACGCCGACGACATCGAGGACCGCGCCCGCACCGCCGCCCAGCACTACGACTGGTGGGCGGGCCACCCCTCGGTCACCCCCGAGCGGGTCTGCGCCGAAGCCGACGCGCTGCTCGCCGCCCTCGACGTCCTGGTCCCGGTGACCGTCGCGCCCCTCGACGGCGAGGAGACGATCGCCGTGCGGCTGGCCCGCACGGCGGCACCCGCGTTCGCCGCGGGCGGCCACTGGGGCGCCTGGGAGCGTTCCCTGTGGGCCGGTTCCGAGGCCTCCCGGCTGGCCGGCGAGGTGTCCGAGCGGGCCTACTTCCACCACGAACTCGGCATCCTCGCGCTGTGCGGCGGAGAGCTCGACCGGGCCCGCGCCGAACTGGAGGCCTCCATCGGCCTGCGCGGCGCCCTCGCCGACAAGCGCGGCACCGTGGCGGGCCGGCGGGCCCTCGCCCTGGTCTCCGACCGGGACGGCACCACACCCGCCACCGGCCTCGTCGGCCTCGGCGCGACGGCCGGCGAGGAGGTGCCCGACGCCCGCCACGACGAGTCGGCCTCACCGCCCGGGGGAGTGCCCGCGGCCTTCCCGCGGCTCCAGCCGCCCGGCGAGTCCCAGACCGTCGTCGTCCACCGCACCCCCGCCACCGGGCCCTCCCGCAAGGCACGGGGCGGTCTCAAGGGCCTCGCCAAGCGCAACCTGGTCGCCGCCGGCGCGGGCGCGCTGCTCGTCGCCGTCCTCGGCACCGTGGTGACCCTGGGCGCCACCTCCGACAACGACCCGAACTCCCCGTCGAACGAGGTCGGCGTCAACCCGTCGGCCAGCGTCGGCATCGACGACGGCAACCTCGGCGCGGACGTCCCGTCGAACGACGACAAGGGCGACACGGGTACGGCGACGTCCCGGCCGACGGATCCGGGGCCCGACGGCACGTACGGGACGGCGGACGATCCGACGCCGACGGGTACGGCCACTCCTTCGGCCAAGCCGAGCGGGACGAAGGGGACGGGGAGCACGCCGAGTTCGCCGAGGCCGTCGAGCCCCAGGCCCTCGTCGCCCAGGCCGTCTACACCGTCCTCACCCACGGGTTCCGGTACGCCGTCGTCGTCGCCGTCCGGGCCCACGAGCACGCCGTCGAGCACGCCCAGCTCCACCCCGAGCGGCACCACCCCGACCAACTCCAACACGGCCAGCGGCCCCGCCTCCACCACCCCCGTGGAGACCAGCAGCACCGTCAGCTCGCCCAGCGAGTCGGTCATCTAGAAGCGCGCGCACAAGAGGGCCGGGTTCCGTCACGCACGGACCCGGCCCTCGTCGTCGTGGAAGTCGTAGAAGTCGTAGAAGAGGACGCGCTGTCAGAACAGCCGCAGCTTGTCGTCCTCGATGCCGCGCAGCGCGTCGTAGTCGAGGACGGCGCAGCCGATGCCGCGGTCGGTGGCGAGGACGCGGGCCTGGGGCTTGATCTCCTGCGCGGCGAAGATGCCGCGGACCGGGGCGAGATGAGGGTCGCGGTTCAGCAGGTCGAGGTAGCGGGTGAGCTGTTCCACGCCGTCGATCTCGCCGCGCCGCTTGATCTCCACCGCGACGGTCTGCCCGTCGGCGTCCCGGCACAGGATGTCGACCGGGCCGATGGCCGTCATGTACTCGCGGCGGATCAGGGTGTAGCCGTCGCCGAGCGTTTCGATGCGGTCGGCGAGCAGTTCCTGAAGGTGTGCTTCCACGCCGTCCTTGATCAGGCCGGGATCCACGCCCAGTTCGTGCGAGGAGTCGTGCAGGACCTCCTCCATGGTGATGATGAGCTTCTCGCCCGCCTTGTTGACGACGGTCCAGACGCCCTCCTCGTCGCCGGTTCCCTCCTTCAACGTGCAGGGCGGCGACATCCAGTTCAGCGGCTTGTAGGCGCGGTCATCTGCGTGGATGGAGACGCTGCCGTCGGCCTTCACCAGGATCAGACGGGGGGCCGAGGGCAGGTGGGCGGTGAGCCGGCCCGCGTAGTCGACGGAACACCGGGCAATGACGAGACGCATGGTCGGCAACGCTACTCGACGGGCGCATGTCCACGCGATTCGGCCCGTAAGGCTGTGGAGAAACCCTGTTCAGTTGTGGCCGATTGTGGGCCTGTTGGGAGTGCCCTTTGTTCGCATTCTCCTGGTGCCGTCACGGCCCGTTGCCTACGGTAGTAAACGGGAGGTCGCGAGGCATGTACTGAGCGTGTTCGGCAGCGCGAACTCCCTTTATCTGTCCGGCAACCCCTGCCCAGGCAGGGGTGCGAGAGGAGAACCCATGTCGCTCGACGTCTCACCGGCCCTACTCGAGAAGGCCGAGCGAGGCGAGGTCGGCGAAGCCGAATTCGTCGACTGCGTCCGGACCTCCCTGCCCTACGCATGGGAGATGATCAGCTCCCTGGTGGCCCAGCTGAAGGTGGACGGTGGCAACTTCGCCGACAACCAGACGCCCCCGCCGGACGAGCAGGCACGCGGTCAGCTGCTGCGTGCGCTTGCGAGTGACGCGATACGCGGCGCGCTTCAGCGGCACTTCGGTGTGCGGCTGGCCTTCCAGAACTGCCACCGGGTGGCGGTGTTCCCGTTGGACTCCTCCGTCGACGAGACGCTGACCCGTTTCACCTCGGTCCGCAGTCAGCTGCTGAACCAGTCTCCGGAGTTCCGGGACTGCTGACGCGACGCGCTTGCTTGCCGCTCCGTACGCGGGAGGTGCATCAGTACCGGGGCGGCAAGCCCCCGCCGGACAAGGGTTCCTGCTCCACTTCAGGTCAGATGCGCCGCCACCTCTTCAGGTGAGGTGCGGCAGCACCTCGCCCCCCAGCCGCCGTACGTTCTCCTCGGTGGCCGCCAGGTCTCCCGAGCCCTCGACGAGCAGCGCGAAGCGGGAGATACCGGTCCGCTCGCTGGTCGCCGCCAGGCGGTCGGCGCACAGCCGCGGGGTGCCCACCGGGTGCAGTCCGCAGAGCAGTTCGGTGTAGGCCACCGGATCGCGCATCTGCCGTACGCGGCCGTCGACCGTGACATGGGCGCCCAGCCCCTGCCTGAGCCAGCCGGGCATCGCCTTCACCAGCGCCTCCACCGCGTCCGTACGCCGGTCCGCGATCTGGCAGACACCGGCCGAGACATGGGGTGCCTCCAGGACTTTCTGCGGCGCGTGTCCGGCCGCGCGCGCCTGCCTGCGCCACAGGGCGACCATCTCGGCCTTCTCCTCGTCCCCGACATGCATCCCCAGCAGCATGGGCAGCCCGCGCTCGGCGGCCAGCCGGACACTCGCCGGGGAGGTGCAGGCGACGATCACCTCGGGGCCGTCCGCCTCCGTGAGCGACTCCGACGGCCGGGGCACGACGGGTACCTCGCGGAACCGGAAACGCTCGCCGTCGGCCCCCACGGAGGGTTCGCGCAGCCAGCGCACCAGCAGATCGAGTGATTCCGGGAAGCCCTTCTCGTAGGCCTCCAGACCCGAGCCGAACACCTCCAGGTCGACCCACGGTCCGCCGCGCCCGACGCCCAGCGAGAACCGCCCGCCGCTCGTCATGTGCAGCAGTGCGGCCTGCTCGCCGAGCGCCACCGGGTGGACCGTGGGCAGCACGCTCACGGCGGTGCCGACGCGGATACGGCGGGTGCGGCCCAGCAGCAGCGCCGCCAGGGTGATCGCGGACGGGCAGGTGCCGTACGGCACGAAGTGGTGTTCCGCCAGCCAGACCGCGTCGAGTCCGGCCTCCTCCGCGACCTCGGCCGAGCGGACCGCGCGGTGCAGCGCCTCCCCCTGGCCCTGCCCCGGGAACTGGGCCGCCAACAGAAATGTTCCAACGTGCATGTGCTTTTCCTGCTTCCTTGGCTCCGACACGGGAGCTCCCCCACCGGCATAACCGTCTGACACGTGCCGAGGACACGGCCTGGCGGAGAGATTTGCCGATTGTCTGGAGAATGGGCCGCCCCGGAGGGGGACTTGTGGGGGTTGGTTCCCTACGCGTACCCCGCCGCGTGCCGCGTAGGCTGGATACGTTCCCTGCTTCCTGTATAGCCCCGTGAGGTGTCCCGTGTCCCCGCGTCGCAACCGACCCAAGGGTTCCGGTTCGTCTGACCCGGCCGACCGCAGCGCCGAGGACGACCGGTCCGGCCGCTACGGCGGCTTCCAGTCCTCGACGCACTGGCAGGGCGAGGACTGGAACGTCCGGCATGTGGCGGGCGCGAGCGCGCAGGGCAAGACGTACCGCTGCCCGGGCTGCGACCAGATGATCCCGGACGGCGTCCCGCACGTGGTGGCCTGGCCGGACCACTCCGGCGTCGATGAGCGCAGACACTGGCACAAGGCGTGCTGGAACGCGCGGGACCGCCGCACCACGCGGGTGCAGCGGTCCCGTAACGCGCCGAGGTTCTGAGGCCCGAAGGCCCCTCCGTACGTCTCTACACGTCCCGCTTCTCCAGCAGGGCGTAGGCGCCGGCGAACGCGACGGCCGTGACGCCGAGGATGATCCACAGCGGGTCCCAGCCCGAAGGGCCGCTGTCGGTCAGGGAGTTGGCGTAGAAGACGCTGAGCTGGTTCGGGATGGAGTACTCGAACAGCGCCTGGCGCAGGCCCTCCAGGGACTGCGAGAACATGAACAGCGCGATGACCAGCGGGGCCAGCACGACACCGATCATGATGGTGATCGCGCCCGCCGAGTGCCGGATGATCGAGCCGATGATCAGCGACAGCAGGCCGAGCAGGGCGATGTAGAGCGAGATGCCGAGGGTGCCCTTCAGCCACTCCTGGCCGGTCGGGGCGGGGGCGCCGTCCAGCAGGGCGATGTCCGCGAGGGCGACCAGGAGCACCGAGACCAGGGTCGTGACGAAGGCGACGGTGAAGAACACGATCGACTTCGCGGCCAGCACCCGCCCGCGGGAGGGGCAGGCCACCATGGTGGTCCTGATCATTCCCGTCCCGTACTCCGAGGCCGTCGTCAGCACGCCGAGGGTGATGACGCACATGCTGCCGAGCAGCAGCCCGAAGAACCCGAAGGACAGCGGGTTCTGGTCCCGCAGGTCCTCCGGCGAGCTGTTGGCCGCGATCAGTGCGGCGGCCCCCAGCCCGATCCCGATCATGATCAGTACGAACACGCCCAGCGTCCACACCGTCGACCGCACGGACCGGATCTTCGTCCACTCCGAGGCGATCGCGTGCCCGAGGTGGGTCCGCACGACGGGGATCGGCGAGGTGTAGCCGGGGTACGCCGGTCCACCCGCGGCCTGCCAGTTCGGCACGGCGGGCTGGGCCTGCGGCATCGAAGGCTGCGGGGTACTCATCGGGCGTCCTTGGGCTCGGTCGGGGTGGCGGACTGCTGCGGGGCGGATCCCTGCGCGGCGGCCTGGGCGGGCGCGGGCGCGGGGTGTGCGGGCGGCTGGGGGGCGCCCGGGGCCGACTGGCCCGGCGCCGGGTGTGCTGGGCCCTGGGGAGCCGCCGGGCCCGGCTGGGCGTACGGGTTGGGGGCGGCGGCGCCGGGGCCGCCGTACGGGTTCGCGGGCGCCTGGCCCTGCGGCGGTGCGAACGGCTGCCCGCCCTGCTGGGGCGGCGGCGGGGCGTACCAGCCCGGCTGACCCTGGCCCGGGACCGGCATCGGGGGCTGGGCGCCCGGCGGGAGGGGCTGCATGAGCCCCTCCTTCTGGTCGGTCGTGGAGCGGTAGTCCACCGCGCCCTGCGTCATCCGCATGTACGCCTCCTCCAGCGAGGCCTGGTGCGGGGACAGCTCCCACAGGCGTACGTCCGAGTCGTGCGCGATGTCGCTGATGCGGGGGAGCGCCAGCCCCGTCACCCGCAGCGCCCCGTCCTGCTCCGGCAGCACGTGTCCGCCCGCCTCGGTGATCGCGGCCGACAGCTTCTCGCGCAGCTGCGGCTCGGTGTCCGGGGTGCGCACCCGCGCGAAGCCCGCCGAGTTCGCCGCGATGAAGTCCCGGATGCTCATGTCGGCGAGCAGCTGCCCGCGCCCGATGACGATGAGGTGGTCCGCGGTCAGCGCCATCTCGCTCATCAGGTGGGAGGAGACGAAGACCGTACGGCCCTCCGCCGCCAGCGCCTTCATCAGGTTGCGCACCCACAGGATGCCCTCGGGGTCGAGTCCGTTGACCGGCTCGTCGAAGAGCAGCACCTGAGGGTCGCCGAGCAGCGCGGCCGCGATCCCGAGCCGCTGCCCCATGCCCAGCGAGAAGCCCTTGGAACGCTTTCTGGCCACGTCCTGGAGGCCGACCACCCCCAGCACCTCGTCCACCCGGCGGTCCGGGATCCCGGAGAGCTGGGCCAGGCAGAGCAGGTGGTTGCGGGCCGCCCGTCCGCCGTGCACGGCCTTCGCGTCGAGCAGGGCGCCGACCTGCCGGGCCGCGTTGGGCAGCCTGCGGTACGGGTAGCCGCCGATCGTCACCTGACCGGACGTGGGATTGTCCAGGCCCAGGATCATCCGCATGGTCGTGGACTTGCCCGAGCCGTTGGGGCCCAGGAAGCCGGTCACGGAACCGGGACGCACCTGGAAGGAAAGGTTGTACACAGCGGTCTTGTCGCCGTAGCGCTTCGTCAGGCCGACTGCCTCGATCATGCTCCGCACCCATCGCAAGGTTCAGGACAGCGGGGCACACGCCCCCCGTAAGGGTTAGGAGCTTATCGGGGCGCTGACGGTTCCGCTCAAATGAAAGCAAAGGCTTCCCGCGTCACGCGTCCCGCTTCTTCAACAGGACGTACGCGCCGATCAGGGCCGCCGCGACCCACAGCGCCATGATCCCGAGGCCGCCCCAGGGGCCGTAGGGGGAGTCGTCGCCGATCGGGGTGACCACCTGCATGATCTTGCTGCCGGCCTGGTCGGGCAGGAACCGGCCGACTTTCTTCGTCGCCGAGACATTGCCCAGGATGTTGGAGATCAGGAAGAAGAACGGCATCAGGATGCCCAGCGACAGCATCGGGGAGCGCAGCATCGCCGCGACGCCCATCGAGAACATCGCGATCAGGGTCATGTAGACGCCGCCGCCGATGACCGCGCGCAGCACCCCGGGGTCGCCGATCTCCGCCCGGTGCGAGCCGAGCATCGCCTGCCCGAGGAAGAAGGTGACGAAGCTGGTGACCAGGCCGACGACCAGGCAGAGCCCGGTCGCCACCGCGATCTTGCCGGCCAGGAAGGTGCCGCGCTGCGGTACCGCGGCCAGCGAGGTGCGGATCATGCCGGTGCTGTACTCGTTCGAGACGACGAGCACCCCGAACACGATCATCGCGAGCTGGCCGAGGCTCATCCCGGCGAAGCTGATGAAGGTCGGGTCGAAGGAGAGCTTGTCGTCGCGGCTCATGTTGTCGAACTCGTTCTTCGACAGGGCCGAGATCAGGATGCCGAGCCCGACGGTGACGACCACGGCGAGGGAGAGCGTCCACACCGTGGACGCCACCGACCGGATCTTGGTCCATTCGGAGCGGATGACCTGGGTCGCCGCCATGGTCACTTCCCCTTCCAGGCGTCGCCCCAGGCCGGCTGCGGCCCGGACGGCGCGTCGCTGTGCGCGTGGTACTCGACCGACTCCGCGGTCAGCTGCATGAACGCCTCCTCCAGGGAGGCCTGTTGGGGGCTCAGCTCGTGCAGCACGATCTGGTGCTGCGCGGCCAGCTCACCGATGTGCTCGGACTTGCCCCCGTCCACCTCCAGCGTGCCGTTGCCGGTCTCCACGACGGTGACGCCGGCCGCGTGCAGGACGTCGAGCAGCCGCTCGCGGTGCGGGGTGCGGATCCGGACGTAGGTCCGCGAGTTCTGCGCGATGAAGTCGGCCATGGAGGTGTCGGCGAGCAGCCTGCCCTGGCCGATCACCACGAGGTGGTCGGCGGTCAGCGCCATCTCGCTCATGAGGTGGCTCGACACGAAGACCGTCCGGCCCTGCGCGGCCAGCGACTTCATCAGATTGCGGATCCAGTGGATGCCCTCCGGGTCGAGCCCGTTGACCGGCTCGTCGAACATCAGGATCCGCGGGTCGCCGAGCAGCGCGCCCGCGATGCCCAGTCGCTGGCCCATTCCCAGCGAGAACCCCTTGGCCTTCTTCTTCGCCACCGCCGTCAGACCGACCGTGTCGAGCACCTCGTGCACCCGCTTCGTCGGGATGCCGTTGCTCTGCGCGAGGCACAGCAGGTGGTTGTAGGCGCTGCGCCCGCCGTGCATGGCCTTGGCGTCCAGCAGGGCACCGATGTACGTCAGCGGGTCCTTGAGCTGGTCGTAGTGCTTGCCGTCGATCCGGACGTCTCCCGCGGTGGGCCGGTCGAGGCCCAACATCATGCGCATGGTGGTCGACTTGCCCGCCCCGTTGGGACCGAGGAAGCCCGTGACGATGCCCGGTCTGACGGTGAAGGTGAGGTTGTTCACCGCCACTTTCTCGCCGTACCGCTTGGTCAGGCCCGCTAGCTCGATCATGCCGACCACGCTAGGGGCGCGCCCCTGCGGATGCCACTCCTATGGGCAAACGGAGACCGACGGAAGCGGTAAGAATCCCGCAACGGACCCCGGGTACGCCGAAGGCCCGTACCTCCGGGGGAGACGGTACGGGCCCTCGTGCTGCCGTCAGGCGGTGTTACCGGGACTGCTGGGCCGGAACCCCACGGGAGATCGGCTCGTCCTCGACCGGGGAGCCGGCGGCGGCCACCGCGGCACCGGTCAGCGTGGCGAGCATCTCGCGGACGTTCGTCAGCTGGGCGTTGATCGAGTCGCGACGGTTCGTCAGGGCCGCGAGCTCACGCTCGGATTCCGAACGGATCCGGTCGGCCTTGGCGTTGGCGTCGGCCACGATGTCCTCGGCCTGGCGCTGAGCCGTCTCCACCGTCTGGCGGGCGCGGCGCTCGGCGTCGGTGCGCAGCTTCTCCGCCTCCAGGCGCAGCTGCTCCGCGCGGTGCTCGATCTCCGCGAGCCGCTTCTCCGCCTTCTGCTGACGGGACGCCAGGTCGCGCTCGGACTGCTCCCGGCGCTTGGCGAGGTTCGTCTCGAAGTCGGCGGCGGCCTGAGCGGCCTTGGCGCGGGTCTCCTCGAAGAGGGCGTCCGCCTCCTCACGCTTGGACTGCGCGTCCTTCTGAGCCTCGGAACGCAGCTGGGACGCGTCGCTCTTGGCCTTCTCGACGATCCGGACGCCCTCGTCCTCGGCCTTGGCCTTGCGCTCCGCAGCGAACGATTCTGCGTCGTTGCGAACCTGCTGGGCCGCGGACTCGGCGAGCTCGCGGTGCTGCTCGGCCGCGCGACGGGCCTCCTCGCGCAGGTCCTTGGCCTCCTCCTCGGCGAGGCGGAGGATCTTCTCGACACGCGCGCCGAGGCCGGCGTACGACGGCTCGGCGTCGCTTACCTGGGCCTGGGCGTTCTGCGTCTCGAGGTGGAGCTCCTCGATGCGCTTTTCCAGGGCGGTGATGCGGGAGAGAGCGCTGTCACGGTCGGAGACGAGCTTGGAGATCCGTTCGTCCACCTGAGCGCGGTCGTACCCACGCCGCACAAGCTCGAAGCCGTAGGGGGAAGTGTCGCTCATGGGGTTCCTGTCAAATGAGACCGGTGAGGTGATAGGGGGAATCCTAGGGGCCGAAGCGGTGTGTCATCGAGCGGATACGTGTTTGATCTGGAGAATGACACCCCTTTTGAGTGGCTAACCCAGGGACGGCTTGCCAAAAACTTGGTCAAAGGCCCCAGAAGGCACCGGATTCCAGCCGCCGGTCAGCTGTCCGACGGCTTACCCGAACGAGGGGCACCGACCGCAGCGCCCGCCTTGACGCCACCGTCCTTGCCGCCCGCCGGGGCCTCGAAGGATTCCAACGCCTCCAGGACGTCCTGGACACGGGAGATCTCCGTATTGATGTCCTCACGGCGACGGACGAGGACCTCCAGCTCGCGCTTGCCCTCCTCGACCGTGCGCCTGGCCTCGCGGATCGCCTCGGCCTTGAGCTCCTCGGCCTCCCGGACCAGCGTGGCCTTCTTCTGCTCGGCCTCCTTGAGCAGCCCCTCGGCCTTCTTGACCGCGGCGATGCGCACCTTGCCGGCCTCGGAATTGGCCTCCGAGACCAGCTCCTTGGCCTTCGCCTGCGCCTTCGCGAGCTGCTCCTCGGCGGCCTTGATGAGCGCGTCGCAGCGGTCGCCGGTCGACTTCATGGTCTCGGCGGCCTCGCGGCGGGCCCGCTCGTGCAGCGCCTCGATCTCACCGGTGATCCGGTCGCGCAGCTCCTCCGCGCGCTCCCTTATGGCGGTCGCGTCCCGGCGGGCACCGACGAGCAGCTCGTCCGCGTCCGTACGGGCCTTCTCCACGCGCGCGTTGCCCTCGACCGTGGCCTCCGACACCAGCCGGTCGGCCTCCGTGCGGGCCGCGCCGACCATGGTGTCGGCCTGCGCCTCCGCCTCCGCGGTGGTCTTGAGCGCCTGCTGCTGGGCCTCGGTGAGCAGCTTGTCCGCCTCGGCGGTGGTCTCCGTGATGAGCGTGTCGACCTGCTCGGCCACGTCCTGGCGGCGCTTGTTGGCCTCCTTGCGGACCTCGTCCAGGGTCCGGTCGGCCTCCTCGCGCGCGGAGTTGACCAGCTCCTCGGCCGCGGCCGCCGCCTCCGCCCGGACCCGCTCGGCCTCGGTGCGGATCCGCTCCGCGTGCTGCTGGGCCTGCCCGACGGTGTCCGCGGCCTCGGCGCGCAGCCGCTCCGCGTCCCCGGTCGCCTCCCCGATCAGCTGCTCCGCCTGGGCCACCGACTCCGCGCGGACCCGCTCGGCCTCCGCCACGGTCTCCGACCGCAGCCGCTCCGCCTCGGCGACCGTGTCCGTGCGCAGCCGGTCGGTGTCGGCGATGGTCTCCTCGGTGAGCCGCTCCGCCTCGTTGCGCGCCTCGGTGATGAGGGTGTCGGCCTGCGTCGCCGCGTCCGAGCGGATGCGGTTGGCGTCCTCGCGGGCGTCGGCCCGGGTGCGGGAGGCGTCCTGCTCGGCCTGGGCGATGGTGTCGGACGCCTCGGTGCGCGCCCGCTGGGCATGCTCGGAGGCGTCCGACCGCAGCCGCTCCGCCTCCGCGATCGCCTCCGAGACGGTGCGCTCGGCCAGGGACTTGGCCGCGTCCGTCTCCTCGGCGGCCTCACGCCGGATGCGCGCCGCGTCCTCGCTGGCCCGCTCACGCTCCGAGTAGGCGTCCGAGCGGACCCGGTCGGCCTCCTCCTGCGCCTCGCGCCGGGTGCGGTCGGCCACGTGCTCGGCGGCGGAACGCAGCCCGGTGATCTCCTCCTGGGCCTGCTCGTGCAGCCCGGCGACCGAGTCGCGGACCTGCTGGGCGTGCTGCTCGGCGGCCGACACCATCTCCGTGGCCCGCCGGTCCGCCTCCTCGACCAGCCGTACGGCCTCGGCCTGGGCCTCCTCCACACGGTTGCGGGCGGAGGCGAGAAGCTCCTCGCTCTGCTCGCGGGCCCGCTCACGCTCCTGGTCGGCCTCCTGGCGGGCCGAGCCGAGGTACTCCTCGGCCTCGCGGCGACGCCGGTTGGCCTCCTCCTGGGCGGCGGCCAGCGTCTCGGACGCCTCGGTGGCGAGCCGCTCGGCGGCGGCCTGCGCCTCCGCCCGGACCCGGTTCGCGGTGTCCTGCGCCTCGGACTTCAGCCGCTCCGCCTCCGCGGCGGCCTCGGAGCGCAGCCGTACGGCGACGGCCTCGCCCTCGGCGCGGGAGGCGGACGCGTCGGACGCGGCCTCGGTGCGCAGCCGGTCGGCCTCGGCCTCGGCCTGCTGCTGGAGGGTGCGGATCCGCTCGGCGGCCTCGGTGCGCAGCCGGTCGGCCTCCTCGCCGGCCTCGCGGCGGATCCGCGAGGCCTCCTCACGGGCCTCCGTGAGCGCCTGTTCGGCGGCGGCGAGGCGCTCCTCGGCCTCGGTGTGCAGCCGGGTCAGTTCCTCGGCGGCCTCGGTGCGGCGGGTCTCTATGGCCCGCTCGGTCTCCTCGCGCAGTTCACTCGCGGACCGCTCGGCCGCGGCCGTGATCTCCTCGGACAGCTCGACGGCCTCGGCCCGCTGGCGCTCGGCCTCGTTGCGGGTGCGCTCCAGGGTTTCCTCGGCCTGCCGGCGCAGCGTGGTGGCGCGCTCGATGGCCTCGGTGCGGACCTTCTCGCTGTCGGCGGTCGCGCTCTGGCGCAGCTCGTCGGCGTCCGCCTTGGCCTTGGAGAGCAGCTCCTCGGCGGTCTTGGCGGCCTCCTCGATCTGCTGGACGGCCTCCTTGCGGGCCTCCGCGCGGATCTTCTCGCCCTCGGCGACCGCGTCGGCGCGCAGCTGCTCGGCCTCGCCGCGCAGCCGGCGGGCCTCCTCCTGGAGCTCGACCGTCTTGGCCCGGTACTCCTTGGTGTCGTCCTTCGCGGAGCCCTTGAGCTGCTCGGCGATGTCATGCGCCTCGGCGCGCAGCCGGTCCGCCTCGGTCTCCGCCTCACGACGGATCCGCTCGGCCTCCTCGGCGGCGGCCTTGGTGGTCCGCTGCGCGTCCTCCTGCGCCTTGTTGAGGACGTCCTCGGCGGTCTTGGCCGCCTTCGACAGCTGGGTCGCACTCTCCTCGGCGGTGAGCGTGCGGGCCTTCTCGGCGGCCTCGGTGACGATCTTCTCGGCCTCGGCGCGGGCGTCCGCGACGATCTGCTCCGCGCTGGCCTTGGTGGCCTCGGCCTCCTCGCTGGCCTCGGTGACCAGCCGGGCGACCTGCTCCTTGGCCGTACGGGTGCGCTGCTCGTTGGCCGACTCGGCGCTCGCGAGCGTCTTCTCGGCGGCGGACTTGGCCTCGGTGAGCACCTTCTCGGCCTCGGCCTGCGCCTTGCGCAGCGCCTCCTCGGCCTCCGCCATCCGCTGCTCGGCGGCCCGGCTCAGCTCGGTGGCCTGGCGGCGGGCGCTGTCCGACTCGGTCGCCGTGGAGGTGCGCAGCTGCTCGGCGTGGTCGGTGGCCTCCTGCGCCTGCGTGGAGGCGCTCTCCAGAAGCCGCTCGGCGTCCGCGCGGGCCCGCCGCAGCAGCTGCTCGGCCTCCGCGCGGGCCGCCTCGGCCTCGCTCTGGAGCCGCTGACGGGCCTCGCTGGTGACCCGCTCGGCCTCGGCGCGGGCGGCCGCCATGGCCTGCTCGGCCTCCGCGCGGGACTCCTCCAGGAGCCGGCGGGCCTGGGACTCGCTGCGGGCGCGCAGCTGCTCGGCCCACGCCACGTTCTCGTTGACGTGCGACTCGACGGTCTGCCGGCGCTCGGCCAGCTCCTGGTCCAGCTGCTGGCGGCGGGTGACCGCCTCCTGGTGCAGCTCCGCCTGGAGGCGCGCGGCCTGCTCGGCGTGCTCCTGGAGGATGCGCTGGGTCTGGGCCCTGACCTGGCTCAGCTCGCGCTCGGCGTCCTGGCGCAGCTGGTCGGCCTGGATCTGCGCGTTGCGCAGCAGCTGCTCGGCCTGGTAGCCGATGTCACCGCCGCCGAATTCGGGCCGGGACATGAGGGTGCGCCGCGCCTCGTGCAACTTGGCGCGCAGCACCTCGACCTGGTAGCCGAGGTCCTCGGCGTGCTGGATCGCCTTTTCCCGCTCGGTCTTCAGCCGGTCCATCTCGGCCTCGAACCGAGAGAGGTGGTCGACGTCAGCCGCCGGCTCTCGCTCCTGGCGTTCGTAGCCCCGCACTGCGCGGTCCCATCCGTCCCCTGGTCGCAAGTCTTTCCGAACGAGCCCTGTCCATCCGCCGAACGGGGCCCCCGGGGAATGGTGTCAGATCAACGGCGGAGCATGGGCTGCCGCCCGCTGCTCGTCCCCCGAAACCCGGACCCCGGAGGTCCCGGCGTCAGAGGTGGCGTCGTCCGCCCGAAGGGCGGGCCGTGCGAGGTCCGGTGCCTGCGATCACAGGGCGCCGGAAGGTCCTCGTGGCGGAACCACCAGGGCCTTTCGGCAACGCGGTGAGCGTGTGTGCCGGGCCTTGCACGGCAGGCGCCACCTCTGACGCCGAGACCGGGCCACCCCCTTCCGGGAGTGACCGCCCCCAACCCTACCGGCCCATATGTACGAGGGTCAGTGCTCAGGTGACTCAACAGGCGCCGAAGTGACCAGTTCTGTCAGTACGCCATGGCAATCCTTGGGGTGCAGGAAGGTGATCCGTGACCCCATGGAGCCGCGTCGCGGCTCCTCGTACAGAACGCGTACGCCCTTGTCCTTGATGTCGGCGGCCTCGGCGTCGACGTCCGCCGTACCGAAAGCGATGTGGTGGACACCCTCGCCGTTCTTGTCCAGCCACTTGGCGACGGTGGAGTCGGGGCGGGTCGGTTCCAGAAGCTGCAGGTAGGAGGCTCCGCCGTCCGAGGTCTCGTTGATCTTGAGCATGGCCTCGCGCACGCCCTGCTCCTCGTTGACCTCGGAGTGGAACACCTCGAAGCCGTACGTGGCCCGGTAGAACTCGACGGTCTTGTCGAGGTCGAAGCAGGCGATCCCGATGTGGTCGATTCGCGTCAGCATGTAGTCAGTGCAGCGCTCGTGAAACGGTTACGCAACGTGCGCGCGATCACACCGACGGGGCGATGACGGCACGGAGTGCCACTCAGTACATTCGAAGTAAACCCTCGTTCACTCCTCGGCAGTGCAGCCGGTAAGGGGATCGCAGCTCATGTCTGGATCGAACAGCACGACCTCGGTGATCGTCGCGGGCGCCCGTACGCCCATGGGACGGCTGCTGGGCTCGCTGAAGTCCTTCTCCGGAGCCGACCTCGGCGGCTTCGCGATCAAGGCCGCCCTCGACCGTGCGGGGATCGGCGGCGACCAGGTGCAGTACGTCATCATGGGCCAGGTCCTCCAGGCCGGCGCGGGCCAGATCCCGGCCCGCCAGGCCGCCGTCAAGGCCGGCATTCCGATGAACGTCCCGGCGCTCACCATCAACAAGGTGTGTCTCTCCGGCCTCGACGCCATCGCCCTGGCCGACCAGCTGATCCGCGCCGGCGAGTTCGACGTGATCGTCGCCGGCGGCCAGGAGTCCATGACCAACGCCCCCCACCTGCTGCCCAAGTCCCGCGAGGGCTTCAAGTACGGCGCGATCGAGATGCTCGACGCCATGGCGTACGACGGCCTCACCGACGCCTTCGAGAACATCGCCATGGGCGAGTCCACCGAGAAGCACAACACCCGCCTCGGCATCCTGCGTCCCGAGCAGGACGAGTTCTCCGCCCTGTCCCACCAGCGGGCCGCCGCCGCCCAGAAGAACGGCGTCTTCGAGGCCGAGATCACCCCGGTCGAGATCCCGCAGCGCAAGGGCGAGCCGGTCGTCTTCAGCAAGGACGAGGGCATCCGCGGCGACACCACCGCCGAGTCCCTGGGCAAGCTGCGCCCCGCCTTCACCAGGGACGGCACCATCACCGCCGGCTCCGCCTCGCAGATCTCCGACGGCGCCGCGGCCGTCGTCGTGATGAGCAAGGCCAAGGCCCAGGAGCTGGGCCTCGAGTGGATCGCCGAGATCGGCGCCCACGGCAATGTGGCGGGCCCGGACAACTCCCTCCAGTCCCAGCCGTCCAACGCGATCCTGCACGCCCTCAAGAAGGAGGGCCTGGAGGTCTCCGACCTCGACCTCATCGAGATCAACGAGGCGTTCGCCGCCGTCGCCGTCCAGTCGATGAAGGACCTCGGCGTGTCCACCGAAAAGGTGAACGTGAACGGTGGCGCGATCGCCCTGGGCCACCCCATCGGCATGTCCGGCGCCCGTCTCGTGCTGCACCTGGCCCTGGAGCTCAAGCGGCGCGGCGGCGGGGTCGGCGCGGCCGCCCTGTGCGGCGGCGGCGGTCAGGGTGACGCGCTGGTCGTGCGGGTACCCAAGGCCTGAGTTCTCGTACGCCTGAGTTCTCGTACGTCGTCGCCGTGAACGGAGCTGTGATGCAGGACGTCTCCTCGCTGGTCGCCCTGGCCAGGGAAGGCAGGCCACGGGCGGTGGCCCGGCTGATCTCCCTCGTGGAGGGGGCGTCCCCGCAGCTCAGGGAGGTCATGCAGAACCTTGCTCCGCTCACCGGCAACGCGTACGTGGTCGGCCTCACCGGCTCGCCCGGCGTCGGCAAGTCGACGTCCACCTCGGCACTGGTGAGCGCGTACCGCAAGCAGGACAGGCGGGTCGGCGTCCTGGCCGTCGACCCGTCGTCCCCCTTCTCCGGCGGGGCCCTGCTCGGCGACCGGGTCCGCATGTCGGAGCACGCCTCCGACCCCGGCGTCTACATCCGCTCCATGGCCACCCGCGGCCACCTCGGAGGCCTCGCCTGGTCCGCCCCGCAGGCCATCCGGGTCCTGGACGCGGCCGGCTGCGACGTGATCCTGGTCGAGACGGTCGGCGTGGGCCAGTCGGAGGTCGAGATCGCCTCGCAGGCCGACACCTCCGTGGTGCTGCTCGCGCCCGGCATGGGCGACGGCATCCAGGCCGCCAAGGCCGGAATCCTGGAGATCGGCGACGTCTACGTCGTCAACAAGGCCGACCGTGACGGCGCCGACGCCACCGCCCGCGAGCTCAACCACATGCTGGGCCTCGGCGAGTCCCGCGCCCCCGGCGACTGGCGCCCGCCGATCGTCAAGACCGTCGCCTCCCGCGCGGAGGGCGTCGACGAGGTCGTGGAGGCCCTGGAGAAGCACCGCGCGTGGATGGAGGAGCACGGCGTCCTCGCCGAGCGCCGCCGCGCCCGCGCCGCCCACGAGGTCGAGGCGATCGCCCTCACCGCCCTGCGCGAACGCATCGGCGACCTGCGCGGCGACCGGCGCCTGGACGCCCTCGCGGAACGGATCGTGTCCGGCGAACTCGACCCCTACCGGGCAGCCGACGAACTGGTGCACGGCCTGACCCAGGGCTGACCCACCGATACGTCGACCGGCATGTTCTGTGGCCGTGTGCTTCGCGGTGACGGGCGGGGTGGTCGCCGTGGCGGCGGTCCTGGTCATGGGGCAGGGCGCCCGGGGGAGGGGCGCCCTGTGCGAGGAGGTGGCTGTGCGGTGACAGCGGGTCAGTCCTCGTCGGGGTCCTGGGTGACCCGGCCCGAGTCGAGGGCGACCTTCCACTCGCCGTGCCTGCCGTCCTTGACGGTCTCCGCGGACCAGGCGACGGCGCCGTTGTCGTCGTCGAGGCCGACCTCGGTGACCGTGCCCTTCGCGGCGGCGGCCAGCGCGGCCTCCCGGGCGTCGGTCGACGCGCCCTTCACGGCGGCGAGTTCGGCGCGGTCGTCGCTGTCGTTGTCGTCGTCGCTGTCGCGCTGGGCGCCGAGCACCTTGCCGGAGTCGGGCGCGATCCGCACGTCATACTCGGAGCCGTCGCCCTTGACGACGGTCACCTCCCAGGTGCCGGCGCCGTCGTCCTCGAAATCGGCGGCCAGGGCGGTGCCCGGGGTGTGCTTCAGGGCGGCGGCGATCGCGTCGGCCGCGGTGACGCTCCCGCGGGGGGCCGCCGTACGGTCGTCGTCCGCGGAGTCGTCGTCCGCCGATTCGTCGTCACGGTCCGCTGCCGCCTGGGCGTTCGTGCCCGCCTGGCGCTGCGTCGCCGTCGCCTCGTCGTCCCCCGCCGCGAAGGCCGCGACGGTGCCGCCCGCGGCGAGCGCTGCGGCGGTGAGGGTGGCGATGACGATGTTGCGCTTCATGAGGATTCCTCCCGAGCGGTGGTGCTTCCTTCGCTTTTCGACGACAACCACGCTGCCGGAGAGGAGCTGAAGCAGACCTGAAGCCTCCTGAAGGCGCCTTCAGGTTCGCTTTGCGAGGCTGTACGCATGCGCCTTCTGATCGTCGAGGACGAGAAACGACTCGCCGTGTCCCTCGCCAAGGGCCTCACCGCCGAGGGCTACGCCGTCGACGTCGTCCACGACGGCCGGGAGGGACTGCACCGGGCGAGCGAGGGGTCGTACGACCTGGTGATCCTCGACATCATGCTGCCCGGCCTCAACGGCTACCGGGTCTGTGCCGCCCTGCGCGCGGCCGGGCACGAGGTGCCGATCCTGATGCTCACCGCCAAGGACGGCGAGTACGACGAGGCCGAGGGCCTGGACACCGGCGCCGACGACTACCTCACCAAGCCCTTCTCCTACGTCGTCCTCGTGGCCCGCATCAAGGCCCTGCTGCGGCGGCGCGGAAACGGGTCCGGGGCGTCCCCGGTGCTCGAACTCGGCGGGCTGCGCATCGACACCGCCGCCCGCCGGATCTTCCTCGACGGCACCGAAGTCACCCTCACCGCCAAGGAGTTCTCCGTCCTCGAACAGCTCGCGGTGCGGGCCGGCGAGGTGGTCTCCAAGGCGCAGATCCTGGAGCACGTCTGGGACTTCGCGTACGACGGCGACCCCAACATCGTCGAGGTGTACGTCAGCACCCTGCGCCGGAAGCTGGACGCGGGGCTCATCCGCACGGTCCGGGGCGCCGGGTACCGGCTGGAGGCCGGCCGGTGAGGCGGCTGTTCGGGTCGGTCCGGGCGCGCGCGACCCTCGGGGCGACCCTGGTGGTGGCCGTGGCCCTGGTCGCGGCCGGGGCGTCGGTGCTGCTGTCGCTGCGGTCCGACCTGATCGACCGGGCGGGCACCCAGGCCGAGCGGACCGCCCGGAACGTGGCCGCCCACCTCGCCGCCGGGACGGCCTACGACGATCTGAAGCTGGACGACGAAGAAGAGCCCGTGCAGGTGGTCGACGCCCGCGGCACACTGGTCGCGGCGAGCGAGAACCTGGAGCGCATCAGCGGTACCGGCACCGGCGAGGTGATGCCCGCACCGCAGCGGGGCACCGGTTCCGGCGACGAGGACGACGACTCCGCCCTCGAACCCGGTGAGATCGCCGACGAGGTCGCCTTCACCGACGGCTCGGCCACCATCGACGGCGAGTCCGCCGACTACCGCTTCGCCGCCCTGGAGGTCGACGTCCAGGACAAGGGCCGGCTCACCGTGTACGCGGGCGCCTCCCTGGACGCCGAGCAGGGCGCCGTCGGCACCGCGCAGACCGTGATGCTGATCGGCTTCCCGCTGCTGCTCGGGGTCGTCGCCGCCGTGACCTGGCTGGTCACCCGGCGGGCGCTGCGACCGGTCGAGGGCATCCGTGCCGAGATGGCCGCGATCACCGCCTCGGAGGACCTCGCCCGCCGGGTGCCGGTGCCGGACACCCACGACGAGGTGGCCCGGCTCGCCCGCACCACCAACGAGACACTGGCCGCGCTGGAGACCTCCGTGGAGCGTCAGCGCCGGTTCGTCGCCGACGCCTCGCACGAACTGCGCAGCCCCATCGCCTCGCTGCGGACCCAGCTGGAGGTCGCCGCCGCCCACCCCGAGCTGCTGGACGTGGACGGGGCGGTCGAGGACACGGTGCGCCTGCAGCGGCTGGCCGCGGATCTCCTGCTGCTGGCCAGGCTGGACGCGGGGGAGCGGCGCGGTGACGTCCGGGTCGACCTCGGCGAGCTGGCCGTCCGGTGCGCGCGGGGGCGGGACGGCGTCACGGTCGAGGCTCCGGCCCCGGCCGTGGAAGTGACCGGTTCCCGGGGGCAGTTGGAGCGGCTCCTCGGGAACCTGCTCGACAACGCGCAGCGGCATGCGCGGGCCGCTGTCGCGGTGACCGTGCGGCGGGACGGGGAGTGGGCGGTCGTATCGGTCGCCGATGACGGGAGCGGGGTGCCGGCGGCGGATCGGGAGCGGGTGTTCGAGCGGTTCGTGCGGCTTGACGAGGCCCGGGCCCGGGACGACGGGGGCGCGGGGCTGGGGCTCGCCATCGCGCGGGATGTGGCGGTGCGCCACGGGGGCACGCTGACCGTGCGCGATGCGCCGGCAGGCGGGGCTCTGTTCGAGCTCCGCCTGCCGGTTGGGTGACCTCTGCCGCCGTGTCGTGGGGGCTGGTCGCTGCCCTGCGGGACGCTGCTACGGGCGGCCCTGGTGAACCCTCAGGTGCTCCGCCACCGGCTTCAGGGCCTTGCTCAGCTCCGCCAGCGACTCATCGGTCTGAAGATCGATGAAGTGCCGCCGCACGGACGCCACATGGTGGGGCGCGACCTTCTTCATCGTCTCCATGCCGTGCTCGGTCAGGACCGCGTACAGACCCCGGCGGTCGGACTCGCAGTTCTCGCGCCGGACCAGGTCCGCGTTCTCCATGCGGGTGATCTGGTGCGAGAGCCGGCTCTTGGACTGGAGGGTGGCGGAGGCGAGGTCGCTCATCCGCATCCGTACGCCCTCCGACTCGGAGAGATTGACCAGGATCTCGTAGTCGTTCATCGTCAGGCCGAACGGCTGGAGGTCCCTTTCGAGCTGATACGTCAACAGCCTGTTGACCTCCAGGTGGGTGCGCCAGGCGCACTGCTCCGCATCGGTCAGCCAGCGGGTGGCCGTCTCGGTCTCCATGAATGAAGTCTACCTAAAAGGTTGAAAGGCGAACTAATGAGGGTGATGTGACGGTGCGCACACGTTCGATGTCACACTCCGCAGACTACCGCTCACAGCCCGAAGCGACGCTGGAGGTCACCCAGCTGTCCGGGAAGGCGCGGTGCCCCCGGCTGCTGAGGATGCCCCGCGGGCGCGCCGTAGCCGCCGGGTACCCCGGGCTCGTTCGGCACCACCCCGGTGGCCTGCTCGGCCATCAGGACCTCCGTCGACTGGAGCAGCACGGTGCCGGCCCCCACGAACTCGAACTGGTGCTCCTCCCCGGAGGCCCCGCCGAGGCCCGTCATCGCACGTAGACCGCCCATCAAGCCGGTCATGTACCCGTGGTCGTAGTGGTGGCACGGGGAGGGGCAGTCGGCCCAGCCCACAAGCGCTTGCGGGTCCACCCGGATCGGGGGCTCCATGAACACCACCGGACCGTTGGACGCGGCCACGAACTTTCCGGTTCCGATGAGTGTCAGGAAGCCCGGCACGATCGACTGCTTCAGCGCGAGACTTGGCTGAAAAGCGAGCAGATTGCCAGAGCGAATGGTCAGGTTGCCGTCTTCGAGGTCGTACGAATTGACGTCGAAGGCCCGGTCGGCGAGGAGCATCTTGCCCGAGCCCTGGGCCACGACCCAGTCGCTCGCGTGCAGAGGCGAATGGAACGACGTACGGACCAGACCGTCGAGCCGACCGTGTCCGATGCCGTTGAAGTCCATCTGCCCGTAGTAGGCGATCATCTTCCCCTTCTGCAGGAACCACTGGCTCCCCTTGAGCTCCACGCAGAAGGTGTAGTTGTTGACGTTGTCGTCCGACGGCAGCGTCATCGGGTCGTACACGGTGGGTCCCGTGCCCGGGTAGTGACTCACAGCTTCTCCTCCGAGGCCTGGACGTACACCGCGCCGTGTCCGCTGAGCTCCAGCTGGAAGGCCTCGCCGGAACCGCGGCCCACCATGTCGCGCCAGCCGAGCGCCGTCGACAGCTTGTTGCGCACGTCGCCGTGGTGGGCGACGTACGCCTGCGGGTCGACGTGGACGGGGCGCTGCGGGGTGATCGGCACCTCGAAGACACCGCCGTGGGCCATGACCGCCACCGAGCCGTGGCCCTTGAGCGTGGTCGTGAAGAGGCCCTGGCCGCTGATCTGGCCGCGCACCATGCCCATCACCCCGCCCTGCGAGCCCATGAACATCGTGCCCTGCTGGAGGGTGCCCTCGAAGGCGAGCAGCCGGTCCGCCTCGACGTACAGGGTGTCGCCGGTGAGGTTGATGACCGTGACGTGGTGGCCGCCGTGCCCGAAGAGCACGGTGCCGCTGCCCTCCACGGTCATCAGGGGCGTGTCCTCGTTGGCCACCCGGCGGCCGATCATCGACATGATGCCGCCCTGGCCGCCCTGGATGTTGGGCGTGAAGGACACCTCGCCCTTGTACGCCAGCATCGCGCCGCGCTGGCTGAACAGGCGCTGGCCCGGCATGACGGTCGCCTCGACCATCTTGGAGTTGATCTCACGGAAGGGCATGTCACACGTCCCCGGCGATCGTGTTGCGCTCGCTGGGCTGGACGTACACCAGGCCGTCGCCCTCGAAGCGGATCTGGAAGGCCTCGCCGCCGCCCTCGCCCATGAACGTCCTGAACGTCACGCCGGACTGGAAGGACTGGTTGAGGTTGCCCTGGTGGGCGATGTAGGCGCCGGGGTCGACGGTCAGCGGGTACTGGTGGCTGACGCGCAGCACGACGGCCGGGCCGTCGGACATGATCGCGGCCTGGCCGTGGCCCTCCACGGTCGTGGTGAACAGACCGTTGCCCTGGCTCGCGCCGCGCAGGCCGGTGAAGCTGGTGCCGGTCCTGAGGCCGGCGTCGGTCGCGAGCAGGTTGCTCGACTCCACGAACAGTTTGTCCCCCTGGAGACTCACTAGGTTGATCTCCGAGGCACGGTCCGCGAACCAGCAGGTTCCGTGCCCCGACACCTCCATCACGGTCATCTGCTCGCCGGTGATGCGCCGGGTGACCATGCCCCGGAGTCCTTCGCCACCGCCGCTCAGTTTCTTGAACGCCATCTGGCCGTCGTACGCGACCATCGAGCCGTTCTTCGCCTTCACGGCGTCGCCGGTCATGTCTACGGCCAGCACTTTGCTGCCTTGGAGTCGAAACATCGCCACGGGGTGAAGGTAGCTGGAGGAAAGGCCTTGCCGACAGGTCCTGTTTGTCTGCGGGTTCGGTGGGGGCGGGCGTTTTGCGCAGTTCCCCGCGCCCCTGGGGGCCTGCGGCGGCCCGCGCGGCTTCGGTGGGGGCTTGTGTAGCGCGTTGCGTCCGGTGGGTGGGTCGGTGCCGGGGTGGGGGGTATCCGTCCTCGGTCCGGCGCCTGGGTCTCTCGATCAGGGGCCCGGTTCCGGACGCCGGCCGCTGCGGGCGGACACCCCCCACCCCGTCCCCTTCACGCCGTACGCGGCCAACCGTCCGGTGGGGGCGGACGCACGCGGCGGAACGGTTCGGTGGGGGCGGGCGCGCGGCGGAAGGGTTTAGTGGTGACGGGCGCGCGTGGCGGAATGGCCCGGTGGGGGGCAGGCGCGCGCGGCGAACGGTCTGGTGGGGGCGGGCGGGGACGGCTGACGGTCTCGTCGTGGCGCAGGCCGACTGCAACTCCCCAGGGGCGCGGGGAACTGCGCGACCAGCCCCCACTCACCCGTACCCGCCACACAACCGAACCCGGCACTCTCCTAGGCGCCCGGCCCCAGCCCAGCGCAGCGGGGGCGCGGGGAACTGCGCGACCAGCCACGACGGACCTCAAGCCGCCCGACAACCGAACCCGGCAGACCCCCCCACCGAGGCCGCACAGAACCGTTTGTCACAATGGGCGAACGCTTGTGCGTTCGTTCACAAACGGCAGACCGCCGACGTACTCCCACCGAAGGTGACCCGTGGACCTCAAGACAGCTTCCGCCATCCGACGCCTCCGCCTGGTCTCCGCTCCCGAGGCGGTCTCCTTCCTGCTCCTGCTCGTCTGCTCGGTGCTGAAGCGGACCACGGACTTCAACGCCGTGCCGGTGATGGGCATGGTCCACGGCGTCCTGTTCATCATCTATCTGATCTTCTGGCTCGACGCCTGGTTCCGCGCCAAGTGGTCCGCGAAGACCGGTATCTGGTACTTCGTCCTCTCCGTGCTGCCCACAGGCGGCTTCTTCGCCGAGCGCAAGCTCAAGCGCGAGTCCGAGGACGCCGTCATCGCCTCCCGCGCCCGCAAGGAAGGAATCGTGAACGCATGATCGTCGCCTTTTCCGTGACCCCCCTCGGGGTCGGCGAGGACGTGGGGGAGTACGTCGCCGACGCGGTGCGGGTCGTCCGTGAGTCGGGGCTGCCGAACCGTACCGACGCCATGTTCACCTCGATCGAAGGGGACTGGGACGAGGTGATGGACGTCGTCAAGCGTGCCGTCGCCGCCGTGGAGGCGCGGGCGCCGCGGGTGTCCCTGGTCCTCAAGGCGGACATCCGTCCCGGCGTGACGGACGGCCTGACCTCCAAGGTGGAGACCGTCGAGCGGCATCTCGCCGACTGACGTCCCGCACTCGCGAACCTCGGCCCGCGCGGGCCGGGGTTTTCTTGTGGCGCGCGATTGAGCGATCGCTCAAAAAGGTGTACCTTCCCGTTCTGAGTGTTTGAGCGATCGCTTAAATAACGAGCTCACCTGGGGGAATCAATGGGGCTCTACATCGAGGCCCGCATCCGCGCCGATCTCGACGACCTCTGGACCCGTACGCAGGACCCGTCCCAGCACCAGCGCTGGGACCTCCGCTTCACCCGGATCCACTACCTCCCGCGCGCCGAGGGCGAGCCGCAGCGCTTCCGGTACGCCACGCGCGTGCTGCCCGGTCTCACCGTCGCCGGCACCGGCGTCTCCGCGGGTGAGCGCGAACGCCCCGACGGCACCCGCACCTCCGCCCTGCGCTTCTCCTCCCCGCACCCGCTCTCGCTGCTCGCGGAGGGCAGCGGCTACTGGCGCTACATACCGGACTCCGACGGCGTCACCTTCCTCACCGGCTACGACTACCGCCCGCGCTGGGGCCGCCTGGGCAAGGTCGCCGACCGGGTGCTCTTCCGCCCCCTGATCGGCTGGGCGACGGCCTGGTCCTTCGACCGGTTGCGCCTGTGGCTGGAGCGCGGGATCACCCCCGAGCGGGCGCTCCGCACCTGGCTGGCCGAACTCCTCGTCCGCGCCCTCGTCGTCACCGTCGGCTGCGCGGGCCTCGGCCAGGAGGGGTTCCTGCGGCTGTTCGGCCCCCTGGCCGCGTCCATGGCGTACGTATGGCCGTTGCTGCTCGCCGTCGTGATCTCGCTGGCCCTGTTCATGTCGCCGCTGCCCGGGACCCCCGCGGCCCGCCGCTGTCTGCGTCAACCGCCCGCACGCGTGCGTGCCCCGCGTGTCCTGCGCACCCTGGAGACCCCGCGATGACCTCGATGTTCCGCACGGTGCTGGGACCCGACTTCGCCCGCCTCCACCCGCAGCTCCAGCGGCGCTTCTCGGTCGGCCTGGCGAGTGGCGAGGCCTGCACCGGCCGGGGCGTGATGGACCGCGTCTGGCACGGCGGGGCCTTCGTGAAGCCCTTCCTCGCGCTCGGTGCGACCCGCAACATCCTGGTGCCGCGCCCCGGCCGGCACGTTCCCTTCGTCATCGAGAACGTCCCCTACGTGGACACCTACGGCCGTGAGACGGTGAGCTTCGTGCGCACCTTCCACCTGCCGGGACGCCCCCGCCGCTTCGACGCCCAGATGGTGCTGAGCCCCAAGGGCGACCGCATCCTCGACTACCTCGGCACCCACCAGCACCTCGCCAGCGAGCTCCACCTCCACGCCGAGCCCGACGGCTCGCTGCTGATCCGCTCCGGGGAACACCGGTTCCGGGAGGGCGTGGTGGACGTGCGGGTGCCCGAGCTGATCGGCGCGACGGCGGAGGTGCGGGAGTCGTACGACGACGAGGCGGGCCGTTTCCGCATCCGCGTCCAGGTCGTCAACCGCCGCTTCGGCCCGCTCTTCGGCTACGAGGGCTCCTTCGAGGCGACCTACACCGACGTCGCGTCCCACGGGGTCCGCCCCGGTCTGCGTCCCGTGCGTGAGGAGGCGCGCGCGTGAGCCCGGAGAGCGCGAAGGCCCTGGAGACGAAGACCAAGCTCCTCGAAGGCGCCCTGCGGACCCTCACCGAGCAGGGCATCGCCAAGACGTCCGCCCGTACGGTCGCCGCGGCAGCGGGGGTCAACCAGGCCCTGGTCTTCTACCACTTCGGCTCGGTCGACGAACTCCTCGCGGCCGCCTGCCACTACGGCGCGGAGCGCACCGTGGCCCGCTACCGCGACCGTCTCGCCGCGGTGACCTCGCTGTCGGAACTCCTGGTGGTGGGACGGCAGGTCCACGAGGAGGAGCGCGCCGGGGGGCACGTCGCCCTCCTGGGCCAACTCCTGGCCGGCGCCCAGACCCACGCCACGCTCGGCCCGGCCACGGCGGCCGGCCTGCGGCTGTGGATCACCGAGATCGAGCACGTCCTCACCCGCCTCCTCGCGGCCACGCCCTTCGGCGAGTTCGCCGACCCCGCGGGGCTGGCCCGGGCGGTGGCCGCGTCCTTCGTGGGCATCGAGCTGTACGAAGGGGTCGACGCCCCCGGCGCGACGGCTGCGCTGGACGCCCTGGAGCAACTCGGTGCGCTGGTCGCTGCGCTGGAGGACCTGGGCCCGGTCGCCCAGCGAGCGGTCCGCCACCACCTGCGCAGGACGAGCCAACGGTGACGGGGCCCTGCGGGGCTGTGGGCCGGGCGCCTAGGAGAGTGCCGGGTTCGGTTGTTCGGCGGGTGCGGGTCCGTCGTGGCTGGTCGCGCAGTTCCCCGCGCCCCTGGGGGGTTGCAGTTCGCCTGCGCCACGACGGGACCGTCCGCACCCACCGAACCGTTCCGCCGCGCGCGTTCGCCCTCACCGGAGGGTTGGCCGCGTACGGCGTGAAGGGGACGGGGTGGGGGGTGTCCGCCCGCAGCGGCCGGCGTCCGGAACCGAGAACTGACCAAGAGACCGAGGCGCCGGACCGAGGACGGACACCCCCCACCCCGGCACCGACCCACCCACCACACCGCACGCGCTACACACGCCCCCACCGGACCGCAACGGGCCGCCGCAGGCCCCAGGGGCGCGGGGAACTGCGCAAAACGCCCGCCCCCACTCACCCCCCGCCCGAAAGGCGAGACGGTGCTGACCACGATGTGACCGGCCGGTAAGGTCGATGCCGTGCCGAAGCCGCTCAGTCTTCCCTTCGACCCCATCGCCCGCGCCGACGAACTCTGGAAGCAGCGCTGGGGAAACGTGCCGTCCATGGCCGCGATCACCTCGATCATGCGCGCGCAGCAGATCCTGCTCGGCGAGGTCGACGCGGCGGTCAAGCCGTACGGGCTGACGTTCGCGCGGTACGAGGCGCTGGTGCTGCTCAACTTCGCGAAGGCGGGCGAACTGCCGATGTCGAAGATCGGTGAGCGCCTCATGGTCCACCCCACGTCGGTCACCAACACCGTGGACCGCCTGGTCAGGTCCGGCCTGGTCGACAAGCGGCCCAACCCCAACGACGGCCGCGGCACCCTCGCCTCCATCACGGACAAGGGTCGCGAGGTCGTCGAGGCCGCCACCCGCGACCTCATGGCGATGGACTTCGGCCTCGGCGTCTACGACGCGGAGGAATGCGCGGAGATCTTCGCGATGCTGCGCCCGCTGAGGGTGTCGGCGGGGGACTTCGACGAGGAGTGAAGCTGTCTCTCGACCTGCGGAACGAGTCACACGTGAAGGTGACATCTTCTGTGCATGATCGATCCAGCAGCTACGAGGTGCTGTTTCCCCTGCGAGGTTGTTCCGGACCGTCATCCGGATGATCGCCATCCGGGTATGTCCGGGTAAGGGAACTCGCCTTGTCGAAGCTTTGGAATGCAACTCGTCGTGTGATCACCGCCGGAGGTACGGCTCTGGTCGTCGGCCTCGCGGCTCTGGGAGCCGGAGGAGCGGCCTATGCCAGCGCCACCGGAACCACCGCGGTCGGGACCTTTGACTACGACCTGCGCGGAGCCGCAGTGAAGGTGCCGGTGGGGTGTTTCCTGACCCATTCGATCGACGGCTCGGGCAAACACATCAGCCGCCAGTTGGCCGGGGTGGACTGCGCGGGCCTGGCGGCGACCTTCACCAACTTCTGCAACTGGAGGATCGACTTCAGCTACGCCGACACCGACAACAGGACGTACAAGGTCTCGCGCGGCAAGACGCACGCGGAGTGCAAGGCCAACCCGCTACGGCACAACACGGCACAGACGCTTCCGAAGTACGGGAAGGCATGCGCGCGGTTCTATGTGAACGGGAAGCTACGGGCTGTGCAGTGTCACTTCATCACGAAGTGAGTTCAGACCGCGGCGGCCTTCGGGGTGGCGTCCTCCACGATGAGCGGGGTCACCTCACGGGTCACCTTGCGCTCGACGAAGAACGCAGCGGTCGGGACGGTGCCCGCGAGCAGAACCCATGCGAGACGGCCCAGCGGCATCTTCGCCTTGGTCCCCAGGTCGAACGCGAAGACCAGATACACGATGTACAGCCAGCCGTGGGCGATGCCGACCGCCGTGACGAAGCCGTCGAACCCGTCCAGGTCCAGCACGCGCTTGCCGATCACGCCGATCGTCAGCAGGACGAGCAGGACAGCGGTGACGTAGGCCATCACCCGGTAACGGGTCAAGACGCTCTTTTTCATGCCGTCGAGCGTAGCGGGTCGCCTTCTCGCGCAGTTTACTAGGACGTCCTAGTAAACTGCGCGAGCATGGACGCTGACGCCATCGAAGCGGGCCGACGACGCTGGCAGGCTCGGTACGACTCCTCGCGGAAGCGGGAGGGGGAGTTCGGCACGCTGTCCGGGGAGCCCTCGGAGGCCGTGTACGGGCCGCGGCCGGGCGACGTGTACGAGGGGTTCGAGCGGATCGGGTGGCCGGGGGAGTGCCCGTACACGCGCGGGCTGTATGCGACCGGTTACCGGGGGCGGGCGTGGACGGTCCGGCAGTTCGCCGGGTTCGGGAACGCCGAGCAGGCCAACGAGCGGTACCGGAAGATCCTGGCCGCGAGAGGCGGCGCGGGGCGGAGGGCCCGGCGGGACGAGAGCGCCGTCCGAACTGCCCTGGACGGCATGCTCGTTGCCGCCCGTGACGGGTCCAGCGTGATTGAGCCCATGCTGGACGCCGTACGCGCGGAGGCAAGCCACCCCGCCGTCGCGACCTACCCCGGCGACGTCCCCGCCAGGCCCGTCAGCAGGACCCGTGTGAAGCCGTGCACCCAGGCCTCGTCCGCCGGTTCCGCGCTGACCAGGGTGCGGTGGACCACCGCACCCGCGACCATGTCGAAGATCAGGTCGACCGTGCGGGCCGCCTCCCCGGGGTCGGTCTCCGGCGGCAGCTCACCGCGGGCCTGGGCGCGTTCGCGGCCCTCCAGGACCAGCCGTTTCTGGCGGTCGACGATCGACGAGCGGATGCGTTCGCGCAGCGCGTCGTCGCGGCAGGACTCCGCCACCACCGCCATCAGCCCGTTCCTGGCCTCCGGTCGTGCCAGGATCGCCGCGAACTGGAGGACGACGCCCTCGATGTCCTCGGCCAGGGTGCCGCGGTCGGGGAGCTGGAGTTCGTCGAAGAGTTCGGCCACCGCGTCGACGACGAGTTCGTTCTTGCCGGCCCAGCGGCGGTAGAGGGTGGTTTTCGCGACCCCCGCACGGGTAGCCACGTCTCCCAGCGTCAGCTTCGACCAGCCCAGCTCGACCAGCGCGTCTCGCGTCGCCGCCAGGATCGCGGTGTCCGCGGCGGCGCTGCGCGGGCGTCCGGCGGTGCGCGGGGAGGGGGTGCGGCTCTGCATCCCACGACCATAACGGGGGTTTCCCGTGTCGCAGTGAGGGAGATCACCGGGGTGGGGTACCGGGCGGGCACTCAGTGCCATTACGCTACGACTCGTAGCGAAAGCTGGCGACGGACGTGCGCGAGCGGACGCGAACGCGTGGACGGCACGCGTGGCGTGGGGTGGGGACCCGGCGCCGGGGGCCGCCCCGCACGACCGGCTTTCACCATGCTTTTCACACACGCGCGTGGACGGGGGAGGATAGGCGCATGCAGCCACGGAACATGTCCATGAGCGGAGTCGTCGACCTCGCCGCGGTGAAGGCGGCCCAGGAGGCCAAGGCGAAAGCGGAGCAGGCGCGCGCCGAGGCCGCCCGGCAGGGCGGCGGCACGGGTGCCGTCTCCCCGGCCGATCTCGTCATCGACGTCGACGAGGCGGGGTTCGAGCGCGATGTCCTCCAGCGGTCCACCGAGGTCCCGGTCGTCATCGACTTCTGGGCCGAGTGGTGCGAGCCCTGCAAGCAGCTGAGCCCGGTCCTCGAGCAGCTCGTCGTGGAGTACGGCGGACGCCTGCTCCTCGCCAAGATCGACGTCGACGCCAACCAGATGCTGATGCAGCAGTTCGGGGTGCAGGGCATCCCGGCGGTCTTCGCCGTCGTCGCCGGCCAGGCCCTGCCGCTCTTCCAGGGCGCGGCCGGCAAGGAGCAGATCCAGCAGACCCTGGACCAGCTGGTGCAGGTCGCCGAGCAGCGCTTCGGGCTCACCGGGCTCACCGTCGACCCGGACGCCGTGCCCGGGGGCGGTGCCGGGGCCCAGCAGGCGCCCGCGGTGCCGGCGGGGCCGTACGACGCGCTCCTCGAGGCCGCCGTACAGGCCCTGGACGCAGGGGACTTCGGCGGTGCCGTCCAGGCCTACAAGAACGTGCTGAGCGACGACCCGGGCAACTCGGAGGCCAAACTCGGTCTCGCCCAGGCGGAGTTGCTCCAGCGGGTGCAGTCCCTGGATCCGCAGCGGACCCGTCAGGACGCGGCCGAGAAGCCGGGTGACGCGCAGGCGCAGATCGCCGCCGCCGACCTGGATCTGGTGGGCGGTCATGTGGAGGACGCGTTCGGACGGCTCATCGACACCGTGCGGCGCACGGCGGGCGACGAGCGGGACACCGTACGGATTCGGCTGCTTGAGCTCTTCGAGGTCGTCGGCGCCGACGACCCGCGGGTCTCGGCCGCGCGCAGGGCGCTGTCCCGCGCCCTGTTCTGATGGCGCGTCCGGACGGGGCGCGAGCCCGGTTCTGACCAGTCGCTAAACACGCCGGCATGTGATGCCGGAGTGAAAGATTTGCCGTCAGGGTGTCGATGCGGCCGCACTTTGCCAAAACTTGGTAAATGCGGCCGCTGTTACTTCCAGTAAGTCAGAGGCGTTGAACTGTCGGTTTCTGTCCACCGATCAACTGCTTTGTCCTCCCCCTCTCTGCCACCCAGCGTCGCCGACCGAGACCAGCGGGTCGTTGTTCGGTTATCCGGCCGTTACTACCGAGTAACGAAGCCCCTTGTGCGGGCGGCGAGAATGCACCACGATCGGCGACGCTCGGTCCTTTCCCGTACCCCGACAGCCGGTCGGGCCACGGGAGTCCCTGGGTCCCCACCGAGCAGAACCGGCGGCAGGTGCGCCGGTTCTTGGACAGGGGGGTCTTCGCCCAACCGGCGGAGCCTGTCCAGCAAGGTTGTGCGTGATGCGTGTCAGGCGCGACCAGTGGTTGTCGCTCGGGGGTGATCGCCGGTGATCGGTGCGCGGTTCGCGCCTCCGAAGGCAGGCGCTCTCCTTCCCGAGGACGTAGCACTTCTCCCATCCCTGCCCGGCTGAGCCGTCCTTTCGTGAGGGCAGTCAGGGTCAGGAGATGTACGTCCGAGAAGGAGGAAATATGGAGTCCCAGGTGCGTGGCGGGACCAGATGGAAGCGGTTCGCTGTGGTCATGGTGCCCAGCGTCGCCGCGGCCGCCGCGGTGGGCGTCGGGCTTGCGCAGGGTGCGCTCGCCGCGTCGTTCAGCGTGTCCGGCCAGCAGTTCAAGGTGTCGGCGGATGAGCTGCACGGTACCGGCTTCGCTCAGTACGGCGGTATAGACACCGTCTACAAGCAGGTCGACGGCAAGGAAAAGACCCAGGTGCCGGTGGCGATCTCGTCGTTCGACGACGCGACCATCACCAAGATGTGCCAGTCGGTCAAGACGACCATCCCCGTCATCAACAAGACGTTCTACCTGCGTCTTGACGCGGGTGGCGGCGACACGCCTGTCTCGGCCCACAACCTGTACATCGATGTCGCCGACCTCCAGGCCAACGCGGAGTTCCACAACATCGACATCGGTGTTGCGGTCAAGGACAAGACCCGCGGTCCGGCTGTCAAGGACGGCGAGAACGTGCTGCCGGGCGGCTTCGCCCAGCAGGCGGAGTCTGCCGACCTGTACAAGGTCCAGCAGACGGCCTGGGCGACCACGGCCGGCACGTTCAAGCTGAGTGGTCTGTCGATGAAGCTCGGCGCGGACCCCAAGATGGAGTGCTACTGACGGCTCCGGAGCCGGGATGACGTGAGGGCGGCTGAGCCGCCCTCAGGGGGCGGCGGAGCGTTCGCTTCTCCGCCCCACCCGGCCGACCGTGCCCAGGGCACCTCTCCACAGACTCAGACTTTCCGGCTTCTCCACGCCCACGGCCGAGCCGGTACGAACTTCCACCGGACCCAGGGAGCTTTTTCCATGAGTGCCGAGACTCCGGTCCAGACCGCCGGTACCTTTACCCGGCTGCGTCTGCGATTCCGTGCCTGGCGGGGCAACCGGCCGTTCTGGGCGGGCCTGTTCACCCTGCTCGGCGGGGTGCCGATCGCCTACTTCCCGTACGCCACGTTCAAGCTGGGCACCATGT
This sequence comes from Streptomyces sp. 351MFTsu5.1, assembly GCF_000383655.1. NCBI lineage: Bacteria > Bacillati > Actinomycetota > Actinomycetes > Kitasatosporales > Streptomycetaceae > Streptomyces > Streptomyces sp. 351MFTsu5.1. The sequence continues at coordinate 28,483 of NZ_KB911781.1, read as the reverse complement.
CGATCGCCATGGCGACGACCGCGGGCGCCGGCTCCCTCATCATCGGCGTACTGCTGGTCACGCTGGGCCTGACGATGTGGTTCCAGCAGGCCACCCGCGTCTTCGCCGGTGTCGCCGCGATCGTCCTCGCCCTGGTGTCCCTGGTGGTCTCCAACATCGGCGGCTTCATCCTGGGCTTCCTGTTCGCCCTGCTCGGCGGTGCGCTCGCGGTCTCCTGGGCGCCCGGAGTGCCGCCCCGGCCCCAGCCGCTGGACGAGGGCGGCACGCAGGGCGGTGCGCCCCAGGCCGCCGACCCCGACACCGCGATCCTGCGTCCGGTGACCGAGGAGCCCACGCCGTACCAGCCGGAGACCGGCCACGAGGCGCCGTCGGACCGGACGCCCGAGAACGCGTGGGCCGGCGGCGAGGACGCGAACGGGGGGTCCCGTGTCGGCTGAGAACCTTCGGAGCGAGGGCTCCGCGGTCGCCGCGGAGGTCAGAACCGGGCCTCGGCACGCCGCTCCCAAGAAGCCGCTGTTCAACAGGTTCCACATGCCGGCCGGCAAGGCGATAGCCATGGCGGCCATGCCCACCGCCGTACTCATGGGCATCGGATTCACGCCGACGCTCGCCCTGGCCGACGACACACCGGCCGCGAAGAGCCTGACGGCGGACGAGTACAAGGACTGCATCGCGGCCCTGGACGGCAGCGCCTCCCCGTCCGCGTCGGCGAGCGCCTCCCCGTCCACCGACACCCCCACCGCGACGCCTTCCCCGTCGGCCTCCGCCAACGCGGGCTCCGGTTCCAGCGGTTCCTCCTCGTCGGGTTCGGGTTCGGGTTCCGGTGACAAGGCCACGTCGTCGCCGTCCGCCTCCGCGAGCAAGGAGACGAGCAAGGAGGAGAGCAGCACCTCCTCCAAGGACTCGGGCTCCGACGCCGCCACGCCGTCCCCCTCGCCCTCCGCGAGCGACGACGGCAACCTCCTGACGGACATCGGCGACGCGATCACCGGGATCTTCACCGGTGGCACGTCCTCGTCGGGTTCGTCGGCGAGCGAGCCGAGCGCCACCCCGACTCCGACGCCGACCCCGTCCGCCTCGCAGAGCGCCTCGGACCCGGTCAAGGAGACGACCGACAAGGTCACCGACACGGTCAAGGACACCGTGAAGGACGCGACCGGCACGGCGTCCAAGGCGGCGAAGGACACCACGAAGACCGTCGAGGACACCGCGAAGTCGGCGGCCGCCGCCACGGCCACCCCGAGCCCCTCGGCGAGCTCCTCCACGGACCCGCAGGACTGCCCGGTCGCCACGGACGACGTGGGTGACACCGAGCCCGGCGTGACCGTGGCCGACAACGCCTGGACCCTGAAGGCCAGTTCGCTGACCCTCACGGGCGCCGACTACCAGGGCATCGTCAAGGTCAAGACCGCGAGCGGCAAGACCAAGAAGGTCCTGAAGTACGTCATCTCCGGCGGCACCGACATCGGCGACCTCCACCAGATCGTCACCGAGCGCGGCAAGACGTACCACGTGCAGGCCGGCAAGGGCACGCATTCCAAGATCACCGGCGGCAAGACGACGATGTACACCGAGAGCATCTCCGGCAACCTGCTGGGGCTGATCCCGATCACGTTCAGCCCCGACAGCCCCCCGCCGCTGAACATCCCGCTGATCTACTTCACCAATGTGACGGTCCAGCAGGCCGGGCAGTACGGCGGCACGCTGACCATCCCCGGGATGCACCAGTACAGCGAGGGCTGAACCCCGACGACCCTTCCGGGAGCCGCACAGGCTGAGGGCGTCCGCTGACATCAGGGGGCGCCCTCAGTGCTGTGGAGGCGCAGAGGTGTCAGCGGATCGCCTCCGTCAAGCAGGGCGACCCGTTCGGCGCCCCGGCGGCGTGGCGGAGCAGCTCGGCAAGGAGATGTTCGAGGCGGCAGGGGTGATGTTCGGGTGACCGGGTGCTTCGACGGTCTCGACCGGCTCGACCTCGACGGGCATGTGCGCCGCTGGTCGGCGCCGGACGTCACCGGGACCGACGGGGCGGTCAGCCAGTGGATGGCGGCGGCCCAGCAGTTCGCCGCCCGTCTCCAGTCCGCCCCGCCCGGCCCGTCCGACGCGCGGTGGCCCGACGTCTGCCGGGCATGGTCGGCGCTGCTCGCCGGCGCCGAGCGGGCGACCGGGCCGCAGGGCAACGAGTGGCTGCTGCGGGACCTGTGGCTGCGGTCCTGGCTCCTGGAGCACGTGGGGCCGCGCGCGGGCGTGGCCCTGCTCGATCCCGCACCCGTGCTGGAACGCGCGCTGGAGGCGATGCCCATGCCGCCCCGAGAGGCGGCCGACGCGGCTCCGCGTCGGCGCGAGCCGGACCGTGAGCGGATCCTCGCTCTGCGGATGGTCCGGCGGCTGCTCGCCCCGGTGCGGTCCCTGGCGCCGCTCCTCGGGGACCATCCCCGCTGGGGCGAGTTCGAGGAGTGGGAGGGGCCGGCCGGCGACCTGCCGTGACCCTGCCCGACAACGCCGAGGGCGCCCCCCGTCACAGGGGGCGCCCTCGGCGTCGTACAGGGGGTGCTACTGCTGCGCGCCGCCGATGTGGTGCACCCGGAGCATGTTCGTCGTGCCCGGGACGCCAGGGGGCGAGCCGGCCGTGATGATGACGATCTCGCCCGGGTTGAAGCGGTTGATCTTGGCGATCTCCTGGTCGACCATGTCGACCATCTCGTCCGTGGTGTTCACGAAGGGCACCACGTGGGACTCGACGCCCCAGCTGAGCGCCAGCTGGTTGCGGGTGTTCTCGTCCGTCGTGAAGGCGATGATCGGCTGCTGGGCGCGGTAGCGCGACAGGCGGCGCGCGGTGTCGCCGGACTGCGTGAAGGCCACCAGGCCGCGGCCGCCGAGGAAGTCGGCGATCTCGCAGGCCGCGCGGGCCACCGAACCGCCCTGCGTGCGCGGCTTCTTGCCGGGGACCAGCGGCTGGAGGCCCTTGCTCAGCAGCTCCTCCTCGGCCGCGGCGACGATCTTCGACATCGTCTTGACGGTCTCGACCGGGTAGGCGCCGACGGAGGACTCCGCGGACAGCATGACCGCGTCCGCACCGTCCAGGATCGCGTTGGCCACGTCGGAGGCCTCGGCGCGGGTCGGGCGGGAGTTGGTGATCATCGACTCCATCATCTGGGTCGCCACGATCACCGGCTTGGCGTTGCGGCGGCACAGCTCGATGAGGCGCTTCTGCACCATCGGGACCTTCTCGAGCGGGTACTCGACGGCCAGGTCGCCGCGGGCCACCATGACGGCGTCGAACGCCATCACGACACCCTCCATGTTGTCCACCGCCTGCGGCTTCTCCACCTTGGCGATGACGGGGACCCGGCGGCCCTCCTCGTCCATCACCTTGTGGACGTCGTCGACGTCCTTGGCGTCCCGCACGAAGGACAGCGCGACCATGTCGCAGCCCATGCGCAGCGCGAAACGGAGGTCCTCGACGTCCTTCTCGCTCAGCGCGGGGACGTTGACCGCCGCGCCGGGCAGGTTGATGCCCTTGTGGTCGGAGACGACACCGCCCTCGATGACGATCGTCTTCACCTGGGGGCCCTCGACCGAGGTGACCTTCAGCTCGACGTTGCCGTCGTTGATGAGGATCTGGTCGCCCTTGGCGACGTCACCGGGCAGGCCCTTGTAGGTCGTGCCGCAGATGTGCTTGTCACCGGGGACGTCCTCGACGGTGATGACGAACTCGTCACCGCGCTCCAGCTCGACCGGCCCCTCCGCGAAGGTCTCCAGGCGGATCTTCGGGCCCTGGAGGTCGGCGAGGACACCGATGGCCCGGCCGGTCTCCTTGGCCGCGGCACGGACGCGGTCGTACCGCCCCTGGTGCTCGGCGTGCGAGCCGTGGCTGAAGTTGAAGCGGGCCACGTTCATGCCGGCTTCGATCAGCGAGACCAGCATCTCGTGGGAGTCGACCGCGGGGCCGAGAGTACAAACGATTTTCGAACGGCGCATGGGGCGATCCTATCGGTTTGTTTCGCAACGGAATATTCCGTCTGGTGGAAGAAACAAATGGGCGGGGCCGTGCTCAGTTGCGGTTACCGCTCAGTCACTTCTTTTCCGACCAGTGCGTAAGTCTGGGTCGCGATTTCCAGTTCCTCGTCGGTGGGCACCACGGCGACCTTCACCCGTGCGTCGGCGGGCGAGATCAGCCGCGGTTCGTCGCTCCGTACGGCGTTGAGTTCACCGTCCACCGCCAGGCCCAGGGTCTCCAGGCCCGCCACGGCGGCCGCCCGCACCGGTGCCGCGTTCTCGCCGACCCCGGCGGTGAACGCGATCGCGTCCACCGTACCGAGTACCGCGTAATAGGCGCCGATGTACTTCTTCAGACGGTGAATGTAGATGTCGAAGGCGAGTGCGGCCTGCTCGTCGCCCTCGTCGATCCGGCGCCGAATCTCCCGCATGTCGTTGTCACCGCACAGGCCGACCAACCCGCTCTTCTTGTTGAGAAGAGTGTCGATTTCGTCGATGGACATTTTGCCAACGCGCGCCAAATGGAAGATGACAGCCGGGTCCATGTCCCCGGAGCGGGTGCCCATCACGAGTCCCTCCAGCGGCGTCAGCCCCATGGAGGTGTCCACGCACCGCCCGCCCCGCACCGCCGAGGCGGACGCGCCGTTGCCGAGGTGCAGCACGATCACGTTCACGTCCTCGGGCGCCCTGCCGAGCAGCTGCGCCGTCGTCCGGGACACGTACGCGTGCGAGGTGCCGTGGAAGCCGTAGCGCCGCACGCGGTGCGCGTCGGCGGTCGCCACGTCGATCGCGTAGCGCGCGGCCGACTCCGGCATCGTGGTGTGGAACGCGGTGTCGAAGACGGCTACCTGGGGCAGGTCCGGGCGCAGCGCCCGCGCGGTGCGGATGCCGGTGAGGTTGGCCGGGTTGTGCAGCGGCGCGACCGGGATGAGCCGCTCGATCTCGGCGAGCACCTTCTCGTCGATCACGGTCGGCTCGGTGAAGGTCTTGCCGCCGTGCACCACACGGTGGCCGATGGCGGCCAGCTCGGGGGAGTCCAGACCGAGTCCGTCCTGCGCCAGTTCCGCCGCCACCGTCTTCAGGGCTGCCTCGTGATCGCCGATCGGGCCGGTCCGCTCACGGGACTCGCCGCCCAGGGGCGTGTGCCTGAGCCGCGAGGAGTGCTCGCCGATGCGCTCGACGAGCCCGGTCGCGAGCCGGCTGCCGTCCCGCATGTCGAGCAGCTGGTACTTCACCGACGAGGAGCCGGAGTTGAGGACGAGGACGCGGGTGGCGCTCACAGCTGGGATGCCTTCTCGTTGGGGTTCTGGGCCTGGATCGCCGTGATGGCGACGGTGTTGACGATGTCCGAGACCAGGGCGCCCCGGGACAGGTCGTTGACGGGCTTGCGCAGCCCCTGGAGCACCGGTCCGACCGCGATGGCGCCGGCCGAGCGCTGAACGGCCTTGTAGGTGTTGTTGCCGGTGTTGAGGTCCGGGAAGATCAGCACCGTCGCCTGCCCGGCCACGTCCGACTCCGGCAGCTTGGTCTCCGCGACGGTCGGCTCGACGGCGGCGTCGTACTGGATCGGCCCCTCGATCCTGAGGTCGGGCCGGCGGGAGCGCACCAGCTCGGTGGCCTCGCGCACCTTGTCCACGTCGGCGCCCGAGCCCGAGGTGCCGGTGGAGTACGACAGCATCGCGATCCGCGGGGTCACGCCGAACTGCTCGGCGGTCGCCGCCGACTGGATGGCGATGTCGGCGAGCTGCTCGGCGTTCGGGTCGGGGTTCACGGCGCAGTCGCCGTAGACCAGCACCTTGTCGGCGAGACACATGAAGAAGACCGACGAGACGATGTCGGCGTCCGGCTTGGTCTTGATGATCTCGAAGGCCGGGCGGATGGTGGCCGCCGTGGAGTGCACGGAACCCGACACCATGCCGTCGGCGAGGCCCTCCTGGACCATCAGCGTGCCGAAGTAGTTCACGTCGGAGACGACGTCGTAGGCGAGCTCGACCGTGACGCCCTTGTGGGCCCGGAACGCCGCGTACTTCTCCGCGAAGCGGTCGCGCAGTTCGCTGGTCGCCGGGTCGGTCAACTGGCAGTCGCCCAGGTCGATGCCGAGGTCCGCGGCCTTCTTGCGGATCTGGTCGACGGGCCCGAGCAGGGTGAGGTCGCAGACCCCGCGGCGCAGCAGCACCTCGGCGGCGTGCAGGACGCGCGGCTCGGTGCCCTCGGGCAGCACGACCCTGCGCTTGTCGGAGCGGGCCGTCTCCAGGAGCTGGTGCTCGAACATCATCGGCGTGAGCCGGTCGCTGCTCGGCGCGGAGACCCGGCGGGCGAGCTCGGCGGTGTCGGCGTACCGCTCGAACAGGCCGAGCGCGGTCTCCGCCTTGCGGGGCGTGGCCGCGTTCAACTTGCCTTCCAAGGCGAAGAGTTCGGCGGCGGTGGGGAAGCTGTTGCCCGCTACCGAGAGCACCGGGGTGCCGGGGGCGAGGCGCGCGGCGAGGGTGAGGACCTCGTCGCTCGGCACCTCGTTCAGGGTGAGCAGCACCCCGGCTATCGGCGGGGTGCCGGCGCTGTGCGCGGCGAGCGAGCCGACGACCAGGTCCGCGCGGTCGCCCGGGGTGACCACCAGGCAGCCCGGGGTCAGGGCGTTCAGGAAGTTCGGCAGCATCGCGCCGCCGAAGACGAAGTCCAGCGCGTCCCGGGCGAGCCCGGAGTCGTCGCCCAGGATCACCTTCGCGCCGAGGGCCTGTCCGATCTGGGCGACGGTGGGCGCGGCGAGCGCGGGCTCGTCCGGGACGACGTAGCAGGGCACCGGGAGCCGGCCGGAGAGCCGCTCGGCGATCTCGTCCCGGTCCTCGCGGGTCACCCGGTTGGTGACCATGGCGAGCACGTCACAGCCCAGCCCGTCGTAGGCCCGGTAGGCGTTGCGGGTCTCCGCGAGCACCGACTCCGCGGGCTGCTTGCGGCCCCCCACGACCGGGATCACCGAGGCCCCGAACTCGTTGGCCAGCCGGGCGTTGAGGGAGAGCTCGTCCGGGAGCTGGGTGTCGGCGAAGTCGGTGCCGAGGACCAGGACGACGTCGTACTCGCGGGCCACCCGGTGGAAGCGGTCCACGAGGTCGGAGACCAGTTCGTCGGTGCCGCGCTCGGCCTGGAGCGCGGACGCCTCGTGGTAGTCGAGGCCGTAGACGGTGGCCGGGTCCTGGGAGAGCCGGTAGCGGGCGCGCAGCAGCTCGAAGAGCCGGTCGGGGCTGTGGTGCACCAGCGGCCGGAACACCCCCACCCGGTCGACCTGGCGGGTCAGCAGCTCCATGACCCCCAGTTCGACGACCTGGCGGCCGTCGCCGCGGTCGATCCCGGTCACGTACACGCTGCGGGTCACGCGTGATCTCCCTCTCTCGCACGGGCAGGAAAACAGGACATGAAAATTGCCCACCGAGGTGAGCGGAAACCCTCTTGACACTACCCCGGTCGCCGGATAAGGCACCCGTCAGCAGGGGATGCGACGGTGCTTGCGGGGACGTGAAACAATCGGGCCTGGCTCACCGGTATCAACAGCGAGCAGGAGACACAGCACGATGCGCATCGGAGTTCTCACCGCAGGCGGCGACTGCCCGGGTCTGAACGCAGTGATCCGGTCGGTCGTGCACCGAGCGGTCGATCATTACGGCGACGAGGTCATCGGCTTCGAGGACGGCTACTCCGGCCTCCTGGACGGCCGCTACCGCGCCCTCGACCTGGACAGCGTCAGCGGCATCCTGGCCCGCGGCGGCACCATCCTCGGCTCCTCCCGGCTCGAGCGCGACCGGCTGCGCGAGGCGTGCGAGAGCGCCTCCGACATGATCCACCAGTTCGGCATCGACGCCCTGATCCCGATCGGCGGCGAGGGCACCCTCACGGCCGCGCGCATGCTGTACGACGCCGGCCTGCCGGTCGTCGGCGTGCCGAAGACGATCGACAACGACATCTCCTCCACCGACCGCACCTTCGGCTTCGACACCGCGGTCGGCGTCGCCACCGAGGCCATGGACCGCCTCAAGACCACCGCCGAGTCGCACCAGCGCGTGATGGTCGTCGAGGTCATGGGCCGGCACGCGGGCTGGATCGCCCTGGAGTCCGGCATGGCCGCCGGCGCCCACGGCATCTGCCTGCCCGAGCGCCCCTTCGACCCGGCCGACCTGGTCAAGATGGTCGAGGAGCGGTTCGCCCGCGGCAAGAAGTTCGCGGTCGTCTGCGTCGCCGAGGGTGCCCACCCCGCCGAGGGCAGCATGGACTACGGCACCGGCGAGATCGACAAGTTCGGCCACGAGCGCTTCCAGGGCATCGGCACGGCGCTGGCGTACGAGCTGGAGCGCCGGCTCGGCAAGGAGGCCAAGCCGGTCATCCTCGGCCATGTGCAGCGCGGCGGCGTCCCGACCGCCTACGACCGTGTGCTCGCCACCCGCTTCGGCTGGCACGCGGTGGAGGCCGCGCACCGGGGCGAGTTCGGCCGGATGACCGCGCTCAAGGGCACCGACATCGTGATGGTGCCGCTCGCGGAGGCGGTCACCGAGCTGAAGACGGTCCCGAAGGACCGGATGGACGAGGTGGAGTCGGTCTTCTAGGCCTTGCGAGCCCCTCCAGGCCTACGGCGGTCCCTCGACCGCTTCCCAGAAGCGCTCCACGATCTCGTCCAGGAACTCCTGGCCGGCCGCGCCGGAGCGCCGGCCGCCCCCGCCCCAGCTCAGGGTGGACACCATCTGCCCCTGGTACTGCCGGTGCAGTTCCCGGAGGGTGTCCTCCACCAGGCGCCGGTCCAGGGGCACGATCCTGGCGACCTGACGGACGTAGGCCTGCCAGCGGGTGCCGACCGCGCCGCGCAGGCACTCGGCGAGCCGCTTCTCCCGCCCCGTGACGGCCACGAAGTCCGGCAGGGACAGCTCCAGCAGCTCGGCGAGGGCAGCGGACTGGCGGTCGGTGCCGCGCCACGCGTCCTGCTCCTCCATGCCCAGGTAGACGAGCAGTTCGAGCCCCACGGCACGGGCCACGTCCTCGGGGGCGATGCCACGTGCGACGCGGTGCTCGCGCAGGGTGCGGGGGCGGCCGATGAGTTCACCGGGGGAGCACCACAACACGCCCGCCAGAGCGGTGAGTTCCGGACTGGTGGGACTGACGGTCCCGCGCTCCCAGGCGACGACGAGATCCGGGGTCACATAGGGCAGCCCGTACGAGACGCGCAGCCCGTAGGCCACGTGCTCGGGCCCCATGCCGAGGGCGACACGGAGTCTGCGGGCGGTGAGGTGGTCGAAGGGCGGTCCGGGCTGGCTGGGCAGGGCTGGGGGTCGGCGCACGGCCCACAAGTTAGGGAAGCGTCCGGCCGGTGACTACGGGCTGTTCGGCCAGGAACACGGATTGTAGGAAGCTACGGTTTCGCGTGCGGGTTCGAGCTGTCCGAAGATCGGCTGCGGGTGGCGTGGACGGGGTGGCGAGGAGGGCGCCGGAGGCCCGGGCGGGTGGCCGGAAAGAGCTGTGATCTTCGTGTGCGAAGTGAATGGCAAGGTAGAGGGGCATATTCACGCACGGCTGCCGGCGTCGGACTTCCGGCATCGCGCGGCGGTCGGCCCGGGCGGAGCGCCGCAGGTCTCGCCCGTGTGAGCGGATCCCGAAGACGAGTACGCCACGGTCGGCACCGCGATCGGGCGGGTGAGCGAGGAAAACGGGCGGCGCAATCTGAACGCTTCCCTCTCTCACTGGCCCTTGACCCACCGGTACTGGAGCTCGGGCCGTCCGACCGTGCCGTACTGCGGACTGCGGGCCGCCCGGCCCGCGTCGACCAGGTGCTCCAGGTAGCGGCGGGCCGTGATCCGGGAGATGCCGACCACCTCGGCCAGACCGGTCGCCGTCAGCCCCTCCGCGCGGTCCCGCAGGGCGAGGGTCACCCGCTCCAGGGTGGGCGCGCTGAGCCCCTTGGGCAGTGCGGCGGGGCCCGGTGCGCGCAGCGTGGCCAGCGCGCGGTCGACCTCGTCCTGACCGCTCGCCTCGCCGGCCGCCGCGTGGAACTCGGCGTAGCGGACGAGCCGGTCGCGCAGGGTGGCGAAGGTGAACGGCTTCAGCACGTACTGCACGACGCCGAGCGAGACGCCCTCCCTGACGACCGTCAGATCCCGGGCCGACGTCACCGCTATCACGTCCGCCTGATGCCCGGCCGCACGCAGCTGCCGGGCCAGCTGGAGCCCGTGCCCGTCCGGCAGGTGCAGGTCGAGGAGGAGCAGGTCGACGGCCGTACGGTCCAGGAGCCGCCGGGCCTCCGCACCGGTGTGGGCCTTGCCGACGGCCGTGAACCCGGGCACGCGGTTGACGTACATGACATGCGCGTCGGCGGCGACCGGGTCGTCCTCGACGACCAGGACACGGATGGCCTGCTGAGCGGTCACACGTCACCTCCGGGGACCGTGGAGCTGCGGGGGAGGCTAGCGGTCGGGGGCGGTGGGGGTTCGTGGGGGGTGGTGGACGGCGTTCCCAGGGGCAGTCGTACCTCGAACTCCGCGCCGCCTTCCTCCGCCTCCGACACCGTCAGGGCGCCCTTGCAGCGGGTCACTGCCTGGCGGACCAGGGCGAGGCCCAGGCCGCGGCCGCCCGGGCCCGCCGGCTTCGTCGAGAAGCCGCGCCGGAAGACCGCCTCGGCGTGGGCGGGGTCGACGCCCTCGCCGGTGTCCGAGACGCGCAGGACCAGCTCGTGCCCCTCCGCGTACGCCGTCACCGTCACCCGCGCCCGCACGCTCCCCTGCGCCGCGTCCACCGCGTTGTCGATGAGGTTGCCGAGGATCGTCACCAGGTCGCGGGCGGGGAGCGACGGCGGGAGGAGTCCGTCGTCGAGCCGGCTGTCCTCCGAGACCACCAGCTCCACGCCCCGCTCGTTCGCCTGCGCGGTCTTGCCCAGCAGCAGCGCGGCCAGCACCGGCTCACCGACCGCCGCGACCACCTGGTCCGTCAGCGCCTGCGCCAGCTCCAGTTCGGCGGTCGCGAAGTCCACCGCCTGTTCCGAGCGGCCCAGTTCGATCAGCGAGACGACCGTGTGCAGCCGGTTCGCCGCCTCGTGGGCCTGTGAGCGCAGCGCCTGCGTGAAACCACGCTCCGAGTCCAACTCGCCCATCAGGGACTGGAGTTCGGTGACATCGCGGAGGGTGACCACGGTGCCGCGCTGCTCCCCGCCGGAGACCGGGGAGGTGTTGACGACGAGCACCCGCGACGCCGTCAGATGCACCTCGTCCACCCGCGGCTCGGACGCCAGCAACGCCCCCGTCAGCGGCGCCGGCAGCCCCAGGTCCGCCACCGAACGGCCCACCACGTCACCGACGTCGAGCAGCTCCCGTCCGCCGTCGTTGATCAGCGCGACACGGTACTGCCCGTCCAGCATCAGCAGCCCCTCCCGCACGGCGTGCAGGGCGGCCTGGTGGTAGTCGTGCATCCGGCTGAGCTCGGCCGCGTTCATGCCGTGGGTGTGCCGGCGAAGGCGGGCGTTGACCACGTACGTGCCGACGGCGCCGAGCGCGAGTGCGCTGCCCGCGACGACGAGCAGCGCGGTCAGCTGGCCCTGCACCCGCTTGCTGATCTTCTCGACCTGGATGCCGGCGCTGACCAGGCCGATCACCCGCCCTCTGTCGTCCTTGACCGGGGTGACGGCGCGCACGGAGTAGCCGAGGGTGCCCTTGTAGGTCTCGGTGAAGGTGTCGCCCCTGAGCGCGCGCTCGGTGTTGCCGAGGAAGTGCTTGCCGATCTGGTTCTCGTCGGGGTGGGTCCAGCGGATGCCCTGGGGGCTCATGATCGTGACGAAGTCGACCTCGGTGTCGGCCATGACCCGCAGCGCGTAGGGCTGGAGTTCGGCCGTCGGATCCGGCGTGCCGATGGCCTCCCGCACAGACGGCGAGTCCGCCACCGCCCGGGCCACCACCCTGGCCTGGTCCCGTGCCGCGTTCTCGGCCTGCCCCCGGTCGCTGACGTACGTGAACAGCGCGTATCCCGCCACGACCACGGCGATCAGCACGGCCTGCATGGCGAAGAGCTGAGCGGCCAGGCTGCGGGGTCTGGGCACGGCGGGGATACGCATGTCGTCAGTCTGCCTCCCTGGCTGATTGTGAACTAAATGAACGGAAGGGTGACCACCCTCACAGGGCGCGACATAGTCACGGCATTCCTCAAAAGCCCGGACGTGAGCCGCACGCCGGTCATGCCGACGACGACGTCAAGGAGGGCAGCCGTGGCCGCCAGCACCCCCGATACGGCACCCGCAGTCAAGAAGGACCGCACCCACTACCTGTACATCGCGGTGATCGTCGCGGTCGCCCTCGGTATCACCGTGGGTCTGGTCGCCCCCGACTTCGCGGTCGAGCTGAAGCCGATCGGCACCGGGTTCGTGAACCTGATCAAGATGATGATCTCGCCGATCATCTTCTGCACGATCGTGCTCGGCATCGGCTCGGTGCGGAAGGCCGCCAAGGTCGGTGCCGTCGGCGGAATCGCCCTCGGCTACTTCATGGTCATGTCGCTGGTCGCGCTGGGCATCGGCCTGGTCGTCGGCAACATCCTGGAGCCGGGCACCGGTCTCGCCGTCACCGACGCGGTCAAGAACGCCGGTCACGCCCAGGTCGACGCGGAGGCCAAGGACACCACCGAGTTCCTGCTCGGCATCATCCCGACGACGTTCGTCTCCGCCTTCACCGAGGGCGAGGTCCTCCAGACCCTGCTCATCGCGCTCCTGTGCGGCTTCGCGCTCCAGGCCATGGGCTCCGTGGGCCAGCCGGTCCTGCGCGGTGTCGAGCACATCCAGCGGCTCGTCTTCCGGGTCCTCGCCATGGTGATGTGGGCCGCCCCGATCGGCGCCTTCGGCGCGATGGCCGCCGTGGTCGGCTCCGCCGGTGTCGACGCCCTGAAGAGCCTCGCCGTCCTGATGCTCGGCTTCTACGTCACGTGTCTGCTCTTCGTCTTCATCGTGCTCGGCACGCTGCTGCGGCTCGTGGCCGGCCTGAACATCCTCACCCTCTTCAAGTACCTGAGCCGTGAGTTCCTGCTGATCCTGTCGACCTCGTCCTCCGAGTCCGCGCTGCCGCGGGTCATCGCGAAGATGGAGCACCTGGGCGTCAGCAAGCCGGTGGTCGGCATCACCATCCCGACCGGCTACTCCTTCAACCTCGACGGCACCATGATCTACATGACCATGGCCTCGCTGTTCGTCGCCGACGCCATGGGCACCCCGATGTCCGTCAGCGAGCAGATCCCGCTGCTGCTCTTCCTTTTCGTCGCCTCGAAGGGCGCCGCCGGTGTCACCGGCGCCGGTCTCGCAACCCTGGCCGGCGGTCTCCAGTCGCACAAGCCCGCCCTGGTGGACGGCATCGGCCTGATCGTCGGCATCGACCGCTTCATGAGCGAGGCGCGCGCCCTGACCAACTTCGCGGGCAACGCCGTCGCCACCGTCCTGATCGGCACCTGGACCAAGGAGATCGACCGCGAGCGGGTCGACCAGGTCCTCGCGGGCCACCTGCCCTTCGACGAGAAGACCCTCCTGGACAACGCCGAGGACGAGCCCGTGGCCGAGATCCCCGAGCAGGGCGGCGAGAAGGAGCTGGCCAAGGCCTGAGCGGCCCGCAGAGCAGGGCCGGGCCCGACCTGAACCCGGGCCCGGCTCACCCTCCCCGGGCGGCCGGACACTCCCCCGTTGACCGGCCGCCCGGACCCGTTCGGCAACCGCAGGACCAAGCAGGATCAGCCGCTCAGTTTCGTCACCAGAGCGGTGGCCAGGGAGGCGGGCACGCCCGCCGCGGTCAGCATCGAGACCGCGGCGGAGCGGCCCGCCTCCTCCGCTGCCAGCAGACCGTCGTCGACCGCCGCCATGACCGCGAACAGCATCTGCTCGTGAACGTACGCCAGCGCGGGCGCGGGCAGCGGCGAGACGAAGACGCCCTCGTCCAGACCGCGCCGGAGCAGTTCGGTGCTCGCCGCGCGCACCGGGGCGAGCCGCTCCCGGACGCCCTGCACGGTGCCGCCGCGCTGGGCGAGGGCGACCAGGAAGCGGTAGCGGTCGGCGACCTCCCAGACCGCGAGCACCGAGCCCGCCAGGGCCTGCGCGAGATCCGCGGCGCCCTCGCGGCCCGCCGCGTGCGCGGCCGCCACCGCCTCCGCGGCACCGTCGACGAGCGTGCCGACCAGCGTCTCCCGGTTCGGGAAGTGGCCGTACACCGTCCGCCGTACGACTCCCGCGGCCCGCGCGATCCGGTCCATGGACGTGTCGGGGTCGCGCAGCAGCTCGGTCAGCGCGACGTCGAGGATGCGGCGGCGGTTGGTGTCGGCGCGACTGGAGGGGCCCGGGGTCATGGCCGTCATTGTGCCCTCACCCCGTCGACTTGCGCAGTGCTGTGCAGCGAGCGGAAGTCACCCACTGACTCACCGAATTCTTACCCTGCGCCACTAGCGTGCCGTCCCCGGACGGCACGCTAGTGGTTTCGGAGGCACACGGGGGATGAAGATCGACTGGGACCGGCGGACCTGCGCCCGCCGCGGACACGTCACCTACGCGCCGGACGAACCCCGGCTGCGGGAGCGGCTGTACGCCGAGACCGCCCTCGGCGCGGCCTGGCGGTGTCTGCGCTGCGGCGACTTCGCCCTCGGTGAGCCGCACGGCTCGGGGCCCGCGGACCACGCGCCCCTCGTGCCGCGCGGCAAGGTGCTCAGGGACCTGTTCGTCCTGCGCTTCCTCGCCTTCGAACGGGCGGTGCGCGGGGTGTTCATCGTGCTGGCCGCGGTCGCGGTGTGGAAGTTCAGCAACAGCCAGGACGCGGTGCGCCGGCTCTTCGACGAGTACCTGGACGTCCTCCGGCCGGTGTTCCGGCACTTCCACTACGACCTCGACCACTCGCCGATCGTCGACACGCTCCAGAAGACCTTCGGCTACCACCACGACACCCTCGTGCTGGTGGCGGTGCTGCTGCTCGCGTACGCCGTGATCGAACTCGTCGAGGCGGTCGGCCTCTGGTACGCCAGGCGCTGGGCGGAGTACCTGACGGTGGTCGCCACGGCCGCGTTCCTCCCCCTGGAGATCTACGAACTCACCGAGCACGTCAGCTGGTTGAAGATCGCCACCCTGGTCCTGAACATCCTGGCCGTCCTCTACATCCTGCTCACCAAGCGCCTGTTCGGCCTGCGCGGCGGCCACCGGGCCTTCGAGGCGGAACGGCAGAGCGCGTCGTTGCTGGAGGTCGAGGAGGCGGCGAAGACGGTGGCCGTCTAGGAGGGGTTGTCGCGACGGTCGCCGTCTAGGAGGTCTCCGCCCAGGGGTCGGTGATCTCCCGCAGCAGGGTCAGCGCCTCGCGCAGCTGTTTCATCCGGCGGCTGCCGAGGTGTTGCTCCCACTCCTTCTCGACCTCCGCGACCATCGCGCCGGCGATCCGCTGGGCCGACTCCGCCTTCTCCGCCAGACACACCAGCCGGGCCCGCTTGTCGGTCGGGTCCGGGACCCGGACGACATAGCCGGCCTTCTCCAGCTGGTCCACCAGGAAGCCCGCGGTCTGCTTGGTGACCTGGGCCTGCTCGGCGAGTTCCGTCAGCCGTGTGCCGTTCGGGCCGATGCGCTGCATGACCCGGGCCTGGGCGGGCGTGAAGTCGTCGAACCCGGCCTCCGCGAGCGCGGCGAAGACCCGGTTCTCCAGGGCCCGGTACGGGAGGAACAGGAGCAGCCCCGTGTTGAGCTCGCTCTCCGCCACCATCGTCGATGCTCCTCGCGCTGCTTGACACTGGTCAGAGTCTCTGACTACTTTGGTCAGAGAAGCTTACCACTTGAGTGGGTGATTCCCGTGGGTGCCGTATCGGACGCAGTGCTGGACGCCGACGAGCTCTGGCGGATCGTCGACCAGGAGCGGGGGAGCCTGGCCGACCTCCTGGAGGGGCTGGGCCCCGAGGAGTGGGAGACCCGGACGCGCTGCGGTGACTGGCGGGTGCGGGACGTCGCCGCGCATCTGACCGTCGCGGCGCGCTTCTCCTACGGCCGGGTCGTGCGGGAGATGGTCCGGGCCCGGGGCGACTGGAACCGGATGATCCACGACTCGGCGGTCCGTGAGGCGTCGCTGCCGGTGGGGGAGATCGTCGCCAACCTGCGCTCCATCATCGGCTCCCGCCGCCTCGCGCCGACCACCTCGCCCCACGAGCCCCTCCTCGACCTCCTCGTCCACGGTCAGGACATCGCCCTCGCGCTGGACCGCCACCGGCCGGTGCCGCCGCGGGCCGCCCGGGACTCCGCCGAGAGGGTGTGGACCATGAGGTTCCCCCCGAGGCCCTGGCCCCTGCCGAAGGCACGGCTCGTGGCCACGGACGTCGATTGGGCGCGGGGAGAGGGCGAGGAGATCAGCGGACCGGTGACCGCCCTGCTCCTGCTCCTCACGGGCCGCCCGCAAGCGGCAGCCGAGTGGGCCGAGCGCACCGGGGAGCCGTGGACGGGGGTCACGACTCCCCGGTGACGCGCCGCGCGGCGGTCGTGTTCCGGAGAGCGCATCGACGCCGGACTTGGCCGTCGAGATCCCGCGGCCGAACCCGGAAGGCCGCTCCCGTCTCCCTAGGCCTCTACGGCGCCGCGTTCGCCCGCGGCAGGGAGGCCGTGGCCGGCGCCGAGCCCATGGCCGCCAGGGAACTGATCTGCCGGGCCGTACTGATCGCCGCGGAGCGCGAGGCGCCCCACACCGAACCCTCGGCCGTCCGTGAGGGCCCCGGCGCTGCATTCCCCGGCACCCCCCGGGGTACGCCCCCCCCGCTGACCCAAATGGAAGAGCGCGGTCCGCCGAAAGTACCGCTTCCCGCAGTCGTCTTCCCCCTGCGGAACGCACATCGCTCTTGCCTTGACGTCGGCGTCAAGGGTTACGTTCGCCGGTATGCGAATCGGCGAGCTGGCCGCACGGGCCGGGACCACCACGCGGACGCTGCGGTACTACGAGGCGCGGGGGCTGTTGCCCGGGCGGCGGGGGGAGAACGGCCACCGCACGTACGACGAGGCGGACCTCAAGCTGCTCCGGCAGATCCGGACCCTCCAGGACTTCGGGTTCGACCTGGAGGAGACCCGGCCGTTCCTGGAGTGTCTGCGGGCCGGGCACGAGGAGGGCGACACCTGTCCCGCGTCGATCGACGTCTACCGCCGCAAGCTGGACGAACTCGACTCCCTGATCGGGGAGTTGCAGGCGGTGCGGGCCAAGATCGGCGTACGGCTGGCCACGCTCGACGGTACGGATCCGCTGTGCGAACTGGGAGGACAGGAACTGTGATCGACGTGACGGACGCTGATTTCGCCGCTGAGGTGATCGGCTCGGAGGTGCCGGTGCTGGTGGAGTTCACGGCGGACTGGTGCCCGCCGTGCCGGCAGATGGGGCCGGTGCTGCGCGCCCTCGCCGCCGAGGAGGCCGACCGGCTGAAGGTGGTGCAGTTGAACGTGGACCTCAATCCGGTGACCACGAACGCCTACAAGGTCCTCTCGATGCCCACCTTCATGGTCTTCCGTGGTGGTGAGCCGGTGAAGTCCATGGTGGGAGCCCGGCCGAAGCGCCGCCTCCTGGAAGAACTGGCCGACGTGATCTGAACCCACCCCGTAAAAAAGCAATCCCCCGAGCAATTGCGCTCGGGGGATTGCTTTGCGTATATTGAATGGTTCGCGACTTCATGGGAATTGGGTCGCAAAGAAGTTCAGTAAGCACAGTATATCTGCGCGGGAGTGGAATTGTCAAACAGTGCTGAAATTCGCGGTGAGCAGGAATTCCTCGACAACCTGTACGCGCGCGTGGACGCCCTGCGCGGTGACACCGAGACGTCGGTCACCGACGCGCTCGCCCAGGGCAACACCCCGATGCAGGCCCGCCTCGAACGGGACATCCTGGTCGCCGAGCGCTCCGGACTGCTGGCCGCCCTGAACGCGGTCGACGGCTCGCTCTGCTTCGGCCGCATCGACCTCACCTCGGGCGTCACCCACCACATCGGACGGCTCGGCCTGCGCACCGACGACGCCGAGCGCACCCCGATCCTCATCGACTGGCGGGCCGAGGTCGCCCGCCCCTTCTACCTGGCCACCGGCCACACCCCGATGGGCCTGCGCCGCCGCCGGCACATCGGCACCGACGGCCGTCGCGTCACCGACCTGCACGACGAGATCCTCGACCTGGGGGACGCGACCAGGACCGGGCACGAGGACCCCACCGGTGACGCGGTGCTGCTCGCCGCGCTCGACGCCGCCCGCACCGGCCGGATGCACGACATCGTGCAGACCATCCAGGCCGAGCAGGACGAGATCATCCGCGCCCCGCACCGCGGGGTGCTGGTCGTCGAGGGCGGCCCCGGCACCGGAAAGACCGCGGTGGCCCTGCACCGGGCGGCCTATCTCCTGTACGAACACCGGGAGTTGCTCGCCAAGCGGGCCGTGCTGATCGTCGGACCCAACCCCGCCTTCCTCGGGTACATCGGCGAGGTGCTGCCCTCCCTCGGCGAGACCGGCGTGCTGCTCGCCACGATCGGCGAGCTGTTCCCCGGCGTGAAGGCGACGGCCACGGACGGCCGGGCGGCGGCCGCGGTGAAGGGGCGGGCCGCCATGGCGGACGTCCTCGCCGACGCCGTACGCGACTGGCAGGCGCTGCCCGACCCGGTGATCGCGATCGAGCACGACCGCGAGGTCCTGATGCTCGACGACGGCCTGGTCAAGGTCGCCCGCGAGAAGACCCGGGCCGCCCGGCTGCCGCACAACGTGGCCCGGGAGCACTTCGAGGGCCACATCCTCAACACGCTCACCGAGCTGTACGCCGAGCGGGTCGGCACCGACCCCTACGACGGCAGCAGTCTCCTCGACGCGGCCGACATCACCCAGATCCGCGACGAGATCGCCGAGAACCCCGAAGTGTGGGCCGCCATCGACCAGTTGTGGCCCAGGCTGACCCCGCAGCGGCTGGTCGCGGACTTCCTCGCGGACCCGGTCGGCTACCTCCCCGACGAGGACGCGGCCGCGATCCGCCGCCCGGTGACCCGGGGCTGGACCGTGGCGGACGTGCCCCTGCTCGACGAGGCCGCCGAACTCCTCGGCGTGGACGAGCGGGTGGCGCGGGCACTGGCCGAACGCGAGCGCGAGACGCAGATCGCGTACGCGCAGGGCGTGCTCGACGTGTCGTACGCCTCGCGGACCTACGAGTTCGAGGACATCGACGACGAGGACTCCGAGGTGCTGTCCGCCCACGACATCATCGACGCGGAGCGGTTCGCCGAGCGGCAGGAGGAGGACGACCACCGCAGCGCCGCCGAGCGCGCGGCGGCCGACCGCACCTGGGCGTTCGGGCACATCATCGTCGACGAGGCGCAGGAGCTGTCCCCGATGGCCTGGCGGCTGCTGATGCGGCGCAGTCCGACCCGCTCCATGACCCTGGTCGGCGACCCGGCGCAGACCGCGGAGGCGGCGGGCGTGGGCTCGTGGCAGGAGATCCTCCAGCCGTACGTCGAGGACCGCTGGGAGCACACCCGCCTCGGCGTCAACTACCGCACCCCCGCCGAGATCATGGAGCTCGCGGCGGCCGTCGTACGCGCGGAGAACCCGCACTTCGAACCGCCGAGTTCGGTCCGTTCCACCGGTGTACGGCCCTGGGTGCGCGCCACCGACGACCTGCCCGGCGCGGTCGCCGAGGCCGTGAAGGAGCTGACCCCCGACGAGGGACGGCTCGCCGTCATCGCCCCCCGCCATCTGCACCGCAAACTCGCGGCCCGCCTCGACGGGGTGACCGCGGGCGCGGAACCGGACCTGACCCGGACCGTCGTCCTCCTCGACCCCCGGCAGTCCAAGGGGCTCGAGTTCGACTCGGTGCTCGTGGTCGAACCGGCGCTGTACGGCACGAGCGACCTCTACGTCGCCCTGACCCGGGCGACCCAGCGACTGGGCGTCCTGCACACGGGCCGGCTGCCGAAGGCGCTGGTCACCCCTTAAGGATCACTCATCACCAAGACGTAACAGTTCACGCCGGAGTGACTGCCCGTGCACGGTCGGTGCGGTAAGCGTGTGCACATGGAAGCCCATGCCCACGCGACCCCGCCGGCCGACGGCCCCACCCTCGCGTCGCTGCCCGTCGAACCGCTGCTCACCGCCGAGTTCGACGTCGACCCGGGCGCCGTGTACGAGCGGCTGCGCGGCACCTACGGGCCGGTCGCCCCGGTCGCTCTCGCGGGCGTGCCGGTCTGGCTGGTGCTCGGCTACACCGAGGTCACCGAGGTGCTGCGCAACGAGAGCCTGTGGCGGCGGGACGTGCGGTACTGGCGGGCCCGGGCGGAAGGCCGCCTGCCACGGGACTGGCCGCTGCTGGCCGGTTACGAGGTACGGCAGACGATGTTCATGGACGACGAGGAGCATCTGGCGTCCCGGCGCACCCATCACTCCGCGCTCACCCCCTTCCAGGACCCGCGCAGCCCGGAAGGATGGGAGGTACGGGCCGCGGTCGCCCGGTACGCCGACGAGCTGGTCGGGATGCTGGCCGCCGAGTCCGGGACCGTGGGCTTCGCGGATCTCGGGGCGCAGTACACCCGGCCGCTGCTGCTGATGGTGACGACCAAGCTGTTCGGCTGTCCCGTGGAGCTGGGCGACGAACTGGTCATGGACCTGTGGCGGATGCTCGACGGGGGAGCGGACTCCGGTCCCGCGACGGCCCGGGCGCTGGCCGCGTTCACCCGGCTCGCCGCGCACCGGCGGGCCCGGCCGGGGGACGACCTCACCTCCTACCTGCTGCTCGCGGACCCCGGGCTGAGCGACGAACAGCTCGGACGGGAGCTGTTCATGAACGCCGTGTACCTGAACGACATCACCGGGAACATGGTCCTCAACACGCTGCTGGAGGTGCTGCGCGGGAACACCACGGTCCGGCGCAGCCTCTCGGCCGGACAGCTCGGCGAGACGGTCAACCGGGCGGCACTGGTGAACCCTCCGGTGGCCAACATGTGCTTCCGGTTCGCGGCGCGGGACGTGCGGCTGGGGAAGGTGTGGGTGCGGGCGGGCGACGCGGTGTCCCCGTCCGCGGCGGCGGCGCACCAGGAGCTGCTGGCGCTGAGCTCCTCCCACCTGGTGGGGGCGACGGTGTCCACCCGGGCACACCTGGGCTGGGGCGCCGGACCGCACCAGTGCCCGAGCGCCGCGAGAGAACTGGGCGGCATGATCGTCTCGACGGCGGTGGGACGGTTCCTCGACCACTTCACCCGCGCGGAACTCACCCTGCCACCGGACCAGTTGCCCTGGCGCTCGGGCCCGGTGGTGCGCGGGCTGCGGCTGCTGCCGGTCCGCTACGAACTCGGCCCGGGGGCCGTCGCACGGCGACCGGCACCGACGCGGCCGCAGCACCGGTCGCCCGGGTCCGGCGGCGAGGCCGACGGCCAGGCCGGGGGCCTGCTGGCGGCCCTGCGCAAGTTCATGTTCGGCGGCCGCTGAGGGCTCTCGTTCCCCGCGGCGGCCGCTGAGGGATGCCGTTCCCCCGCGGCCGCCGCCGAACCCTCGGACCGTCCCCTACGCCGGCCGCAGCCACACCGTCGCGAGCGGCGGCAGCGTGAGCTGGAGGCTGGCCGGGCGGCCGTGCCAGCCCTGCGGGTCCGGCTTCAGGACGTCCGGGTTGGTGACGTCGCTGCCGCCGTACTTCCCCGTGTCGGTGTTGAGGGACTCGACCCAGGCCGGGATGTCGTCGGGGGCGCCGATGCGGTAGTCGGGGCGGGCCACCGGGGAGAGGTTGGAGACCGCGAGGAGCGGGGTGCCCTCCGCGTCGTACCGCAGGAACGCGAAGACGTTGTCCTCCGCCGCGTCGCCCACGATCCACTGGAAGCCCGAGGGGTCCGTGTCGCGCTGCCACAGGGCAGGCGTGTGGCGGTACACGATGTTCAGGTCCCGGACCAGGTCGCGGACACCGCGGTGGTCCGCCTCCGCCCCGTACGCCGGGTCCAGCAGCCACCAGTCCGGGCCGTGCGCCTCCGACCACTCCGCGCCCTGCGCGAACTCCTGCCCCATGAAGAGGAGTTGCTTGCCGGGATGAGCCCACATGAAGCCCAGGTAGGCGCGCAGGTTGGCCCGCTGCTGCCACCAGTCGCCGGGCATCTTCGACACCAACGACCGCTTGCCGTGCACCACTTCGTCGTGCGAGATCGGCAGGACGTAGTTCTCGCTGTACGCGTACACCATCGAGAACGTCATCTCGTGGTGGTGGTACTTGCGGTGCACCGGCTCATGGGCCATGTAGTCGAGCGAGTCGTGCATCCAGCCCATGTTCCACTTCAGACCGAAGCCCAGGCCCCCGAAGCCGCCCGGTCCCATGTGGTGCGTCGCGCGCGTCACGCCGTCCCAGGCCGTCGACTCCTCCGCGATCGTCACCACGCCCGGCACCCGCCGGTACACCGTGGCGTTCATCTCCTGGAGGAAGTCCACCGCGTCCAGGTTCTCCCGGCCGCCGTGCACGTTCGGCACCCACTGGCCGGGCTCGCGCGAGTAGTCGAGGTAGAGCATCGAGGCGACCGCGTCGACCCTGAGGCCGTCGATGTGGAACTCCTCGCACCAGTAGATGGCGTTCGCCACCAGGAAGTTGCGGACCTCGCGGCGGCCGTAGTCGAACTCCAGGGTTCCCCAGTCGGGATGCGCGGCCCGCAGCGGGTCCTCGTGCTCGTACAGGGTGCGGCCGTCGAACTCGGCCAACGCCCAGTCGTCGCGCGGGAAGTGCGCGGGCACCCAGTCCATCAGTACGCCGATCCCCGCCTGGTGGAGCGCGTCGACCAGGTACTTGAAGTCGTCGGGGGTGCCGAGCCGGGCGGTGGGGGCGTAGAACCCGGTGACCTGGTAGCCCCAGGAGCCGCCGAAGGGGTGCTCGGCGACCGGCATCAGCTCGACGTGGGTAAAGCCGAGGTCTTTGACGTACGCGGGAAGCTGCTCGGCGAGTTGACGGTACGTCAGCCCCGGTCGCCAGGAGGGGAGATGGATCTCGTAGACCGAGAAGGCGGCTTCGTGCGCGGGGGCCCCCTCCGCACGCCGGGCCAGCCACTCCTCGTCCCGCCACTCGTGGTGCGAGGCGTGGACGATCGAGGAGGTGTTGGGCGGGACCTCGGTACGGCGGGCCAGCGGGTCCGCGCGCAGGGTCTTCGAGCCGTCGGGCCGGGTGATCTCGAACTTGTACAGCTCGCCCTCGCCGACGCCGGGCACGAACAGCTCCCAGACACCGGTCGAGCCGAGCGAACGCATCGCGAACGCGGAGGGGTCCCAGAAGTTGAAGGTGCCGGCCACGCGCACGCCTCGCGCGTTCGGCGCCCACACCGTGAAGCGGGTGCCGGTGACGCCCTGGTGGGTCATCGGCTGCGCGCCGAGCGCCGTCCACAACTGCTCGTGCCGGCCCTCGCCGATCAGATGCAGGTCGAGATCGCCGAGCGCGGGCAGGAAGGCGTACGCGTCCGCGGTGTCCTGCACCGACCCCTCGTACGTCACGAGCAGCCGGTAGTCCGGGACGTCCGTCAGCGGCAGCGCCCCGGAGAAGAACCCGTCGCCGTCGTCGTGCAGTTCGGCCCGCAGCTCCCCGGCGACGACGGTCACGGCCAGCGCGAACGGCCGGAACACCCGGAACGCCACGCCGCCGGGCACGGGGTGCGCTCCCAGCACGGAGTGCGGATCATGATGAGCCCCGGCCAGCAACCGCTCCCGGTCATCGGCCGCGAGCGCGGCTGCCTCCGGCGGCGGGGGGGTGGTCGGTTCGGCGGGTGCGGGGCCGACGGCGAGGGGCTCGGCGGGGGCCGGGGTGGCGGGGATGGGCTGAGGGGCAGTCGATGGGGCGCCTACGTTGCTGGTGGGGACCGGCCCGGCGGTGGCTCCTGCGGCGGCGACCGGCTGCGCCGGGGGCTTGGCACCGGGTGCCTTCCGCGGCGTTGACTTCCTGCTGGAAGCGACCGGTTGCGTCGCGGGTTTGGCGCCGGCTGTCTTCCCTGTCGTCGGCTTCCTGGCGGGAGCCGGTGAGGTGGCGGTGGGCTCTGCGGGGGCTACCGGCCGCGCCGGGCTCTCGCCGCTCACCGTCTTCTGCGCTGCTGTCTTCCGGGCGGTCACTTTCCTGGCCGCGGTCTTCTTCTCCGCCGCCGTGGCCTTCTTCGCGGCGGCCTTCTTCCCGGCAGGCTTCTCCACGGGGGCCTCCTTGGCCAGCGCCTTCTTGGTGACGGCCTTCTCCGTACCGGCCTTCTTGGCTACGGCCTTTTCGGCGACGGCCTTCTCCGCACTGGCCTTCTCCGCACTGGCCTTCTTGGCGACGGCCTTCTCCGCACTGGCCTTCTTGGGGACGGCCTTCTTGGCGACGGCCTTCTCCGCACTGGCTTTCTTGGCTACGGCTTTCTTGGCACCGGCCTTTTTGGCGACGGCCTTCTCGGCAGCGGCCTTCCCGTCGGTCGTCCCTCCACCCGCGGCCTTCTTCGCACCGACCTTCTTCGCGACCGCCTTCACCGCCCCGGCCGTATCGGCGACCACCTTCTCGGCAGCAGCCTTCACGGCACCCGTCTGATCAGCGCCAGACACCCCCGCACCGGACGTCGCACCGGCCTTCCCCGCCGGAGGCGTCTTCTTCTTCGCAGTCTTCTTCGGTTCCGAACCGCTGGGGGTGGGCGGAGTCACAGGAGGAGCCTCCTCGGCCGGGAAAGGTCGGTCAGGTCAGGTCGGTCGTCGCGTACCGCGCCACCGCGGCCATCGGCACCTGGAGCCAGTCCGGCCGGTGCCGGGCCTCGTAGACGACCTCGTAGATCGCCTTGTCGGTCTCGTAGGCCCGCAACAGCACCGGATCGGTCCGTGGGTCCACCCCGCTGACCTCGGCGTAGCCGGAACAGTACGCCGCCCGGCAGGCCTCGGCCCAGCCCGGCACCGGCAGGTCGGTCGAGTGGGCCGCGTAGTCGAACGAGCGCAGCATCCCCGCGACGTCCCGGACCGTCGGCTGCGGCAGCCGCCGTTCGGACAGCGGCTTGGACGGCTCGCCCTCGAAGTCGATCAGCGACCAGTGCCCGGAGGCCGAGCGCAGGCACTGCCCGAGGTGCAGGTCGCCGTGGATGCGCTGCGCGGTCCAGGTGGTGCCCTCGGACGCCAGGTCCCCCAGCGCGGTGAACGCGGTGCGCAGACCCGGCGCGTACGGCAGTAGCGCGGGAACCGCCTGCACCGCCGCCTCCAGCCGCTCGAGCATGCCGTCGACGAGCTGGTGAAGCTGCTGGTGGCCGAGCGTCACCGTGGGCAGGGCGCGGGCGAGCGCGGTGTGCACCTCGGCGGTGGCCCGGCCGAGGGCGTGCGCCTCCGCGCTGAAGTCCTCGCCCTTGGCCAGCTCCCGCAGGGCCAGCTCCCAGCCGTCCGAGGCGCCCTGCACGAAGGGCTGGAGCACTCCGAGGGTGTACGGCTCACCCGCGACCTCCGTCCGCAGCCATCCCGTCGGCGCGGGCACCCGGGGGCAGCCCTCCCGGGCCAGCGCCAGCGGGAGCTCCAGGTCGGGGTTGACGCCGGGCACGATCCGGCGCAGCAGCTTCAGGATGAACGTATCTCCGAAGACGATCGACGAGTTGGACTGCTCGGCGGTCACCACCCGGGCCACCAGTCCGTCCCGGATCTCCTGCTGCGGGTCCCGGTCGAAACGAAGCCCGCCGATCCTGGCTCCGGTGCGGATCGCCTCCAGGAGCAGTTCGGCGGGCAGGGGGTCGAAGAGGGCGTCGTACGCGGTACGGCCGCTGAGCGGGCCCTCCTCGACATGGCCGATCAGCGCGGGCGCCAGCCGGGGCGGCAGCGCCTCGCGCACGCCTATGAGCAGCTGGTAACAGTCCCCTGGGTGCGTCGGCGCACCCACGGCCGCCGGCTGGTGAGCGCGGACCAGCAGGTGGTAGAGACCGAGCTTGGCGGTGGGCGGCAGCAGCTCGGTGGCCGCCACCAGCGAGAACCCGGTGACCGGGCGTCCCTTGCCCGCGAACCAGCGCTGCCGCGGCAGCCACTCGCGCAGGAGGGGGTCGAGCGAGGCGAGGAGGCCGGGGCTTGTCGTGGCGGTGGGGGTGACGGCTTCCGACATGGTGGGGGCGTCCTTTCCCCGGGCTGGCTGGTCGGGGTGTTACTGATGCGTGCCCCGGGCGGGCCGGTGGAAACCGCCCCGCCCGGGCCCGGTCGGCTAGGCCGCGTCCTTGCGCAGCCGGAACCAGTAGAAGCCGTGCCCGCCCAGGGTCAGCAAGTACGGCAGCTCACCGATGGCCGGGAACCGCACCCCGCCGAACAGCTCGACGGGGTGCCGGCCGACGAACTCACGCAGGTCCAGCTCGGTGGGCTGCGCGAACCGGGAGAAGTTGTGCACGCACAGGACCAGGTCGTCCTCGTACTCCCGCAGGAAGGCGAGGACCGCGGGGTTCGACGACGGGAGCTCGGTGTAGGAGCCGAGGCCGAACGCCGGGTTCTGCTTGCGGATCTCGATCATCCGGCGGGTCCAGTGCAGCAACGAGGAGGGCGACGCCATCGACGCCTCGACGTTGGTGACCTGGTAGCCGTGGACCGGGTCCATGATGGTCGGCAGATAGAGCCGCCCGGGGTCACAGGAGGAAAATCCCGCGTTACGGTCCGGTGTCCACTGCATCGGGGTGCGGACGGCGTCGCGGTCACCGAGCCAGATGTTGTCGCCCATGCCGATCTCGTCGCCGTAGTAGAGGATCGGCGAGCCGGGCAGGGAGAGCAGGAGAGCCGTGAACAGCTCGATCTGGTTGCGGTCGTTGTCGAGCAGGGGCGCCAGACGCCTGCGGATGCCGATGTTGGCGCGCATCCGTGGGTCCTTCGCGTACTCGGCCCACATGTAGTCGCGTTCCTCGTCGGTGACCATCTCCAGGGTCAGCTCGTCGTGGTTGCGCAGGAAGATGCCCCACTGGCAGTTGGCGGGGATCGCGGGGGTCTTGGCGAGGATCTCCGAGACCGGGTAGCGGGACTCCCTGCGGACCGCCATGAAGATGCGGGGCATGACCGGGAAGTGGAACGCCATGTGGCACTCGTCGCCGCCCTTGGCGTAGTCGCCGAAGTAGTCGACGACGTCCTCCGGCCACTGGTTCGCCTCCGCCAGGATCACCGTGTCCGGGTAGGAGGCGTCGATCTCCTTGCGGACCCGCTTGAGGAACTCGTGGGTCGCCGGAAGGTTTTCGCAGTTGGTGCCCTCCTGCTGGTACAGGTACGGCACGGCGTCGAGGCGGAAGCCGTCGATGCCCAGGTCCAGCCAGAACCGCAGCGCGGAGATCATCTCCTCCTGCACGGCCGGGTTCTCGTAGTTGAGGTCCGGCTGGTGGGAGAAGAAGCGGTGCCAGAAGTACTGCTTGCGGACCGGGTCGAAGGTCCAGTTGGAGGCCTCGGTGTCGACGAAGATGATCCGGGCGTCCTGGAACTGCTTGTCGTCGTCGGCCCACACGTAGTAGTCGCCGTAGGGGCCGTCGGGGTTGGCGCGGGACTCCTGGAACCACGGGTGCTGGTCGCTGGTGTGGTTCATGACGAAGTCGATGATGACGCGCATGCCGCGCTGGTGGGCGGCGTCGACGAACTCCACGAAGTCGGCGAGGTCACCGAACTCGGGCAGCACGGCGGTGTAGTCGGAGACGTCGTAACCGCCGTCCCGGAGCGGTGACTTGAAGAACGGCGGCAGCCACAGGCAGTCGATGCCGAGCCACTGGAGGTAGTCCAGTTTGGCGGTCAGGCCCTTGAGGTCGCCGACACCGTCGCCGTTGCTGTCCTGGAAGGAGCGGACCAGCACCTCGTAGAAGACCGCGCGCTTGAACCAGTCGGGGTCCCGGTCCTTGGCCGGGGTGTCCTCGAAGGTGTCCTGGACGGGCTCGTTGACGATCATATTGTGGGTGACCCTCCGATCTGCGGGGTGGACGGTCGCAGGACGGTGAGGATGTGCGCGGGGCGAGTGCCCGGTTCCAGACGCACGTAGTTCGCCCTGCCCCAGTGATAGGTCTCACCGGTGAGCTCGTCGCGCACCGGTACCGACTCGTGCCATTCCAGGCCGAGTTGCGGCATGTCCAACGAGACCGTCGCCTCCTGGGTGTGGTGCGGGTCGAGGTTCACGACCACCAGAACCGTGTTCGAGCCGCTCCGCTTCGAGTACGCGATCACCTCGTCCTTGTCCACGTGGTGGAAGTGCAGGTCGCGCAGTTGGCGCAGGGCCGGGTTGTCCCGCCTGACGGTGTTGAGCCGGGTGATCAGGGGGGCGAGGCTGTCGGGGGTGTCCCAGTCGCGGGCCCTGAGCTGGTACTTCTCCGAGTCGAGGTACTCCTCGCTGCCCTCGCGCAGGGGGGTGTGCTCGGCGAGTTCGTAGCCGGAGTAGATGCCCCAGGTCGGCGAGAGGGTCGCGGCCAGGACCGCGCGCAGGGCGAACGCGGGGCGGCCGCCGTGCTGGAGGAAGGCGTGCAGGATGTCGGGGGTGTTGGCGAAGAAGTTCGGCCGCATGTAGGAGGCCGCCTCACCGGACAGCTCGGTCAGGTACTCGGTGAG